>JAOZUO010000114.1 GCA_029938605.1 Deltaproteobacteria bacterium | reverse complement strand
ACAGCAACAGCAACAGCAACAGCAACAGTGACAGTGACAGTGACAGTGACAGTGACGACGAGCGGCCAGGCCAGATCCCCTCGGAGATGGCGGAGTTCCTGGACATCATCATCGAGGAGGTGGACCGGCTCAACCGCGTGGTCTCCCAGTTCCTCGACTACGCCCGGCCGGACCACGGGCAACGTGAGCTGCTCCAGATGAACGACGTGGTCAGACGGTCCGTGCAGATCCTCGGCACCCCGGCCGACAACGTGGAGCTCCGCCTGGACCTCGATGAGAACCTGCCCTCCACCAAGGCCAACCCCGAGCAGCTCCATCAGGTGTTTCTGAATCTCGGGCAGAACGCCCTGCAGTCCATGACAGACGGCGGCGGACGCCTGACCATCGCCACCCGCACCCTGAAGCGAGGCCGCCCACGGTCCACCTGGATCGAGATCTCCTTCAAGGACGCCGGCGAAGGCATCAGCCGGGAGAACATCCGAAGCCTCTTCATTCCCTTCTTCACCACCAAAATCGGCGGCACCGGCCTGGGCCTCTCCATCAGCCAACGCATCGCCGAGAACCACGGCGGCACCATCCGCGTCCACTCCATCCCCGGAAAGGGATCCACCTTCACTCTCACCATCCCCCACTCCACCGGCGAGTCCACCACCGCCGGGTAGCCGCTTGATGCCGAGTCACGAGTCAAAGACCCTGCGTGTGGTGGCCGTGGCCGATACCCATGGGCTGCACGATCAGATCGAGGTGCCGCCGGGGGATTTTTTCGTGCACGCGGGGGATCTGACTCGTGAGGGCAGGCTGGAGGACATCCGGGTCTTTGACGATTGGCTCGCGACGCTCGAGCATCGGCACAAGATCGTCATCGCCGGCAACCACGACTTCGCCTTCGAGCGCGAGGCCGAGGCCCAGGCGGCTCGGGAGCTGCTGCGCTCAGGCGTGTACCTCCAGGACGAGGCGGTGACCCTGGAGGGAGTGCGCTTCTACGGTAGCCCCTGGCAGCCGTGGTTTTACGACTGGGCCTTCAATCTGCCCCGGGGTGAGCCGCTCCGCGAGAAGTGGACGCGCATCCGGAGCGACACCCACGTGCTGATCACCCACGGCCCGCCACAGGGTCACGGCGGGATCACGCAAAGCGGCGTGGACGCCGGCTGCGAGGAGCTCCTCGCGGCGGTGGAGCGGATCCGACCCGCCTACCACGTCTTCGGCCACATCCACGAGGCCTACGGCGTCACCAGCAACGGTAAGACCACCTTCGTCAACGCCAGCGTCTGCACCCTCGCCTACCAGCCCACCAACGCGCCCGTGGTGTTCGACATCACCGTTCCCATCCCCCTGGATCAACCGACAGAGCCCTGAGCGCGGCTCGCCGCACGCCCAGCCCATCTTCAGTCAGACCATCCTCAGTCAGGCCATCGTCTCGCGCCGTGGATCACACGCAACACCCAGAGGATGTTGCTCTTGACTCTGTATACGACGATGAAGGGGGTCGGGCTCTCAACCAGCTCGCGGGTGCCCGGGATCCTTCCCGGTCTCCCGATGCTTGGAAACTCTAAAAGACCTTCGACCGCCTCTAACACCCGCAGCACCGTTCGCGCCGCGGCATCGGAGTTCTCTTCGGCGATGTACGTCTCAATGGCTTCCAGGTCCCCCGTGGCAAAGCTGGTGAGGCGTATTTTCAAGCTTCCTCTCCGGCAAGCTTCCTCTCCCCAAGCTTCCTCTCCCAGGATTGCTTCACCTGCTCGAAATCGGTGCCCTCATCGCGATCGGACGCTTCCAGCCCATCGAGGATCGCCTGAACCTGCCACTCCTGGACAGCGAGGTACTCTTCGATGGCCTCGGCTGCAAGAAAGGACTTCGAACGACGCGTCGCCTGGGCCAGCTTGCTCAGGCGTTTGGAAACTTCCGGCGCGACGCGAACAGTCAACACGGTAGTGCTCATTGCATCTCCTGTATACAATGTATACAACAGAATCAGAATAGCATGACAACCACGGTAGGTCCAAGACCGTACCCCTCCCAAATGTGGCCCGGCAGCAGCGTCCAACCGACACACATCCCTACGTCGCCGTTCGAAGTCTCAGCGCCCATCAGTTCCCCAAAGAGTCCTGGTTCGCTGTGGTCAAGATTGACAGCGTCGAACGGTCGCGATAACTTTTTCTAATGCGTACCCTTACCTATCCCAGACTGGGAGTTGCCCTGGCGGGGCTGAGCTTGGTGGTGGTGGTGCTGTTTGCTCCGGGCGTGGCCCGGGGGGCTCCGGACGCGGGGCTCGTGGCGGCCAAGAAGGCCTTCACCCTGGGACAGCAGCTCTACATTCAGAAGGCCTATGTCAAGGCGGCGGCGGCATTTCTGGAGGCCTACCAGGCCAAGCCCATTCCGGCATTTCTGTTCAACGCCGCGGTGGCCTACGAGAAGGGCAAGGCCTACAAGGACGCGGTGAAGCACTTCAAGTTGTACCTGGAGAAGGCCCCGAAGTCCTCCGACGCCGCGAAGATCAAGACGCGCGTCGCTGCGCTGGAAAAGGCCATGAGGGCCGCGCAGACGCCGCCCCGACGGCGGGTGGTGGAGCCGCCGCCCCGGCCGGGAGATCCGCCCAGGCCCCGGGTGGTGGAGCCCCGACGCAGGGCCGTGGTGGTGCCGGTGCTGCCCGAGATCAAACCCAAGGGCGTGGTGGTGATCTCCACCAAGCCCGCGGGTGCGAAAATCTATCTGAACAATAAACTGACCACGCTGGGAGTGAGCCCCTGGGAAGGCAGCCTCGAAACGGGCGAGCACAAGCTGATCATCGAGTACCGGGGCTACAAGCCGGAAAAGAAGACCATCACGGTGAGCCCGGATCGCCTGGTGGACGTGTACGTGGCCCTCTCCCGGGAGCACTATCTGGGCTGGGTGCAGATCACCGCGGACACCCCGGGGGCCATGGTCTACATCGACAAGAAACAGTTCGGTGCCATCGGCCGCACGCCCTATACCGGGTTCCTCAAGCCCGGCAAGCACACGATCTGGGTGCGCAAGACGGGCTACTCCGAGTCCAAAAAAGTCGTCGACGTGGTGTCGGGCAATACCCACAAGTTCCACCTGAACCTCAAGAAACTCAAGCATGGCTGGCTCACCATCTCAGGAGCCACGGGGTACGGCGCCCAGGTCGTGCTCAACGGCAAGGCGCTGTGCAAGGTCCCCTGTGACCGGATGGTGGTGCAGCCCGGCAAGCACCGCCTGGAGATCCGCCGCAAGGGGTTCAAGACCCTCAAAAGTGACATCATCGTGCGGCGGCTGCGACTGCACACGGCGCGCATCAAGCTGGCGAAAAAACCCTCCATGGTCAGCGCCTTCGTGGCCTACGGATTCGCCGCGGGCTTCCTGGCGGGGGGCATCGCCCTGGGCTATATGTCCAAGCAGATCCAGGACGACATCAGCAAAGACATCAACAGCAACATCGTGCTGGTCAACTCCAGCGACGCCCGCTTCCAGAAAGGGAAAATCTATGCCTACATCGCCAACGGCATGTTCGGTCTGGCCGGCATCGCGGCGCTCTTCGGCGTCTACTACACCTTTGCGAACCGGGGCCCCGATTCGATGATCAAGCTCTACGAGAAACGCATCGGCATCACCCCGCAGGTCGGCCCCTCCTACGCCGGACTCCGCGGACAGTGGAGGTGGTGATCATGAAAAACCACAACCGCAGAAAAGTCGGCCGGATCCTCAACCCCATGATAGCGCTGCTGCTGGTGGGGGGCTTGGGATCGGCCCAGGGGAGCTGCACCTGGAGCGGCCTGGACGATCTCGCCGGAGAGACCCCGGTTCAGGTGTACGACAAGAGTAAGGACTTCACCTCCGCCAGCTTCGGCGACAACCTGATCGTGCTTGAGCGCCTCGACGACTCCCGCCTGCCCACCATCATCGTGGGGGGGCAGTACACGACCCCGGTGGCCGCCCTGGAGATCGGCCCGGACGGCAACGTGGAGCGCACCCGCATCGCCCAGACGGACGATATCGCGCCCAACCATGACCGCATGGGCAACTCCATCGGGGCCATGGTGGAGCTGAGCCCCGTGGGGGACGACGCCCGGGTACTCATCTCCGCACCCGAGGATAATTATGTCCGAACGATACGGATCCCGCCGGCGGACGCGGACGACCCACGTCTGGTCACCGGAGACATGTACACCGTGATTGTCACAGGGGGCGCCAAGGGCCTTGGGGGCGCCCTGGCAGCGGGCTTCTTCGACGCACCGGGCGGGGAGCAGGAGTGGGCCATCGCCGGCGACAACAACATCTTCATCGCCATGAATGAGCCGAACAACGCCACCGCCTTCGAGCGTTGCCCGTACCAGGGCCCCAACATCTCAGGCTACACCTCGACCAGCCGGGCCCTGGTGGCGGGCCGATTCACCGAGGGCGACACCACCGACACCTTCGTGGCGGGGCTGCCCCACCCGGACCCGCCCTACGGCGAGGTGCGCTTCATCACCTGGAGCGGCATCATAGAATGCGACGCCTTCCTGCTGCCTCCGCCCGACGGCGGGAGTCGGAAGGAGCAGTACTTCGGCACCGCCCTTTTCGCCACGGATCTCAACGGCGACGGCGTCGACGACCTCATCGTGGGCTCCCCCAACAAAAAATTGCTGGAGGGCACCAACAGTCGGGTCTACATCTATCTGACCACCGGCAGTCCCGCGGCGCTGACAGACACGCCCTCGTACACCATAGAAAGCACGCTGGCGAACTTCGGGTCCACCGTGGCGGCCATGGACCTCACCGGAGACGGGGTGAAGGAGCTGGTGGTGGGAGATCCCCAGGCCTCCTTCGAGTCCAACCGGGGCCGGGCCATCATCTTTAAGGTCGCATGGAGCTACCACGCCACCGCGGAGACGCTGGCGGAATCCGACTCCGACTCCGACCCCAACATCGTCGTCATCGGCGACACGGCCGAGCCCACGAAGATGTTCGGCGCCGACCTCAAAGCCACCAGCACCGCCTTCGGCTCCTCCCTCGCCGGACTGGCCTGGGAGCCGGGCGTCACCTACACGCGCCGGGAGCTCGTAGTGGGCGCCAGTGAGGCGATCTTCGCCTTCTACCTCACCGGCCTCGACGGCGACAACAACCGCGACACTTCGGATCAAGACCCGCGAGACTAGTTCAGTTCCCACCCCAGAAGTGGGTTCGAAGCGAAAGCGTGCCAGGTGCGTCGGATGTGCACTACCAGATCACGGTGGTTGTACCGGGTGTACTACCCCTGATCTGGTGGTGTGCAGACGGCGTGCCTGGTGCGCTTGCAGCCGAAGTCCACTTCTGGGGTGGGAACTGTTAGAGCCGGATCCCCTTCTTGTACTCCATGAGCTCGCGCTGCAGGTCCAACAGGAGCTCGTTGGCGTCCACCAACGACCCCGTGCGCTCCTTGATCTGCTCCACGAGGCGCTCCCGCTCCCGGGCCTCATTCTCGAGCATCTCCTGATACTTGACCTGAATCATCGCCTCGTCGGTGACGTTGCGCAGAATCACCAGAGCGCCGGTCACCGTGTCGTCAGACTGCTTGAGGGGAATGGCCGACAGGATCACCCGTAGCTCCTCCTGGGCTCCCTTGGCGCGGATGGGGATCTCATCCAGCCGCACATGACGTCCGGTCTCCATGCACTCCTTGACCAAGTCCCGCTCCATGGGGATGGCCTCGGCGACAGTCATGGTCTTGAGCTTTCGCGCCACCTGACGGGTGAAGAGCGCGAAGAAGGCCCGATTGTAGTCCAGAATGTGACCTTCGGCGTCGGTGATGAAGTATGCGTCGATCACCACGTCGCTGATCTGCTTGAAGGCGTCGCTCAGTTCCATGAACAAAAACTTAGCATTCGGCCCCCGAACCTGTCAAAGCCCTACCCCTACTTCTTGCGACGCACGCCAGATTTCTTGCGGCGCACGCCAGACTCAGACACCGCCCCGAACTCCCCGATGCCGTAGAGATCACTGTAGCAGCGGTACACTCCTTCGCAGTCGTCGAAAAAGGCACACCCCTCACAGGCGTCGAACTTCTGCTTCAACCAGGCCTTGCGACGCTCAGCCCAGTTGAAGCGATCCAGATGGTCCGCGTCCTCCGATGGCGCCTCGAAGAGGGTCACGTCAGTGACCAAGTCGTGGAACTCGCCGATGTAGCGCCGTCGCAACACTTCAGAGCCCAACACCTCCCAGGGCCACACGCAGAAGGGAAAATCCCCAAAGGACAGAGACCGATGCAACCGCCGCTCGTTCTCAACGATGAGCTCCACGCACGCCCGGGCCGCGTCCCGGTACCGCGGGGTCAGCTCCCGGCTGCCCTCCGCCCGGCCGATGGCCCGCACGAAATTGAACCGGAAGTCATCGACGCCGACCCTGGAAAAAAAACGGAATATGGGCAGCAGGTGAGGCAGGTTGAGCCGGGTGATCACCGGATTGACGGCCAGACCATGGGGCAGTCGCCCCCGTTTCTTGTGGACCAACAGCCGCCGGATGCCGGCGAGCTTGGCCTCGAAGCTGCCCTCCCGGGTGGTGATGCGATCCTCCAGCGCCGGGCGATGACCATGGATGGAGATGCCCAGGCGCGTCACCCCGGCGTCCACCAGACGATCACAGAAGGCGGCGTCCCCCAGCCGCAGCCCGTTGGTGTATAGGGCCAGGCGCACAAACCCCAGCTCCCTGGCAAACTCCAGTAATTCCAAGACATGAGGGTAGACCGTAGGCTCTCCCCCGAGCAGGCCCATGGACCGGCACCCGGCCTCCCAGCCCTTTCGCAGCTCCTGCTTGGCGCTGGCCAGCGGAACCCACTGGCGCTGCTTCGAGGAGATCTGACCGTCCAGGCAGAACACACATCGCAGGTTGCACCGACGGCCGATGTTAACGTCGATATTCTTCACCCTCGCAGTATAAAAGCCGATCCCCGCAGGTTCAACCCCGTGGCCCATGGCCCATGGCCTCCGGCCTTCGCGGCGATGACCTAGTAGGGCCCGCAAAGCCCCCGCCGCCCGAATCCCATAAAAAAAGGCGGCACATGCCGCCGTGGATTCCGAGCCGCCGGAGTGTAACGGAATCCACGGCGGCCGCACCGCCTACTCTTTCGGGCCATCGTCATGGGTCGATACGACGACCTATGTACTTGTTACCAGAATCATTCATTTTCTTTGTCACCTCGACGTAAACAGGTGTCATCATCCTGTAAAGATGTGTCACGATTCTGTGGCTCCGGAACCTGAGCCCACTCCCAACAATTCGCACACACTGCGGAACTACCGCCCCAAACAGGTGTCTCACCCACACAATCAACCTGTAGATAAGGGCGGTTACGTGCCTCGCGGAACCCAGGGCAATAAGTGTGAACAGGTGTTGACAGCAATCGCCGCCAAACCCTATACTCCGCCAAACATCTACAAGCCAGGGAGAGATCACAGATGAAACGTCGCCTCATCCACCTGTCAGTTGTGGTGATTCTGGGAGCGATTGCTCTACCTCGATGCGCGTCCTGTTGGGATGATCCCGATGATCCCAAGGTATGGCTCACTCGGATCCAAGAAGCCAAGACCCGGGACAACCGCGAGCGCGCCCTGTTCAACCTGTATCGTATCTACGAGTTGAACAAGGCCATGATGGAGCGAGACGCCAAGTACAAGAAAAAGATCATCGAATTCAGAAAAGTGGTGAACCCTGTTCTGGTCAAGGTCTTCAAGAAGAAGGTCAAGGACCGCTACGTCATCCCGGCCCAGATCGTGGAGAAGCTCGTCATCTTCGAGGCGGATCTCCCTGCCGTGGCCGATCTGTTCATTGAGATCATCGAAAAATACACCAACCTCGACGCCGAGGACTTCGGCGACGAGGATCGCCAGGAGACCCTGGCAGGCAAGGCCGTGGACGGGCTCGCCAAGATGGCCGCCCGGGGATCCATGCCCGCTAAGGCCCTGGACACCATTGACAAGATGATCAACGTCATCTGCAAAAAGCGCGGCTCAGGCAAGAACATCGAGGGTCTCGACCCCCGCTCCTTCGTGCGTAACGCCGTGGTCAAGTCCGTGCCCAACTTCCTCAAGCTCAAGGGATCCCGTAGCAAGCTGGCCAACATCCTGGCCAAGGTGACCGCCTTCGGTCAGCTCCCCAAGTCCGGCCAGGACCCCATGGTCACCATCTTCGGGATCCGGCTGCTGGGCGACGTGGGTGACGTCAGCGACGAAACTGTCAAGTCCCTGGTGCTCAGCCTCCTGGGCAAGGGCCGCGGCCGCCGCTTCTTCTCCTTCGCCGCCACCTCCGTGGCCAAGCTGCCGCTCAGGGGCGGCCAGCACCCGGCCGTGGAGCCGCTGCTGCTCATGCTCGGAGGCGATCCCTGGATGAAGAAGATCCGGGGGCTCAAATCCAAGATGCGCGCCATGGCCAAGAAGCGCGGGGGCGAGAAGAAAGCAGCGTACAAGGCCTGGAAGGAAGAGCTGGAGCCCTACGAAAAGCAGTACAAAGCCAAGAAGGTCATGATCAAGTGTCCTTTCCCAGCCAAGTACGAGTACATCTGTGGCCTCTTCTGGCAGGCCAACGTCGAGGAGTGGTCCAAGACCGAGCCCGGCGTCATCCCCATGAACGCCGTGATGGTACTGCGCGAGATCGGCGACGTGTCCGATAAGGTGATCGACACCATGCTGTCGAACTACGGCATCGACGTGGTGAAGAAGCGTTGGCTCGACCAGGCCAACAACGTGCCGGGCATGGACGAGAAGAAGGACAAGCGCCTCCCGGGCGTGCAGATGCAGAAGATGATGATCGAGAGCTACGGCCGCGACATGAACCTGCGGTCGGTGATTCTGCGCTCCCTGGGCCGCATGGGCGCCATGGGCAAGGAGCGGGTCGCCAAGGAGATGCTCCGGTCCCTGACCTGGGCCGGCGACCCGACCATGATGGTGAAGGCCGGCGAGGGTGGCTACCTGGCGCGCTTCAACAAGAAGATGCTCGAGAAGCTCATCGAGCTGTCCACCAAGGCCGCCTCGGTGATGATGGTCAACTTCAAGAAGCGCCAGGTGAAGATGTTCTTCTGGGGCAAGGTGGTCAAGGGCACCTGCCCCGCCGGTCAGGAGTACGAGCAGAAGTTCAAGAAGTGCCTGGCCGACACGCCCGAAGGAACCAAGGACGCCAACTGGTTCTGCTTTGACAAGTTCAAGGCGCTGTGGCTGCCTGAGTTCTACTACGCCATCGGCTACCACAAGCCCGGCGACAAAAAGCAGTGGGTGCAGGAGTTCTGCAGAAAGACCAACCCCTGGTGGAACGGCTCCCGCAAGGAGCTCGAAGAGAAGGCCAAGGCCGGCGGCGCTGACGGCAAGCGCGCCAAGCTTGCTCTGTACGCCTGCTCCGAGAACCCGGACCCCAAGGCCCTCAAAAAGGGCGAGACGGTCAAGTGTGGCGAGTGGAATGTCTGCGACCGCCGCAACAACCAGCTGTGCCTCGACGGTCACTGGCAGCTCCGCCTGCACTTCCACAGACACGCCTCCCTGCTGACCACCGCGGAGTACGTCGAGACCCTGATCAAGCACACCGCCGCGGACCTCATGGGCCCCCACGGCATCAAAGTGAAGTCCCTCCCGAAAAAGGAAGGCAAAGATGCCTCGGCCTTCTACGACTCCGACGACAAGCAGTACCTGAACAAGGTGCCCTGGCCCGCGGACCTGGAGAAGCTCCGTATCCTAAAGGCCCGCACCATGCTGGAAAAAGAGCTCTGTCACCACCGAGAGTACCTCTGGGTGGTCAAGGAGTGCGGCACGGACATCAACAAGTACATCAACGTGGTCAAGGGTGTGCAGAAGATCCCCGTGGAGGACTGCAAGAAGCTCAAGGGCCCCTTCCCCGAGAAGATGGACAACCGGGCCACTCCCTCCAAGCGTGCGGCGCCGGGCTGGCGAGCCAGGCTCAAGGCCGTACGCATGATCGCCATCCTCGGCAGCGCGAAGGGCAAGAACACCTCGGAGATGAAGTCCGCCGTGCGCGCCCTGGTGAACTACTATGTCACCGCCGGTGGGCTGGCCAAGAACCAGCAACGTGAGTCCCGGGAGATGGTCCTTCTGGCGCTGGACCGCATCGCGGACTACAGCGCCCACAAGACCGTCATGTGCCCCTATCCCTATGCGACGCGACGACGCAATCAGCTCCGGGACAAGTACAACATCCCGCGCTACGAGGAGAAGCTCGCCAGAGCGAAGAAGGACAAGAAGGACAAAGACATCGCCAAGTGGAAGAGCCGGATCAAAAAATACAACGCGAAGGTGAAAAAGGAGCTGGAGATACTCACCAAGGAGCAGCCTTGCTTCAAGATCTTCAAGCTCGTCATCGAGGATGAGACCAGCCGTCGCGTGAAGGGTGTTTGGCAGATCAACCGTAACGCGCGCAACGCCATCGGCCGCCTGGCCCGCCGCGCCAAGATGCGCTACGATCAGATCTAACCTTCAAACTTCGGACCATTTGGCCCGTCCCTCCTATGCCTAGATCCGCACCCCACCCCCTGCACGAGCCCCTATGCTGACCCTCGAGGTACAGCAGGGTGAACAGCAGGGCGAACGCTTCACAGTAGAGCACGGGGAGGCCACCATCGGCCGGGGCACCACGGCGGTGATCCAGCTCTCGGACTTCCACCTCTCTTCCGAACACGCCGCGGTGGCCTGGGAGGAGGAGCAGTACATCTTTCGTGACCTTCGCTCCACCAACGGCTCCATGGTGCTGCGCGGCAACCGCCGCATCGCCGTGGATGGCTCCGAGCGTTGGGAGGTTCCCCTCCAGGACGGCGATCGCCTCATGCTCGGGGATCCGGCCTCTCCGGTGATCCTCGGCTGCAACATAGAGGAGGACGCCGACAGCGAGCACCAGGTGGTGGCCAAAAAGGGGCTCAAGGAGCTGCCCGCCCTGGCCGACCGGGTAGAGTCCGACCCCGCCGGCCTCGCTACCCTATACCGCGTGCTCAAGCGTATCGGCGCGTCGGGTATCGAGCTCGGGCCGGTGCTCGAAGCTACCGCGGCCGCCATCTTCGAAGTCCTGGACCGGGCGACCCACATCAACATCCTGCTCGCCGACGATGTGGACCGCTTCACCACTGTGTATGGCAGCGCCCGGGAGGGCGAAGCGGACGACACCACCCGAGCTTCCCGGGCCGTCCTACGGCGGGTCCAGAAGGAGCAAGCCGCGGTGCTGGTGTCCAACGCACCGGAGGAGCTCGGCAGCTCCGAATCCATCATGGGCGCGCAGATCCAGTCCACCATCGGAGCTCCGCTCTGGTACGGGGACGAGCTGCGCGGGCTGATCCAGGTGGACAACCGCGCCAGCCCCGACGTCTTCGACGAGGGGGATCTCGATTTCCTGGTGGTGCTGGCCGCCTGGGCGTCACTCTCCATCGAGAACGCACGTCTGTACCAACGCCTCAGCGTCGCCGAGCAGCAGGTCCGCGAAGAAGTGAGCTTCCTCAAGGAGCGCACGCTCAAACGAAGCTTCGCGGACATCATCGGCGAGAGCGCGGCAATGAAGTCCGTGTTCAACCAGCTCGAGCGCGTCATCGACACCCGGGCCACGATCCACATCGAAGGAGAGACCGGCACCGGCAAGGAGCTCGTCGCTTCGGCGGTACATTATCAGGGCAAGCGTCGGGACAAGCTCTTCGTGGCATCCAACTGCGCTGCCCTCCCGGAGAACCTACTGGAGAGCGAGCTCTTCGGCCACACAAAGGGCGCCTTCACGGGAGCCGACCGCGACAAAAAGGGCCTCTTCATGGTCGCTGACGGCGGCACCCTGTTCCTGGACGAGATCGCGGACATGAGTCTGGTCCTACAGGCGAAGATCCTCCGGGTGCTCCAAGAGGGCGAGGTCCGCCCCCTGGGGGCCACCCGCGCCAAGATCGTGGACGTGCGCATCATCAGCGCCACCAACAAGAACCTCGAAAAAGAGGTGGAGGCGGGACGCTTCCGCCAGGACCTGTACTACCGGCTGCATGTATTCCCCCTGCGGTTGCCCCCCCTCCGTGAGCGGCGGGAGGACATCCCACTGCTGGCTCGCCACTTCATAGCCAAATACGTGGCCGAGATCAAAAGAGACGTCGCCGGCATCTCCCAGGAAGCCCTGGACCAGATCGTCACCTACGCCTGGCCGGGCAACGTCCGGGAGCTGGAGAACGAGATTCAGCGGCTGGTGATCACCTGCGACGACGCAGGGTTCATCCAACCCGAGCACCTCTCTCCGCGGATCCGGCAGGTGGAGGGCATCGTGGACCGCATCGGACCGCGGCGGGGTACCCTCAAGGAGATGATCGAGCAGGTGGAGCGCTACCTCCTGCGCGAGGCGTTGCGGGAGCACGGCGGCAACAAGACCCGCACCGCTGCCACCCTCGGCATCACCCGGGAAGGGCTCCACAAAAAGCTAGCCAAGTTCGGCATGAACTAAGGACCCGACAGCCTACGACCTCGTACCTGCTCAAAAAGGTCCTTTGCTCCTGTCATTCCGAAGTGAAGCGAGGAATCTCTCCTTCTTTTTTCCCCCGTTGTGATCAAATGGCCGCTCGCATGCCATCTTGCCAACCCAGAGGGGGTCCACTACTATGATCGGCAGTCTTTGGGCGCTTATGTAGCCTTCTGTATGGGTCTAAGATGAAAATCTGTCCTGCCTGTGAAGTCGGGGCCTACGGGAATCCGAATAGTTGTGCAGCCTGCAACGCCAATTTGGCGGACGTGGAGGAGCGCAGCGGTCTGGACCTGGTGGGCATGGTCATCCAGGGCAAGTATGAGCTCACGGACCTCATCGGCGAGGGCGCCATGGGTTGGGTCTACCGGGGGATCCATCGGGCGCTCCAGTCATCCATCGCCGTCAAGCTCCTGAAGCCCTCGGCCGAGCCCGACGAGACCCGCGACAAACGCTTCGAGCAGGAGGCCCGGTCCGCCAGCGGTCTTAACAGCCCGAACATCATCTCCATCATCGACTTCGGCCGAACGCCCGGGGGCATCCTCTACATCATCAGCGAGTACCTGCGCGGCGACACCCTCGCAGAACTCATTGAGCAGCAAGGGCCGTTGCCCCTGCCGCGCACCCTGCGCATCGTCGACCAGATCCTTTCCGCCGTGTACGAAGCCCACGAGGCCCAACTGGTCCATCGGGACATGAAGCCCGACAATGTGATCATCACACCGCTGCGGTCGGGGGAAGATTTCGTCAAGGTCCTGGACTTTGGCATCGCCAAGCTTGGCGGTGAGCAGAACCAGCGACTGACCATGCAGGGGCAGCTCTTCGGCACTCCGGCCTACATGGCCCCTGAGCAGATCCGCGGGCAGGAGGTCACCCCCAGAACGGACCTGTACGCCTGCGCGCTGATCCTGTACGAGATGCTCACGGGCTTTGAGCCCTTCCGATCGGAGTCAGTGATGGAGGTGCTCTCCATGCAACTCCACGACGATCCGCAACCCTTGCGAATGGCACCCGCCGCGGCGCACCTCCCGGAAGAGCTCGAGGCGGTGGTGATGAAGGGGCTGTCTAAAGACCCGGAAGGCCGCTTCGCCGACGCCGCGGAGTTCCGGCAGGCCCTCAGCCAATTCGTAGGTCGGCGACCGCGCATCACCTCTGCGCGCTGCGCCGCCTGTGGCTCGCCCATGGCCCTCGGATCCAAGTTTTGCCCCGAGTGCGGAAACCGCAAAAGCGAGATGCACATCCCGGCGATGGATCCGGCCACCTCCCAAATCAGCGCGACCATCGCGGCTGGTTCCAGCAGTGAGCCCTCCGAGGGGACGGTCAGCAACCCCAGCCCCATGACGGTCCGATCGCCTACCAGCGGTCCAAAGACTACTCTTCAGCGCCGCCTGAAGGCCGAGAAGACCCTGAGGTTTCAGCTCGTGGGTCGGGAGACGGAGATCGCCCAGCTCGGCAAACTCTTCGATGGAGACATCCGAATCGTGGAGCTCCTGGGTCCCGACGGCAGCGGCCGCTCAGCGCTGCTGGACGTGGCGGCTCAGCTCGCCGAGCGCAAGGGACTGCGGGTGCTGCGCGCTGGGCCCGATCCGGCCCTGACTCGCATCCCCTGGTATCCGGTGCACTCGCTGGTTCGTCAGCTTCTGGGGCTCGACGCCGACCGGCCCGAGCTCGCCGAGCTTCAAGAGCACGCCGTGCAGGCCGGGCTGGATCCGGGCGATCTTCCCGGGCTGGCGGAGCTGTTCGGCATCAGTCTGCTGGAGGGGCACGTGGAGTATGCCGTACGCCAGCGGGAGGTGCGAGCCGCAGCCACGCGGGCACTTTTGGAGCCCCCGGCCGCCTCCGGAGGTCTCTGTCTGATCCTGGACGACGCCGACGAGTTCGACGGCGCCTCCCGGGCCCTGGTGAACCAGCTCTGTGACGCGCGACCTGACTGGTCCCTGTTCCTCGTCATGGCCTCGGAATCCTCCATCATCCACAAGCCCTGTGGGCAGTTGGTCCTGGAGCCGCAGCCCCTTTCTCAAGCTCACATCGAGTCTCTCATGGCGGGCGCCATACAGCGCCAGGCCGACTCCTGGACGCAGCTCGTCGAAACCATCACCGAGCGGACCGAGGGGCTGCCCTTCGCTGTCACCCAGTCCATACGCCTGGTGGCCGAGGGCGGTAGCGAAGTGGACGGCAATACGGCAGATGTCATCACCACCCGGGTTGGGCGCCTCCCGGGAGGCGCCCTGCGGCTGTTGCAGACCCTGTGTGTCCTGGGATCCCAAGCCCCCATGACCCTGGTGAAGACCCTGCACGCCGAGGACAATCAGCTACCAGAAGCCCTGCAGCTCCTGGGTCGCCGGGGCTTCATCAACCCCGACCCCCAGACGGTCCTTTCCGTTTCCCACCCGGCCATCGCCGAGCACGTCCGCGAGCACATGCCGGCCGACGCTCGCCGCCAACTGCACCTGCGGGTCTTCGAGCTGCTCAACGCCGACGGAGCCGGCGCCATCACCCTGGCCCGACACGCCCTGGCATCCCAAGACGCCGAATCCACCCTGAAGATGATGATCCTGGCGGGCAAGCAGGCCGAGTCCTGGCTGGACGACTCCGGCGCCGCCTACCACTTCCAGCAGGCGCTGCAGGTGGCTCGCTACCGGCTGCTATACGAGCCCGATCATGAGGTCTGCCTGGAGCTGACGCTCCGACTGGCCCAGACCCTGCGCTTCTCAGGAGATGCCCAGGGTGCTCAGTTGGTGATCAAGGACGCCCTGCTGGTGTCCGAGCCCAACCCCCCCATGCACGCACGGCTGCTCAAGGTTCTGGCCCTGGGCTTCGGGGATAGGACCGCCTCCAAAGAGGCCGTGCGCACCATGGAGCAGGCCGTCCGCAGCGCCATCCTGGGGATGGATCCCGAGCTGCTCAACGAAATGTACATCGAGCTGGGCAAGATGCTGTCGGGGCTCGGCAAGTGGTCCACCGCCTCCGAGGAGCTGACCGAAGGCGTACTGCTTGTGACCGGCGGTGACGGCCCCCAGGCCGAGTCCGCCCCTCGGAACTTCTGGCGCCTGCTCAGCCAACTCGCCGAAATCCAGTTCCAGGAGCAAGCCGCTGACCAAGCCGTTGCCACGGCCTACCACGCCCTGGGCCAGGCCCAACGCGAAGACACCCTCATCGGCCAGGCACGATGTCACCACCAGCTTTCGCAATTTCTGGATCGCATGGATCGCGAAGGCGCCGCCGAGGAGCACCACGCCAGCGCGCTGGCCGCCTTCCGCCGCCTCGGAGACCGGCGCTCCACTGCTGAATGCATGATCGGTCATGCCGCCAAGCGGCCCCAGGAGCACGCCGATCTCCTACGCGAGGCGCAGATCCTGGCGAGACAGATCGGCTGGGAGGAAGGCGTTCAGGCCGCCGCGGTCCTCGCCGACCAGAGCGAAGGGCACTGATCATAATAAACTTGCCACCTGAGACCCGATCCATCCCGGCTGGCTTCGTTGCCAGGCGGTTTCATATTCCCGATATGCGCCCTTCTGGCGCCTTGCCAGCCGGGCGCCTCGTGCCCCAGCTTGACAAGTTTATTTTGACCAGGGCCCTAGCCTTTTTCCAGACGTGACACCACCTGACCATAGGTTGCCCACCGCCAAGGCGGCACGTCGCCCTTGGCTTCGGCCACAGAACCTACTCAAAGTGGCGCTCACCTTCGGGGTGCTCACCTTGGTGCTACGAGGGCTCGACTTCGCCCGGATGCGGTCGTTGGTGGCATCCATGGACCTGGCTATGTTTGCCATCGCCGTGGCCTACACCGTGGTCATAAGCAGCCTGCGACCCCTGCGCTGGCTCTGGTTGCTGCGGGGAGTGCTGCCCCGGACGTCCTATGGAGTGGCCCTGCGATCCAGCCTCCTGGGCACCGGCGCTCGACTGGTGCTACCCGGCAAGGTCGGCGAATTCGCGCGGGTGGTGGCGGTGGATGGGTTGAAGCCGCTGCCCGGCGTGGGACTAACCGCCTTGGACCTGTTGCTGGAGGCCACCGCCGCCTTCGCGCTGGCCATCCCCGGGGCGCTGATCCTGGGAGGGTCCCTTGCCGCCACCGCGGCCCTCTTTCTCACAGCCACCGGGGCGCTGGTATTGTTCTACCCCCACCGCGTCCTGATCCCCCTGACCCGCCTGCCGGGGCTCAGCTCCCTGCGGGATCGACTGGACGGAATCGGACAGGTCATCGATTCAATAGGCCACCGGACCCTGTGGAAAGGTCTGGGCCTGGGCGTGGTGACAAACCTCATACGGTTCGCCCAGCTCTACGTGATCCTCGTGGCCCTGGGCACCGTGCCCAACGCCGCCGCACTGATCTTCTTCCCGCTGGTCGGATTGGCCGATGGCTTTCCCCTGACCGTGGGCGGCCTGGGAGTACGCGAGTGGGTATCGGTCCAGATCCTGCCGGCCTGCGGGATCGCCCCCGAGGCGGCGGTGGCCGCGGTGATCCTCGCCTTCGCCCTCACCACACTGTTGCCCGGTGTGGTGGGCTGGTGGCTCATGGTTCGGGGACGTCACCGAACCTAAGGACGATGGTTTGCGCGGCGCTCTCTTTGCATCTGGAAGGCCACGTTATCGAGCCGCGTGGGCCAGGGGCGCATCTCCCGCAGGTGGAAGGCGCAGGTGTGACACACCGGCTCCCCGGTGAGCTCCCAGACAGTCAGCGCCCGCCGGCGACGCTCCCCACACAGCAAACACGCGCTGCCCTCCTCAGGGAGCCGCTGCAGTCGAACGCGCAGACCACAGGGACCGCAGAGCCCGGGCTCGTCCACCTCGGCGTGACGAATGGGCCCACCGCAGACACGGCAGGTGCGTTGACGCAAGCCTTGGCTACACCGCTCCATAGATCCAGTTTCGCGGTTTCGGCGAATTGGGCAAATTTTCGAATCCGTTCAACTCCCAAGTGCCCTCCCGAGGATCTCTAGAGGCTGTCTTGACATCCAAAGCCCCGGTCTTAGGGTCTAAGAGCGCATCATAGTCCCTGACCGAGCTAGACAATCAACCAACCCACAGGGCCGACACCAACCCACAGGGCCGACACCAACCCAGGAGCACAACCTATGACGGATCGGGAATCGGCGAACTCATTCGGTACGCGCGCGACTCTGAAAACCCGAGCCCGAGAGGTACAGTACTTCCGGCTTGAAGCGCTGGCCGACGCGGGATTCGGCAATCTTGAGCGGTTGCCCATCTCCATCCGGGTGCTACTGGAGAATCTGCTGCGCCACGAGGATGGGCGTTTGGTAACCCGGGACCATGTGGCCACCATGGCCAGCTACAATCCGGGCCAACCTCCGGTGCAGGAGATCCCCTTCAAGCCCGCCCGGGTGCTGCTTCAGGACTTCACGGGTGTGCCCGCCGTGGTGGACCTGGCCGCCATGCGCAGCGCCATGCATCGGCTGGGAGGCGACCCCGATCGCATCAACCCCGACATCCGGGTGGACCTGGTCATCGATCACAGCGTACAGGTGGACGCCTTTGCCCATGCCAACGCCCTGCGGGACAACGCCGCCCTGGAGCTGGAGCGCAACCGAGAGCGTTACGAGTTCTTACGCTGGGGCCAAAAAGCCTTCGACAACTTTGGCGTGGTGCCGCCCGAAAACGGCATCTGCCACCAGGTCAACCTGGAGCACCTGGCCCAAGTGGTGACCACGAGGGTGGTCAACGGGCAGACCATCGCCTTCCCAGACACCCTGGTGGGCACCGACTCCCACACCACCATGGTCAACGGCCTGGGCGTGTTGGGTTGGGGTGTGGGCGGTATCGAGGCCGAGGCGGCCATGCTGGGGCAGCCCATCTTCATGCTGGCTCCGCCGGTGGTGGGCTTCCGACTCACCGGGGCGCTGGACCCGGGTGCCACGGCCACGGACCTGGTGCTCACCATCACCCAGCAGCTTCGGAACCACGGAGTGGTGGGCAAGTTCGTGGAATTTTTCGGGCCGGCCCTGGGGTCCATTTCTCTCACGGACCGCGCCACCATCGCCAACATGGCTCCTGAGTATGGCGCCACCATGGGGTTTTTTCCCGTGGACGATCGCACCCTCGACTACCTCCGCGTCACCGGACGCCCCGATGACCTGGTGGACCTCGTGGAGCGCTACAGCAAAGCCCAGGGCCTCTGGTCCGCACCCGGCGACAGCGATCCACAGTACCAGGACGTGCTCGAGCTGGATCTCAGTACGGTGGAGCCGAGCCTCGCCGGACCGAGTCGGCCCCAGGACCGCGTGGCCCTGTCCGATCTGCAAACATCCTTTCGGGCCAGCCTCTCGGCGCCCCGGGAAAAACGCGGCCTCGGCGTGTCATCGGCGGACCGAAAGCGCACGGTGAGCGTATCGTTGGACAGCGGCGAGCGCGTGGACCTGAACCACGGCGCGGTGGTCATCGCCGCCATCACCAGCTGCACCAACACCTCCAACCCATCGGTGATGCTGGGCGCCGGCCTCCTGGCCCAGAAGGCCGCGGCGGCCGGTCTCAAGACCAAACCCTGGGTCAAGACCAGCCTGGCGCCCGGTTCCCGGGTGGTCACCGACTACCTGGATCGTGCGGGGCTGACCCCTTCTCTGGAGGCCTTGGGGTTCCACACCGTGGGGTATGGCTGCACGACCTGCATCGGCAACAGCGGACCGCTGCCCGAACCGGTGCGGCAGGGGATCGAGCTGGGCAACCTGGTAGCGACGAGTGTGCTGTCGGGGAACCGGAACTTCGAGGGACGCATCAGCCCGCACGTGCGGGCGAGCTACCTGGCGTCACCGCCCCTGGTGGTGGCCTACGCCCTTGCCGGCACCGTGGACGTGGACCTGACCTCCGATCCTCTCGGCACGGGGTCCGACGGCCAGCCGGTGTACCTCGCCGACATCTGGCCCTCGGCCGAGGAGGTGGCGGCGCTGGTGGACAAGGCGCTGGACCCCGCCACCTTCCGGAAGCGCTATGACGGTATCGCCACCTCCAACGAGAACTGGAACGCCATCGAGGCCTCGACAAAGCAGCTCTTCCCCTGGTCCGAGGACTCCACCTACATTCAGCACCCGCCCTTCTTCGCGGACATGACGCTCGAAACCACCCCCATCGCCCCCATCGAGTCCGCCCGGGTGCTGGTACTCGCCGGGGACTCCATCACCACAGACCACATCAGTCCCGCCGGGGCCATCCCCACAGACAGCCCGGCAGCGCAATATCTGCAGGAGGCCAAGGTCCCCCAGACCGAGTGGAACACCTTCGGGAGTCGCCGGGGAAACGACCGAATCATGACCCGGGGAACCTTTGGCAACATCCGTCTCAAGAACCTGTTGGCTCCGGGCACCGAGGGAGGGTGGACCACCTACTTCCCCGGCCCCGAGGTGCTGTCCATCCACGAGGCCGCCGGGCGCTACAAAAAAGCGGGGGTCTCCACGGTGGTGCTGGCGGGCAAGGACTACGGCATGGGTTCTAGCCGCGACTGGGCGGCCAAGGGCACCTTCTTGCTGGGCGTCCGCGCGGTCCTGGCCGAGTCTTTTGAGCGCATCCATCGCTCCAACCTGGTGGGCATGGGCGTGCTGCCGCTCCAATTCCCCGAGGGTGAATCCGCCGAGAGCCTGGGCTTACAGGGGCGTGAGACCTTCACCATCCAAGTGGACGACAATCTCCAACCCGGCCAGGACGTCACCGTGGAGGTCACCGCCGACGACGGCTCCACGCGCACCCTGACCCTACGCTGCCGCATCGACACCCCCATCGAGATCGACTACTACAGAAACGGCGGCATCCTCCACACCGTCCTCCGCAACTTATTGAAAGGGGATGAAGAGGGGACGTAGTTACTTCGCTAAGGGCCCTGGTCAAAATAAACTTGTCAAGCTGGGGCACGAGGCGCCCGGCTGGCAAGGCGCCAGAAGGGCGCATATCGGGAATATGAAACCGCCTGGCAACGAAGCCAGCCGGGATGGATCGGGTCTCAGGTGGCAAGTTTATTATGATCAGTGCCCTAAGGCGGTTTCGACTTCTTGGATGGTTTTGGGGATGGGCTTGCCCAGAATGCGGGCGCCTGTGGGGGTGATGAGGATGTCGTCTTCGATGCGGACGCCGCCGAAGCCAATGAACTTGGCGGCCTCTTCGTAGTTGATGAAATCGGCGTGGGTGGACTCGGCCTTCCAGCGCTCGATGAGGGCGGGAACGAAATAGATGCCCGGCTCCACGGTGATCACGAAACCGGCCTCCAGGGGCTTGGCCAGTCGTAAGAAGGCCAGGCCGAACTGCTCGGAGCGCGGCTCTCCCTCGGGGTAACCCACAGCGTCCCCCAGGTCCTCCATGTCATGCACATCCACACCCATCATATGCCCCAGGCCGTGCACATAAAACAGCGCGTGGGCGCCGGCCGCCACCGCCGCGTCCACGTCGCCCTTCATGATGCCCATCTCCTTGAGTCCGCTGGCCATGGTGCGCGCCGCAATGAGGTGCAGCGCTTTGTTGGTCACCCCGGGCTTCGCCGCGGCGATGGCCGCGAGCTGGGAGTCCAGCACGGCCTGGTACACTCCACGCTGCCTGGGCTCGAAGGTCCCCGAAACCGGAAGCGTGCGCGTGATATCCGAGGCGTAATAGTGCGGGCTCTCGGTGCCGCTGTCGACGAGCAGCAGGTCCCCGGCCTGCATTACGTTGCCGTAGGTGTTGTTGTGCAGCACCTCGCCCCGCACGCTCACGATGGGCAGAAAAGACTGCGCCCGATCCTTGGCCAGGGCCACCCCCTGCATGGCCCCCGCCACCTCGGACTCCCGCCGCCCGGGCCCCACTACCGCATAGGCGGCCTGGTACATGTCGTAGCTCACGGCCAGGGCATCCTCGATCTGGGCCACCTCGGCGTCGCTCTTGATGGACCGCTGGGCCACTATAGCTCGCACCAGCTCCGCGCTAGGGCTCGCCGTCACCTCATCGAGGGACCGGCCGAGCAGCTCGGCCAACCGCACCGTGCGGTCCGGCCGGTAGGGGGGCAGGTAGTGAATGTCCACCGAAGACGCCGCCAGGCTCACGAGCTGCTCTGCCAGCCCAGAAAAGTCCCGGTGCTGGGCCATGCCCGCCGCGCCGGCGTGGTCTCCGAGCACCGGGTGCGGGCCGTGCCACACCAGGTCGTCCGGATCCTCGGGTGCGCCGAACAGGATCTCCTCGCCGTCAGGCAGGATCAGCGCCGCCAGGTCCGGCAGGTCCGTGCCCACGTAGTACAGGAAATGCGAATCCTGCCGAAAGGGGTACGGGTTGGCGAGATAGTTGCGGGACGTCTCCTGCTGGCCGAGCAGCAGAATAGCGCCCCCCTTCACTGTGCTCCGCAGCGCCTTGCGCCGCGCGATGTAGGTCTGGGTGTCCATGAGAATCCTCCGTGCCAGGCACTATAACCTGCTCGCGGAAGATCGCCAGGGGGCAGCGCTGCGTGGGAATGCGTGGGGACAGACTACATGGGGAGGTAGAACGTGACGTTCGCGCCGAAGGTGAAGGTGACCCCGATGCCGGCCCGCTCGTCATCGTTAAGATCCCAACACAGCTCTTCGGTGGGGTTGCCGTCGTTTTCGAAGCTGCACATCTCACCAAAGAACCCCTTGTAGAGCCAGAAGTCCATGCCGATGGCGACCCTACGATGCACGAAGTACTGGGCGCCGAAGCCAAAGCCGACCGCGAAGCCGTTGGCCCACGCCACGTCCATCTCGTTGTTGTCGTCGTTCTCCTGCTCGATCTGCCATCGCATATAGCCCCCGGTGAAGCCCACCCAGGCCTCCAAGGGGCCCACGGGCAGGATCCCCCGGACCTCGGGGCCGATCACTAGGGACCAACCCAGGTCGTAGTAGTTCGCCAACGTGCGGTTCGGAGCGAGAAACTGCAAACCCACATGGCCACCCACGGCGAAATGCCGCATCACCCGAAACAGCACCTGCAGCCGCGTGTGGGCCGACATGTCGAACCCCGAGCAATTCCAATCTGTGCACCCCGCCGCGCCGAGCCCCAGGGTAATGTCCAAGCCGCGGTCTCGCTTCAAGCTCTGCGCGTTCGCCACCTGGGGAAGCAAAAAAATCGTCACGGCCAACGTCAACACGGCCAGCAGTTTTCGATTCATCATGAGGTGTCCTCCGGTTGGTAATCCATCTAAATAATAGGGGTTCCCCTGGGACCGCTCAACCCCATCTAGGAGTGTAAGATGGCCAACACTGGTATGACGCGCAGAGGACGTAGTACTATAGCTTGTCCTCAGGAGACGACGATGATTGCGCTACCCACCATCGACGAAGCCACGACCTGGATGCTGGATCAGACCACAGGGGCCATGGCCCTGGCGGCCCTCGAAGTCATGGCCCTGGGCCTGCGCTTCAAGCCCGGGGTCCGCCAACACCTGTACGGCGTTCGGCCCGATGGGACCGAGGTGGCCTTCAAGGGATCCTACGTTTTCACCACCCGTGACTCCACCCTGGCGGTGCACGCCGTGTTCGCCCATGGCCACATGCGCGTGGGCCGGGGGGGACTGGAGCGCCCCAACGTCACCGTGCGCCTGAGAGACAAAGCCTCCCTACGGAAGTTCTTCGACCCCCGCACCGATCCCCTCACCATGCTCTTGGACAACGAGATGTCCTTCGACGGGAACCTGGCCTACCTGGCGCGGTTCGATCACCTGTCCAAGGTGCTCAAGCTCGGCCATGGGTCTGGTACAGAGCCGCTGCCGCCTGATCCCACCCACCCGCCCGGCCGCTGGGAGGATCTGCCCGTGCCCCCCACCGGAGAGGCCTGCGCGGATCCACCCGCCGGCGAGATGACCCATGTCCCCGAGCCCCACTTCGCGGCCCACACCCTGGATGACTGGCCCCGGCTCAAGCGGCTGCTGTGGAGCCACCGCACCCGCACCGCGGAGTTAGACCCCGAGCGCGCGCTCAGCCTCACCGAGTTCAAGCTCACCGCCGGTGACCGCCCCACGGCCCGGGGTCACTCCGCCCTGTACCAAGCCAAGGGGCTGCACTACGTGCTCGCCCAAAAAAAAGCCATCATCCACGACGACGATGTGCTCGCCGGCACCACCACCTCCAAACGCGTGGGCGTACACCTGTACCCGGATCTCGGCGCCACGGCCATCTGGCCGGAGCTCCTCACCGTGCAGGCCCGGGAGCTCAACCCCTACCAACTCTCTGCGGCGGACGCCGACACCCTGAACCGACGGGTCTTCCCCTTCTGGATGGAAGACGACATCCGCGAGTGGACCCGAACCGCCGCGTCCAACCCGCTTCCCATGCGACTCGACGAGCGCTTCGTGCTGTACTTCTTGTGGAAGAACTTCGCCATCTCCCACACCATGGCGGACTGGCCCACCGTGCTGGCTCGCGGGCTCGACCACATCCACGCCGAGGCCCGCGGGCGGGAAAAGGACGCCGAAGCCACCGACCAGCGCACCTTCTACCGCGCCCTTCAGGTGTCCATTGAGGCAGTGCTGAACTACGCCCGCCGTCTGGCCGAACACGCGGATCACCTGGCTGCGCGCCTGAAAAACGACCCGGCGAACGACCCACGCCGGCTCGAGCTTCGGGAGATGGCGCGCATCTGCCGCAAGGTCCCTGCCGCGCCCCCAGAGACCCTGCACGAGGCGGTGCAGGCCATCTGGATCATCTTCGTGTGTTTGCACCAGGAGAGCTTCAACGCCGCCATCTGTTTCGGTCGACTGGACGTGGTGCTCGAACCCTACTGGAAAAAGGACCTGGCCTCCATCAGCGATCCGGCGGCCAAACGTCGGGCCGCTCACCGCGCCGTGGAGCTCTGTGGCGCGCTAATGCTCAAGGCCACCGACCACCTGCCCCTGGTGCCCGACATCGGAAACCGGCTCTTCGGCGGCTCGTCCTCGGATCAGGTCATCACCCTGGGCGGCGTACACGCAGACGGCACAAACGCCGTAAGCGACATGACTTGGATCTTCCTCAAGGCCGTGGAGATGCTCCGGCTCCGGGACCCCAACATGAACGCCCGCTACAACCCGGAAAAAAACTCCGAGACGTACCTCCGGCGACTGTGCGAGCTGAATCTGCTCACCCGGGCCACACCCTCCATCCACAACGACGACGCCGTAATCCCCGCCCTGGTGGAGCAGGGATTCGCCGAGACCCACGCCCGGGACTGGAGCGCCACCGGGTGCGTGGAGCCCACCAGCGCCGGTCGCCACTTTGGCCACACGGGCTGCATCATGTTCAACCTGGTGGCCCCCCTGGAGATGGCCCTGCACGACGGGGTGCACCCGCTACTGGACGAACAGATCGGCCCTCGCACGGGCAACCCACGGAGCTTCACTTCCTTTGACGACCTGTGGGAAGCCTACCTGACCCAGTTCCGCTGGCTCTTCGACCAGGTGGTAGAGGGCAACAACCTGCTGGGTCGCACCCACCAGGCCATCCACCCCACGCCTCTGCTGTCGGCGGTCTTTTCCGGCCCCATGGAAAAAGGACTCGATGTGGTGGACGGCGGCGCCGAGTACAACACCACGGGCACGGCCCTGGTATCCCTCACCGACGTGGTGGACTCCCTGGCGGCCATGAAGCGGCTGGTCTTCGACCGGGGCGAGCTGGACATGGACACGCTCCTGTCCGCCCTGGAGGTCGACTTCGTGGGCTACGATTCGGTGCACCGCGCCGTCACCCGGAAGGCGCCCAAGTTCGGTACGGGCGATCCTCTCACCAACGACATCGCCCACCGGCTCATGGACGCTTTTTATGACCACCTCACGTCCCAGCGAAACACCCGTGGCGGGCAATATCTGCCGGGCTACTGGTCCATGTCCAACCATGTGGCCTTCGGCATCCTCTCGGGTCCACTGCCCAGCGGTCGCCGGCGTGGGGAGCCCTTCACTCCCGGGCTCACGCCGTCGCCCACGGCCGAGGCACCCCTCACCACGCAGATCCGCACCGTGGCCGAGCTCGACGCGCTCAAGATGCCCAACAACATCGCCTTCAACATCAAGCTCGCGCCCGGCGCCTCGGACCAGTACCAGCAGGTGGTTGACCGCATGACCGCCTATGTCCAGGCCTATACGGATCTGGGGGGCATGCAGATCCAGTTCAACGTTGTCTCCAGCCAGACCCTACGGGACGCCATGAAGAACCCAGGCTCCTACGGCGATCTGCTGGTGCGCATCTCCGGCTACAACGCCTACTTCGTGGAGCTCAACGCCGACATGCAACGCGAGCTCATCGACCGCATGGAGCACAGCCTGACTTGAGCACCACCGCCGCCAGAACTCGCCGACGCCAGGTCCTCATCGCCGACGTAAAGCGCAACTCCCTCGATGACGGCCCGGGCATCCGATCGGTGGTCTTCTTCAAGGGCTGCCCCCTGCGATGCTCCTGGTGCCAGAACCCCGAAACCCTCTCCACCCGGGCCGAGGTCCAGCGCAGCCCGGAGCTCTGCACGCGCTGCGAGTCGTGCATCACCGCCTGCCCCACGCACGTGGCCCGACCCGGGACCGACGTCCAAGACGCAACCCGCTGCCAACGGTGCGGCCGGTGCGTGGATGCCTGTCCGTCCGGAGCGCGTCGTCTGGTGGGCACGCCCGCTTACGTGGAGGACCTCGCCCACCTGTTGGCACTCGACGCCCCCTTCTACCGCCGGTCCGGCGGAGGCGTGACCCTGTCGGGAGGCGAGCCCACCCTGCACGCGGGATTCGCCGGCCGCCTGGCGGCCCGCCTGGCCGAGGCCCAGATCCCCGTGCTGCTCGAGACCTGCGGGCTCTTCGGGTGGACCTCCTTCGAGCGCCATCTGCTACCCCACGTCACCACGATCTACTTCGACCTGAAGCTGGCCGACGACCAGCGTCACCGGGAGGCCACCGGCCACTCCAACCGGCGGATCCTGTCTAACCTGCGCCGGCTGGTGGACACCGGGTCGGAGCTTCTTGTGCGCGTGCCCCTGGTCCCCGACATCACCGACGACGCCGAGAATCTCACGGCCATCGCCCGTCACGTGCGCTCGCTGGGCCTGGCGCGGCTGGCCCTTCTGCCTTACAACCCTCTGTGGATCCCAAAACGCCAGGGTCTCGCCGCCGGCGCCCGGGCCCTACCCTACTCCCACGACCGCTGGCTATCGGACCAGGACGTGGCCCGCTGCGCCGACCTCGTCCGCGGCGAGGGGATCGAGGTCTCTCCATGATCCACACGGCCACCACTCCTGTGGACCGGCCCACGCCACTGTTGGCCCGCCTCCTGTGCCCACCGGGGCCCGCCAAAGACCAACTGATTATCGAGGGCGACGACGGCGTCTTTGCCGTGGCCGGACGCTACTGCGTGACCTACCTGATCCTGGCGCCGGGGCGTGTGGCCGTGGTGGACTGCGGCTCGGCCGCCGACCTGCCTCTGATCCGTCGAGCCCTCGCCAAGCTGGGCCGCGCTCCGGCCGAGGTGTGCTTCGTGCTGCCCACCCACCTGCACTTCGATCACGTCATGGGCGTAGACCTCCTCGCCCGATCGCTCAAGACGCCAGTGGCCCTGGGCACCACCTCCCTGGCTCACGTACGCGACGGACACCCCCTGCGCTTTCCCAGTGGGCTCACCGCCCTGCGGTCCCTGGCTACCTGGCCCATGCAGGGCATGCCCGTATTCACAGCCGATGATTGGCGCGGGGGCCTGGACTTCGGCTTCCCCTGGAGCCACAACCGCTTCCGCGCTCCCCTCCTGGCCCTGCCCCAACACGGCGCCCCCCTGCCCGAATTCTCCGGCTGGACCGTGCTGGAGACGCCGGGCCACGCCGACGACGCCCTGTGCCTGCACCACGCTCGCACGGGCTGGCTCATTACCGGCGACACCCTGCGCAACTTCCTGGGCGGCGAGTGGAACCCCATGGTGTGCGATCAAATCGCCTACCAACGTACCCGCGCGCGCCTCTCCACCCTCCACGTCAGCCGCGTCCTCCCCGGCCACGGCCCCACCTTCGCCACTCCCAACGGTCTGGCCACCCTCCCCCAAAGACCCTGGTGGCAACCCTAGGACCCGCAGGACCCCAGGACCCTGGGACCCCAGGACCCCAGGACCCCAGGACGGGCGCGTGCGAGATGGATCGTGAGATAATTCCCTACATGTCGAACCTTGAATC
>JAOZUO010000113.1 GCA_029938605.1 Deltaproteobacteria bacterium | reverse complement strand
AGACTCCTGGCACCGGTTCAGACGCTGAGGCTACCCACAAGTAGTGAAATAGAGCAGAAATACGTTCGTCTGGTAGATGCCCTGTTCACTCCATTCGGTTGACGCTACGTGCGCTTGCCCTGTTGGCTGGCTGTCTAATCGGCGCTACCGCGTCGCGACTTGTCGTGCCACCAGTCCGAGCTGGGACGAGTCCGCCGAAGTGGGAGTACAAGTGCTTCAAGGATATCGATTTGGAGGACATAGAGCGGAAAGCCAACAAGCTCGGCCGAGCTGGCTTTGAGATGACCGGAAGTTACGGTTTCAAATACTGCTTCAAGCGCCGGTTGCCGTAGACGCCCACCAGGAAGTCCACCAGGGGGAGCACTGCGCCGCCGTGGGCGGTGGGCGCAAGGGGTAGGAGCGGGGAGCTGCGACCGTTGCGGTGACGCCGTTGGGTGGACGTTGGATCGGTTGACAGTGGCGGGTTGCCGGGGCGACAATGCACCGCGTCAGGACCACGAATACGAGACTGCGCCGCCCTGAGACTGTGGCGAGACTGAATGATAGCGCCCAATCTTAACGCCGCGTATGCACAGCGTTATTTCCAGTTTATCATCTCCCGGATGATGTGAGGCACGCCATGAATTTCGACTGGACCCAACAAGAGCAAGAGCTGCGCGACGAGATAGCCGCGCTGATGGACGATGACACCCGCGCCGCCTTCGAGGACCTGGAGACGGCCCAGGCCGACGAGATCCGGGAGACGGTCCTGGGGTTTTTGGGCCGCCTGGCGCCCACGGGCTACCTCACGGTGGCCACGGGCGAGACGGGACTCGCCGAGGCGGTGCGGCTGGTGGCCGGCCAGGAAATTGTGGCTGAAGCCAGCGGCGCGCTGTTTCTGGCGATAGAGGCCTCCACGCGGCTCTTCGCCAGCCTGGTGGCGAATTGCGCCGGCGACACGACCCGGGCCGAATTGCTCGGGCCTCTGCAATCGGGCGCTCTCCTGGGCGCGGTGGGCCTGTCCCACGGCGTCTCGGAGGACGGAGAGGACGGAAAGGACGGAGAGGACGGAAACAACGTCGGCGGCGTCGGGGCCAGGCGAGAGGGCGACAAGATCCTGCTCACCGGCACGAAGGGATTCGTCACCAACGGACCCATGGCCGACTGGGTGGCCATTTCGGCGGACCTGGACGGCGTCACCGTGGTGGGGCTGGTGCGCACGGACAACCCGGGCCTGACCCGCGGACCGCGCTTGGACACCCTGGGCTTTCGGGGCCTAGCCGTGTGCGCCATCGAGCTCGATCAGTGCGAGCTGGACGAAGACTACGTGCTCGGGCTCGGGCTCGGCGATGGGCCCAAGGGAGGACCCCAGGGCGGACTGGATCTGGAGCAGCTTCGCCAGGTCGAGGACCTGATCCTCTGCGTGGCCTCCGTGGGGCTCATGCACCGGGCCTTCGAGGCGGCCAAAGCCCACGCCAACACACACCAGCGCGGGGGCAAGCCGCTGATGGGGTACCAGGAGATCCGCTTCAAGTTGGCGGAGATGCTCACCCTGTACCAGACCTCACAGCTCTACGCCTACCGCGCGGCCTGGCTCCTGGCTGACGCCGAGGGAGCCGATGCCGGTGACGCCGCCGCCGTGGTGCGCGCCGCCAAGGTGTTCACCGCCGAGGCCGCCGAGCAGGTGGCCGCGGCAGCCGCCCAGATCCTCGCCGGCCAGGGCTTTGTCAGCGGCAACCCCGTGGAGCAGGCCTACCGTGACGCCAAGTACTTCGGCCTGGCCGGCACCACTAACGAGGTGGCCCGCATGGCCATCGCCGACGAGCTGATCGAGCGGAACCCCATATAAGGAGCCCACGCCATGCCTGTGCTGCGAAGCCGCATCGACCCCAAAAGCGACGACTACAAGGCCAACTACGCTCACATGTCCGGGCTCGTCGACAAGCTCAAAGAGGAGCTCACCCGGGCCCACGAGGACCGGTCCGACAAGGCCAAGGCGCGCAACGCCGAGCTGGGCAAGCTCACCGTCACCGAGCGGTTGGACAAGGTGCTCGATCGCAACTCCCCCTTCCTGGAGATCGCGCCCCTGGCGGCCCATGACATGTACGACGGGCGCATCCACGGCGCCGGCTCCCGGGCGGGCATCGGCGTGATCCACGGCCGAGAGGTCTTCATCAGCGCCAACGACCCCATGATCAAAGGCGGCACCATCTACCCAATGGGCGTCAAAAAGACCCTGCGGTGCCAGACCATCATCATGGAAAACCGGCTGCCTTCCATTAACCTGGTGGACTCCGGAGGGGCGTACCTGCCCATGCAGTCAGAGATCTTCCCCGACGTGGACGACGGCGGCCGGGTCTTTTACAACCAGGCCCTCATCTCCAAAATGAACATCCCCCAGATCACCGCGGTGATGGGGCTGTGTACGGCGGGGGGCGCCTACATCCCGGCCATGTCCGACCACGTGGTGCACGTCCAGGGAACCGGCGCCATCTTCCTTGGGGGGCCGCCCCTGGTGAAGGCCGCCACGGGGGAGGAGGTCTCCGCCGAGGATCTTGGCGGCGCCAAGCTGCACTGCAGCGAGTCCGGCGTGTCGGACTACCTGGCCGACGACGACGCCATGGCCTGTGAGATCCTCCGCGAGATCGTCTCCATGCTGCCGGCGCAGAAGCAGGCCGACTACCCGCGGCGGGCGCCCGCCGCACCGCTGTACGATCCCCGGGAGATCTGGGGTGTAGTGCCCCCGAGCCTCTCGACGCCCTACGACATCCGCGAGGTCATCGCCCGGCTGGTGGACGGTTCGGAGCTCTTGGAGTTCAAGCAACTGTACGGCCCCACCCTGGTGTGCGGCTGGGCCCACATCCACGGCACCCAGGTGGGCATCCTCGGCAACAACGGCGTGCTCTTCTCCGAGTCCGCCCTCAAGGCCACGCAGTTCATTCAGCTCTGCGACCGCCAGGGGATTCCGCTGCTGTTTCTGCAGAACATCAGCGGCTACATCATCGGCCGGGACTACGAGCGGGCGGGTATCACCAAGGACGGCCACAAGATGGTCGCCGCCGTGTCCACAGCCACGGTGCCCAAATTCACGGTCATGTGCGGTCAGTCCTTCGGCGCCGGGAACTACGGCATGTGCGGCCGGGCCTATTCACCACGTTTTCTGTGGACCTGGCCCAACGCCCAGATCGGCGTCATGGGCGCCGAGGAGGCCGCCAAGGTGCTCATCACCGTGAAGAACGACCAGCTCGCCCGGGAGGGGGAGCCACCCCTCACGTCGGAGTTCGAGGAGTTCATCCGCGGCCCGGTGAAGCAGGCCGGCGAGAAGGAAGGCAACGCCTACTACTCCACGGCGAACCTCTGGGACGACGGCATCATCGACCCGGCCAAGACCCGGGACGTGCTCGGCCTGGCCCTATCGGCGTCTGCCAACGCACCGCTGGACGGCCGCGATCAGGGCCACTCCACCTTCCGGATGTAGGAGACACACCATGTTCGACAAGGTCCTGGTGGCGAACCGCGGCGAGATCGCCGTGCGCGTGCTGACCACCCTGCGGGAGATGTCCATCGCCAGCGTAGCGGTGTACTCCGAGGTGGACGCCCAGGCGCTCCATGTGCTCAGCGCCGACGAGGCCGTGGTCCTGGGCGACGGCGCCCCCGAGCCCGCGGCGAGCTACCTTCACGCAGAGCGTATCATCGAGGCCGCCCGGGTCACCGGCGCCCAGGCCATCCACCCCGGCTACGGCTTTTTGTCCGAGAACGCCGACTTCGCCGCCCAGGTGACCGAGGCGGGCCTCACCTTCATCGGCCCGCCCGCCGACGTCATCGCGAAGCTCGGCAACAAGACCACCGCCCGCCAGATCCTGGCCGACGCCGGTGTGCCCATCGTACCGGGCATGCGAGCCACGGCGGACGACCCCGCGGTGCTTGCCGAAGCCGCCCAGGACATGGGCTACCCGGTGCTCATAAAAGCCGCAGCCGGTGGCGGCGGCAAGGGCATGCGCGTCGTACAATCCGCTGACCACCTGGCTGAGGCGGCCTCGGCGGCCAGCAGCGAGGCCCTGAGCTCCTTTGGGGACGGCTCCATCTACCTCGAGAAGTACCTGGACCGTCCTCGCCACGTGGAGGTGCAGATCCTGGCCGATGCCCACGGCAACGCCATCCACCTGTTCGAACGGGAGTGCTCCATCCAGCGGCGTCACCAGAAGATCATCGAGGAGACGCCCTCCTGTGCCCTGAACACCGACCTGCGCACCCGCATGGGCGAAGCCGCGGTGGCCGCCGCCAAGGCCGTGGGCTACGTGAACGCGGGCACCGTGGAGTTCTTGCTCGATTCCACCGGCGACTTCTACTTCCTGGAGGTGAACACGCGCCTGCAGGTGGAGCACCCCATCACCGAGGTCACCGTGGGCCTGGATCTGGTGCGCCACCAACTGGAGATCGCCGCCGGCTCCAAGCTGACACTGGCCCAGCCAGACGTATCCCAACGCGGCCACGCAATCGAGTGCCGCATCTATGCCGAGGATCCGGCGGCGGATTTCATGCCGTGTCCCGGCAAGGTCCTGTACTGCCGCCCCGCCACTGGCCCCGGGGTACGCTTCGATGCGGGCATCTACCCCGGCGCCGAGGTCCCGGTGCACTACGACCCCATTCTGGGCAAGCTCATCGTATGGGCCGAGGACCGCCCGGCGGCCATCGCTCGCATGATCCGGGCGCTACAAGACAACGTGGTGCTGGGCGTGCAGACCGCCACCGAGCTCATGATCGACATCCTGGCGTCTGAGCCCTTCCGCGATGGCGATACGAACACCAGATTCCTCGAGGACCACTTCGCCGACTGGCACCCGTGCGAAGACGGCGACGCCCAGGCCCGCCTCGGCTACGTGGCCGCGGACCTCTCGGGTGTGGGACACGCGGGCGCGGCGGACACCCTCCCCGGCGCCACCAAGTGGCCATCCCCCTGGCAGACCCTGGCCCACTGGACCCTGCGCAGCTAAGAAGGGAGCGAAGTCACATGCAATACGATCTGATAATCGGTGACACCGAGGAGAGCGTGGACGCCAGCCCCCTCGACGAGCAGTCCACCACCACCATCAACCAAAACGGATCCTCACGCGCGCTTCGTCTCACCGCCCTGCCCCCCCACCGCCTCCAGCTCATGGAGGCCGGACGCGGGGAAGACCTCTTCGTGGCCCGCGGCCCCGAAGGACTTTGGGTGTGGTCCAAGGGATGCGCGCGCCTGGTGTCCGATGCCGCGAATCGCAAATCCGCCCGACGCGGTGGAGCCGACGACACGGCCCAAGACGTGACGCCCCCCATGCCCGCGGTGGTACTAAAGATCCTGGTGGAGGTGGGCGCCGTCGTGAACCAGGGCGAACGCCTGGTCGTGGTGTCGGCCATGAAGATGGAGACCACCCTCGTGGCGCCCCACCCGGGCACCGTGACCGCGGTCAACACCGAGGTGGGCGCCAAGGTGGCCCCCGGAGACATCCTGGTGGAGATTCAAAAAGCGGACGACGACGGCGAAGATGGAGACAGCCATGAGTGAGCCCGAAGTCCTGTACGAGGTGAAGCAAGGCGCCGCCTGGCTGACCATCAACCGCGAAGCCAAGCGAAACGCCCTGTCCGGCGAAACCATCTCGCAGCTCCAGGCGGCCCTCGACAAGGGGGCCGAAGACGACGCCGTCTGCGTCCTGTGCATCACGGGCGCCGGCAAGAAGTCCTTCTGCTCCGGCGCGGACCTTACCTCCATGGGCGGCGGCGACCCGGCCGAGGCCATGCGCGCCTATGCCAACCTCCTCAAGGCCATGGACACCTATCCCAAGCCTCTGGTGGCCCGGGTGGACGGCCACTGCCTGGCCGGCGGCATGGGCCTGCTTTTGTCCTGCGACATCGCCTACGCCCGGGACTCGGTGAAGTTCGGCACCCCCGAGCTCAAGGTCGGCCTCTTCCCCATGATGATCGGCGCCCTCATCTTCCGGAACGTCGGCCGTAAAAAAGCCCTCGAGATGATCTACCGGGGGGACAAGCTCACCGCCGCCCAGGCCGAGGACATGGGCCTCATCACCCGCTGCTACCCCGACGACGCCTTCGACGACGCCGTGACCGAAGCCCTCACCTCCATCGCCGCCAAGGCCCCCGTAGCCGCCCGAATCGGCCGCCAGGCCCTGGCCGCCATCGCCGACCTCCCCTTGGACCAGGCCCTCGACCTCCTGTGCGACAAACTAGGCGAAGTCGTCGCCACCGAAGACGCGATGGAAGGCCTCATGGCCTTCATGCAAAAACGCAAACCCGAATGGAAGGGGCGGTGAGGGCACCGCCGCCGGGGAAGGCACTTGCCAAGTTGGAACACGAGGTAAGCTACGCGGAGTCTACATTTTCCCAATAGTCCATTGATGTTCTAGTACTTCGTAGGGCAAGATGCCAGGCTGCTAACGTGGTTGCAAAGATAAGACCTGGGAACAAATCTGGAGTCGAGCTCGTCTTCTCCCAGAGCGAATACCGTGAACTGGGAAAAGACTAAAAAGGAGAGTCGTATGCGGAATCGGACGTACCTCATGACATTGGCCCTGCTGACCGCGGGGACCATGGCCTTGGTGATGGTGGGCTGCTCGGACGACGACAGCGGGACACCGGTGTGCGGAAACGGCGTCGTGGAGGAAGGGGAATCCTGCGACGACACCGCCTTGGACGGCCAGACCTGCACCAGCCTGCCGGGGGACTACACCGGCGGCGACCTCGCCTGTTCCAGCAGCTGCACCTTTGACACCAGCGCCTGCACCGGCGGAACCATTGAGTGCGGCAACGGTACGCAGGAGACCGGCGAGGACTGCGACGGCGCCGACCTCGGTGGATCCGACTGCACCGACGTGGGCAACTACGTGAGCGGCACCCTGGGCTGCACAAACTGCGTCTTCGACGTGTCCCAGTGCGAAGTGGATCCCAACTGCGGAAACGGCGACATCGACTCGGGCGAGGTCTGCGACTCCACCAACCTCGATGGCCAGAGCTGTACAAGCATCACCGGCACCTACACCGGCGGCACGCTGGCCTGCAACGTCGACTGCACCTGGAACGAGAGCGCCTGCACCACGGGCACCACCGATGCGGTTCAGCAGATCATCGACGCCCGGGCCGCGGCCGACGGCTCCGCCCTGACCCTGCCCATCGAGGGCGCCTGGGTCACCTACGTCAAGACGGCCGTGGGTCCCTATGGTGCGGGCTTCTTCCTCCAGGCCTCCGTGGCCGGTCCCGCGCTCTACGTGGCGGTGGATCCGGCCACCCTCACGCCCGTACCGGCAGTGGGCGATGAAGTGACCCTGACCGTGACCACCATGGCCACCGTGGGCCTGATGCGCCAAGCCGTCGAGATCACGAGCTTCTCGGTAACGAGCAGCAGCAATGACGTGACGACGCTGGCCCAGGAGGTCTCCTCGGCCACGGGTCTGGTCACGGACCTGGACAGCTACGAGGTGGAGTTGATCTCCGTCACAGGCACCATCGCCGGTCAATTCGTCTTCGCCGGCATAGGACATCAGAAGGCGCGGTTCGAGACCGCGGGGATCACAACCGCCCCGCTGCTCACGCTGCGAGTACCCGACGCGATCCTCCCCACGACGGGGCTCGCGCAGGGGTGCGAAGTGCAGGTCCAGTACACGCCACTGTGGCGGTACGACACCGAGGCGCAGATCTCCGTCTGGGCCACCCAGGACGCTTCCATCATCTCCTGCCCGGCTCCGGAGGTCCTCTCTGCCGTCGCCACGGGTGACGCGACGGTGGTCATCACCATCAACCGCGCCGTGGACCCGGCGTCAGTGCTGGCCACCGGCACTCAGTTCACCTTCAACGCGGGCCTCACCGCCTTGGCGGCCACCGCCACCGGCAACCTGATCACGGTGACCACCTCCGCCCAGACCCCCGCCCAGGACTACACGGTAACCGTGGCCCAGACCGTGACCGACATCTTCGGCGTCGGCATGGCCGCTGCACCGAACAACCAGGCGGACTTCACCGGATACGTGGTGAACCTGTGCGGAAACGGCACCGTCGACACGGGGGAAGAGTGCGACGACAGCAACCGCGACTCCTACGACGGCTGCTCCAACACCTGTCTGGACGATGCGGCCCACCTGCTCATCTCCGAGCTGGTAGTGACCCCCACCGAGGGCGAGTTCGTCGAGCTGTACAACCCCACCTCGGCCGCGATCGCCTTGGACAACGTCTACCTGGCGGACTTCAACACCTACTACACGGTAGCCCAGGGTACCGGTGGTCCGGGCAACAATGACTTCCTCGCCCAGTTCCCGGCCGGGAGCTCCATCCCCGCGGGCGGCTTCGTGGTGGTATCCATCCATACGGCCACGGATTTCAGTGACAACTACGGCGTCTTGCCAGACTTCGACATGGACGCCGCGGACACCGGCGCGCCCGCCATGACCGTCACCCTCGGCACCGACGCCTCGCTCTCTAACGGCTCCGAAATGGTCGTGCTCTTCTCGTGGGACGGCACCTCGGACCTGGTCCAAGACCTGGACTATGTACTGTGGGGCTCCAACAGCAACCCAGCCATGGACAAATCGGGCATCAACGCCGGAAGCAGCACCTACCTGGCGGACACCGCGCCCGCCTCACAACTGTCAACCAGCTCGGCCAATGTTGGCGGCACCAGCCTCGAGCGCTGTGACACCTCCGAGGGAACGGAGACCGACACCGGCGGCAACGGCCTGACCGGCAACGACGAGACCAGCGAAGACCTCTCCGCCACCTTCGTCGTGGGCACGCCCACACCGGGCGCCCCGCCCGCCGCCGGCACCTGCGGCCCGTAACGCCTCCGCCCCGATAGCCCCCCCAGTCCCGAAGGGAATGTAGTTACCTTGTTAACTACGTCCTCCAATAGCTGATGATGATGGATTCGGGGGACAGGGAGCCTCCCTCAAGGGGTGAAGTGAAATCGGTGGTACCATATCTGTTTTTTCTTCGGTTTGGGAAAGCGCCACCTGCGAACGGTCCGATTCACGCACAGCTCGGTCGAGCGGTGCTTCAGGGTACTGGAAACAACCCATGTCATCACGACACGTCCGGAGGAACCTATAGAAAGCCGAACCTTGACTATCCCGCGCAGCTTCGGATTGGAGGATAGGCCCCTGTTCACGTTGCAACGACGGATCTCCGGCTGGTGGCATCGAAATATCCGATTGAACGACCGAGGGGTCAGCGGTCCATGTACACCGCAGTCGCGCTGGCCCTTTCTGGGTGGTGGTTCAGGGGGTTTAGGTTTGAACCCCACCTCCTCCAGGATGCCGAAAATCCTTCCGCAGTGCCGCGCATTGAACGCCGCCTTCACGAACCTTGTGCAGCTTACAAGACGTAGCCAGGTCTCCACCTGGATTCGAGACACACGCGGCTCATTGCCGTAGATCCTTCCCGTGAGACAGCTCAGAAGCTCGCGACGAATCGTCTTTAGCGCTCGTTTGATTCGCGGCTTATCCACGCGTTCGTACCAACGGGCGGCGCGATCGAATTCCTGTCGAACAACCGCGGTAAAACAGGTTCGACAACGATCGACAAAACGCTTCACCAAGCGTTTGTCACGCTGTCGCCGTTGCCGCCACTGATTCCGCGACGCGACGTTATTCGTCTCTGCTGTAGCCCGAGGCGTCGATACACGCGGTCCTTCCCGTTTCGCCATGCAACCGGCCAACAGGAGTACCAGTGCTACCAAGATACGCGGGAGGTCAGTGTCAACGATACCGATCATGCTCGTCTGTCGTTTCTACTGAAAGAGCGCACGTTGTAAAAGGTAAAAAAATCGTTGGAGTGTCCCTCGGATCAAGAAGATCGTTGGACCGTCCCTTGTTCCTTGTTCCATGCAAGGTCGCGTGGGGTGTTCCATGGTAGGCTGAGGGCCGACATTTTGTCTTCTCATGAAAGGAGCAGTGACCTATGTCCCTGTGGCTCAAGGAAAACCAGAACTTCGAGCGGTCGGCCATGATCACCTGCGCCCTGTCGGGCGTGGTGGCCAACCGATCCCAGTGTCCGGCCATCCCGTACACTCCCGCTGAGTACGCCGCCGAGGCCAAGCGGGCCTATGACGCCGGCGCCTCGGTGGTGCACCTCCACGCGCGCACCGCGGAGGGCTTCCCCAGCTATGAGGTGGCGGACTACCAGGCCATCTACGACGCGGTCACCGCCGCCTGCCCGATCATCATCAACTTCTCCACGGGCGCCATCAACATCACCACCTACCAGAAGACCGCGCACATCAAGGCCGTCAAACCCGCCATGGGTGCCCTGAACATGGGCTCCATGAACTACGCCAAGTACCACGAAAAACGGAAGGACTTCGTCTTCGAGTTCGTCTTCCCGAACCCGTTCTCGGAGATCGTGGAGATCGTCCGAGCCATGAAGGAGGTGGGCGTCAAACCGGAGATGGAGTGCTTCGACCTGGGCCACGTGGGCAACTCCTACCCGCTCATGGACATGGGACTCCTTGAGCCGCCCTACCAGTACAGCCTGATCATGGGCGTGCTCGGCGGCATCCCCCCAACCACACCGAACCTCATGCGCATGGTGGAGATGCTCCCGCCGGACTCGGACTGGGAGCTCATCGGCATCGGCCAGGACCAGTGGCGCCTGGTGGCCGCCGCCATCGGCATCGGCGGCAACGTGCGTGTGGGCCTGGAGGACAACTTCTACCTGTCCAAAGGCGAGATGGCCGGATCCAACGGCGACCTCGTAGCCAAGGCCGCGCGCATGATCCGCGACCAGGGCCGGGAAGTGGCCACGGTCGCCGAATGCCGCGAGCGGCTGAAACTACAGCACACCTGATCAACAGAAAAGAGACCTCCAATGAATGACGAATTCTTCGAATTCATCGTACAGGAGCTGCCCGAGGGAGGGTATATCGCCCAATCCCTGGGAGCCTGTATCGTGACCGAGGCCGACGACCTGGAGAGCCTCAAGCAGGAGGTCCGCGACGCCGTCTGCTGTCACTTCGATGACAACTGCAAGCCCCACCGTGTGAAGCTGCGGTTCATCCAGGTCGTGCGCGAGGAAATCCTCGAGCCATGAGGCTCCCCCGGAACATCTCCGCCAAACAGTTGATCCGCAAGCTCCGCGAGTTCGGCTACGAGCCCACCCGCCAGTCCGGGAGCCACATCCGCCTCACCACCGAGCGCGACGGGCAGCACCACATCACCATCCCCCAGCAAAAGCAGCTCACCATCGGGAAGATCAACGCTGTCCTATGGGAAATGGTTCACCACTTTGGCATCGCGCGCCCGGACCTCGTCAAGCAGCTCTTCGGATAGTTCCGGCTCTTCGGGTAGCTCAAATCACTGTGGGCGCTGTCGGGTCCAGGGCTAGAACAGACGGCTGGCCACCAGGGAGAGGTTCCAGGTGGTGACGGCGAAGTCGGCCGGGTCGGACGTGCAGGCGCGGCTGCCACCAATCTCGAGGCAGGACTGGGCCCACACGGGGAAGCGAAACTTGAACTGGAGGCCCACGTACACCCGGGGGGAGAGGGCGGCACCAAAGCCGAGGCCCAGGCCCAGGTCCAACCCCTGGCTCGTGGTGGCGGAGTCCGGGCCGGCGGCGGCCAGGCGGGCGTAGCCGACCTGGGCCAGCACGTATCCCATGACGAAACGGTTCGCCTCGCGGTGCGGCATGAAGTAGTAGCGCGCCTGGGCAAAGACCGACCAGTCGGACACCGAAACGTAGCGGCCGCTGCCAGTGAGGGCGCGGTAGTCGAGCCCACCGCCGAGCCACAGATCCGCCACGGGGCGGGCCAGGACCGCGAGCCCCACGGCCACGCCGGGGTGGGTAGGGATGGACTCGGCGCCCGCCAGACCCAAGGTCGCCTCGAAGCGGCCCCGGGGCACCTCCTCACCCAGGCCTGGATCGTCCGTGAGCCGTTTTACCTTCCTCGCCCGCGGGGGCGGCGGCGCGTTCCGGACGAACCCCTCGGTTCCCTCGTCGGCCAGGGCTGTGGCCGGAACCAGCACCGGAACCAGCGCGCTCAGCAGCAGACCCAAGATGACAGGATGAATTCTCACGCAGCCTCCCAGGCCATGCACTCTACGGGCGCCGATAGATATAGATGAGGCGGGTCACTCCCACCCGCTTCATCTTCCATCGCGCTCGGCCACAGCCGGCGATATACACGTTGGCGGTGTTGATGGGGTAGAACCCGTTGGAGATGTTCTTGATCCGGATGATGTTGTATTTTCCCTTGTTCAGCTTGAAGTAGAAGCGTCGACGGGCGTTCCGCAGCAGCTTGAGCCGGGTGGCCCCCCGGCCGTTGAAGGTCACCAGGATCGTGTCTCCGTCGGGCTCGTCGTAGTCGTAAAACTCCACCGCCACGGTGTCGAGGCGGGTGACGCAGGTGGCCAGGGCCTTGCGTTTGGGCTTGGGCGGCAGACGGAACCGCGGTGGCGGAGCAGCGCGCGCCGCGCGACGCGGTCCGGGCGTCATGGCCGGCGTCATGGCCGGCGTCATGGCCGGCGTCATAGCCGGCGTCATGGCCGGCGTCATGGCCGGCGTCATGGCCGGCGTCATGGCCGCCATGGGCAACACCACCATGGGCGCCATAACCGTCATGGGGGCAGCCGGAGCCATGGGATCATCAGGCGGCAGCTTCGGCGTCTCCCGCATGGAGTGGCGCGGCCTGTCCGCGGCGTCCTGGGGCTTGTGTAGCGGCTTCGGCCGCTTCACCGGGATGGGCCGCTTGGCCACGGCGATGTTCACCAGGGCATCCTTCCTCGTGGAGGTCCCCTTCTCTTTCCAGGGCGTGTTCACATCGAAGTCCGCCTCCCGCTCCACCACCGACACGGTATCTCCAGTGACCCGGTTGTCCTTGAGCTCGGTGGCGAAGACGTGCTCGAGCACCTCGGAGCACTGCACGTGCCGCTTCTCCGATCGCACCACCTCCACCCGGGCGTTCACCGTCTTTTTGTACTGCATGATGAACAGGATGAGGATCGCCCCCAGGGCGGACGCGATGACGTCCAGAAAGGAGATGGAGAACACCATGATCTCGCGGCTGGGTTTCTTCCGCATGACCGCTACATCTTCTCCGGATTGTACAGCCGGACAATGAGATTGTTCAGGCAATACTCCGACTGCTCGTTGATGATCTCCTCCTCACGCTTGTGCAAAAACTGCGAGAGCAGCACCACGATGATAGACAGAAGCAGCGCCAGGATCGTGGTGTTGAAGGCCAACCCCAGCCGGGTGGTCACCGCGGCCGAGGTCTTCTGGGTACGCACGGCCTTGCGCTCCACCCCGCTGTCCCCGTCGGAAGACTTCTGGACCATGGCCGAGGGGTCCTGGGTCGCCGGGGAGTCCATCTCGATGGCGCTGAGCGCCGCGGAGATCCCAACCACCGTACCGATAAACCCCAGGGTGGGCAGAAGCCAGGCGATGTAGCGCAGCAACGTGTAGCGCAAATCGGAGCGGTGCAGCTCCAGGTCCACCTGGGAGGACATGACATCGTGGGCCTGCTCCGCCGAGGAGTGCGTCTGGAAGCTCATGCCCGCCGAGTGGATCAGCCGCGGGAGAAAGAGGCGCTTCTTCTGCATCACCACGTAGGTCTTCTCCATGACCTCGGGCAGGTTGTCCTTGGTGAGGATGGTGGACTGCTTCTCCGGTAGGAGCCCGAGCCCGATGGAACCCCGCTCCTGCCGAGCACGCTGGTGCCGATAGATGGAGTCCCCCACGGCGATGCCGAACATCACCCACATGACGTTCTGGATGGTCAGGGGATAGGGGAACACCGCCGCGCTCCCGGCGCCGTGGTAGTCCAGCAGCAGCTTGGCCAGGGCGGAGCCGGGAGTGAAGGCCGCGCTGAGAACCAGAATGAGCACCACGCCTCCGGAGGCGCCGATCCCCAGCAGGGCCATGCGGTTGTCGCCGAGCTTCCGCAGGAAGCTCATTTTGGACACAGTGGACATTTCTTACTCTCCAGGTAGATGACCCCGTGCACGGGGCAGCGTATCTTCTGACTCCCCACCGGATGCCGCAGGTTTCGAATGACCTCGGTGAGCTGCTTGGCCGGGAAGGGTTGCTGATAGAAACCAAAGAATAGCAGGTCGTCGTCCTGCAGCTTCTCCACGGCGAAGCAGGTCAGCTTGCGCCGCACGCCCTTGCGCTCGAGGAAGGTACCGTTACGGCTCACGTCCTCGATCCGGAGGTGGTCCTCGAAGTCGAACAGGACAGCGTGCTCGATGGAGATCGAGTCCTCGTCGATGAGCAGGCTGCAGCCCTCACCGCGGCCGAGCTTGTATCGCAGGGCCATTAGACTCCCGCCTCCCAGTCCCGCGGGCAGTACAACGCGTAGAAGTCGTCCAGGACAAAGTCCACCGACTCCTGGAACTGCTCCGCGTCCACATAGGCCTCATACCCGATGATGCGCCGGGACCACCGCGACTGGGGGGCGAGCCACAGGGCGCCCTCGCCGTCGCAATCGTAGGCCAGAGCATCCCACCAGGTGCGCATGAACCGCCGCCACTTGTCCGGCGGCAGGATCTCGAAGAATGGGCCCCAGTAAGGGTCCCGCTGCCCGGCCTCACGCTGGAGCACCACGATCTCGAGGTCGGCCACCGTGTCGTCGGAGTCCGACAGCACACGCTTGCGCATGTCCTCGAGAAAATCCCGCTTCTCTATGTCCCGTTCGAAAACCGTCGAGTGGTCGTACAGCACCCGCAAAAAGAGCTGGGATAAGCTGTGGTGCGTCTCCAGGGTCACCCGGAACACGTGCATCAGGAAGGCGCGCACGGTGACGTCGTCCATGAGGGAAGCCACCGCGAAGGCCGCTGGGGTGGCCAGCTCGAAGATACTGATCCAGGTGGGCGCGCCCTCACTGTCCTTGGGCACCGTGTGCGGTCGGTCCCGCCACCGGAGCGCCGCGTTGTACAGCGCCCCGGCCCGGAAGGCCAGGGAGTGGAAGTCAGTGGCCAGTCCCCGCTGGAACAGGTCCGGATCTCCCGCGATCATCTTGCCAAAGGCACGGGCCAGCCCCGCCTGGGACTGCACCAGCAGGTACACATCCCGCATCTCGGGCTGGGTCAAAATCCACTTGTGGTCCCCCAACTGCTCCACGAGCTGCCCCTTGAGCACGCGCTTGTAGGCGGAGATGACCGGACCCACCAGGTCGTCAAACACGTAGTCGTCATACTCCAACAGGTCCCACATCAGGCGGAAGCCGCCCTTGCCCTTGGACGTCTTCTTTTTCTCGCCCTGGGCCACCTGATCGGCCACGCGCTCGTAAATCTCGTCGTCCTCCAGGTGGATGAAGTCCCGGGCCGCCTCCCGCCACCCCTTCTTCCCGGGCACCACCGCGCCCAGGGCTCCGTTCAACATGTCCCGCACCGGATCGAGCCGCCCCCGGAAGCGCCTCTGGAGCAGGGCCGCGTCGGCCACGATGGGCTTGGCGCTGCCGCTGGAGTACCCCTCCCCCGGATCGTCCTCGCCCGTGCGGGCCTCGAAGATCTCCAGGAACTCACTGAGCACCCGGTTCTTGGACGAATAGTCCTTCTCCCAGTCGTCGTACTCCCAGCCCTTGCGCTTACGCGCACCTCCCGAGGGGGACAGGATGTTCCACTCTTTCTCCAGGGGATCATACAGATAGCGGTTCAAATAGGTGATGCACCCGTCTCGGATGAGCCCCTTGATCTCCACCAACGACAGGAATCCCCGCACGTACAAGTGGTACGCGATGCGCTCCATCGCCTGAATATCTTCGTTCAACTCGCCGGCCATACCGGATCCCTGAGCGCACACAACGCACGCGCGATCCCTCTATTTTAGATTCTGCCACCAGATGGGGCAATAAAGACGTACCCTTGAGGCGCCAGTCTGGCGGCTGCCAGGCAGCTTGACGGGGCAACGCTCCATCGGCCACAATACTGCCGTCTTGGCCGATCACGATCAATCCACCATGGGCCGGGTACGTCAGGCCCTGCGGGCCCCGGTGTTCCGCTCCATCCCCTGGGTGCTGTTCGGCGCGGTGTTCATCCCGGCCGTGCTCACCACGGCTGTGGGAATTGTGATCCTGGCCATGGGCATCCTGCCCCTGTCTGGGTCCATCGCCCTGGGGGTGCTGACCGTCAGCTTCGCGCTGGCCATGGTCTCCGGGGCGTCGGTGACCTTCGGCCTGCTGCTCCGCCAGAACAAGCTGGCCCGCCTACAGACGGAGTTCATCGCCAACGCCTCCCACGAGCTGCGCACGCCCTTAACCTCCATCCGCATGTTCGTCGAGACCCTGCGCTTGGGCCGAGTCCAGACGCCCGAGGACACCGAGGATTGCCTGGCCGCCCTGGATCAAGAGACCCAGCGGCTCTCGGCGCTGGTGGAGCGATTACTGGAGTTTCGGACCGCTCGGTCCAGCGACGACAGGCGCGACGAGCGGGAGCGGATCTCAGCCACGGTGGCGATCCGGGAAGCCGTGGCCCCTTTCGTACAGCGTCCCGACTCCGGAGAGCGAGTCACCGTGGTGGTGCCCGAAGCGGAGCTCCAAATGGATGTCGAGGTGGAAGTGGAAGTGGAAGTGGAAGTGGAAGTGGACCGGTCGGGCTTCAATGAGGCGGTGTCCAACCTCCTGGAGAACGCCCTCACCCATGGCGGTGACGACGGGCAGGTCGAGATCACCGCGCGGCCGGAGAATGAGGGCGTCGTCTTCGAGGTCAGCGACTCGGGGCCGGGCATCCCCGAGCCCGACGTCACCAGAATCTTCGACCGCTTCTATCGCGCCGGCACCACCACCGAGAGCAAGATCCCAGGCTTCGGCCTGGGCCTGTCCATCGTTCGGCGCTTCGCGACCTCCCACGGTGGCAAGGCCACTGCACGCAATTCGCCGAACGGGGGCGCCATCTTCTCCATCTGGCTCCCCGCGGCACACGGTCGTAAGGGCGCGCCTGCGCGTAAGGACGCGCCTGAGCGTGAGGGCACGCGGGAGCGGGACGGCACATGCGCGACCACGAAGAGACCATCCTCATCGTCGAGGACGACGCCTCCGTTGCCCAGGGCCTGGGCCACAACCTGCGATACGAGGGGTACCGGGTGCGAATGGCCACCGACGGAGAGATGGGGCTGCGCATGGCTCTGGACCAGCCGCCTGACCTCATCGTTTTGGATGTGATGATGCCCGGTCTGTCCAGCTTTGAGGTGCTGCGGGAGCTCAGAGCCCAGGGCGTGGAGTCCCAGGTGATTCTCCTGACGGCGCGGGATCTCGAGCAGGACAAGGTGAACGGGCTCGAGCTCGGCGCCGATGACTACATGACCAAGCCCTTTGGCCTGCGCGAGCTCCTGGCCCGGGTCACCGCGGCCCTGCGCCGCCCGAGGCAGCGACTGACGGCCCTCGCCCAGGAGATCCTTGACCTCGGCGAGCTCACGCTGCGGTCCGCCACCCGGGAGGTGCAACGCGGCGGGAAGCCCATCCGCATGACCGCCAGAGAGTTCGACCTCCTGCTCCACCTGGTGAAGCACCCCGAGCGCCCCTTCAGCCGCGGTCAGCTCCTGACGCAGGTATGGGGGGACGACTACAACGGTACGGAGCGCACCGTGGATAACTTCATCCGCAAGCTCCGCCGCAAGATCGAGTCAGATCCAGCCCACCCGACCCACCTGCAGACGGTACACGGCGTGGGCTACCGCTTCATGCCGTAGACTCGCCTGATTTACGCGACGAACGGTTTGATAATTTCTTCGCGTGCGTTCGACCGACGCATATTCCATAATAGAGGCTGCGAATCCACTTATGAGGTCGACCATGCGCCGTGGAAAAACTGGACTGGCCGGGGTGGTTGGGTTGGGACTGGCAATGGCGATGGTCCTGGTCACGCCCTGGGCCGGAAGCCACCAGGCAGCGTTTGCGCAGGATGGGGGCTACGCGCCTCCCCCTCCCCCTCCCCCTCCGCCACCGCCCTCCCCCGACGCACCGGACACCACGAGCCCGGCTCCAGGGCCGGCCACAGCTCCGGGACAGACGCCCGCCGACACGGCGGCTCAACCGATGCCACCCCAGGGTCGTCGTCCCCGCTACCGACCGAGCCGATGGGGGCGGTTCTACCTGGGCGCCGGCGGCGGATATATGATCCCGGGAGGCGAGGTGGGCGACCAGTTCCAACCCGGGGGAGCCTACGGCGTCTGGATGGGCTGGCGAAAAGGTTGGATCGGGTTTGAGATGGGATATTTTGGAGCTCACCTCGCCCTGGATCTGCCCGACAGCGTGATCGTGAACAGCGACGGCGAAACGGACGACGTGGTCGGCGACACCGGCGGCGAGGTGACCCAGGGAAGCTACGTCACCTACTCGGCGGCGGAGGCGCGGTTGTCGCACATAACGGGGGACGTGAAGATCTTCTTCCGGTTGTTCTGCTCGTCCACCCTCTTTGCCCGGTTCGGGGCGAACTACACCGAGCTGGCCCTGGCGGACGGTACAAAGCACGTCGGCGTCGGATATCAGTACGGCGCCGGCCTGGACTATCGGTTCCGCCTGGGCTTCCGACCGGACCTGATCCTGAAGTTGCGGGCGGAGGTGCTACAGATCCACGCTGACCTATCCCCGGTCGGCGTCCAGGACCGCCGCAACCTGTCGGGAGTATACATGATGCTGTACCTGAACCTGGGGTGGAGTCCACGATGAGAGTCGGCCTCTTTTTGTCTCTGACCGCGGTCGCCGGTATGGCCCTGGCAGTACCCGCCGAGGCGGGAGGGCGTGGAGGCGCGCGCAAACAGCTCAAGTGGAACAACTTCCGGCCCAAGGGGCTGGGCATCAATGTGAGAAAACCGACCACGCTCAAGCTCGGGCACCGGCCGGCGATAAGGGGCTATCTGGCCTTTATGGGCACCGACACCGTAACGGGCACGAAGTTCACGCTGTACGTGCGTAAGGCCGGATGCACAGCGGCCCAGCTCAAGGCCGACCTCAAGAAGCTCACGTCCATCTCCGCCACGAAGATGATCCCGCTGATGAGCCTCGGCGCCGTCCGTGGATTCAAGTGGCAGCGGTCCCTCCTGTACCGCCCGGCGAGCGGGTTGGCCACGGCGGTGCTCATGGCGCGCCACGCCAAGCGCGCCCTGAGCTACGTGCTGGTTGTGCGGGTCCAGATCGGCGTGGCCACGACCTACCTGGCCGACTTCAAGAAAGCCTACTTCGGCCTCAAGGCGATCCCCTAAGGGCCCTGGTCAAAAAGCGAGCCGGTTGACCTGCGCGTGAGAGTCGGTACCTTCTTCTAATGCCCCGTGTGGTGCAAAGCGTCGGTGGACGCATCGTGATCGTCAGTAGCGTCGTGGCCGTGGTCATCGTCTTCAGCATCTGGTTCCGATCCAGCGAGTCCTTCTTCAAGAGCTCGGGCCGTACGGCCACTGTCCGGCCCCAGGCGAAGGATACCCGGGAGCCCCGCCGACCCCATACCCCCGCCCGCCCGGCCAAGTACCCGTCCTTGCAAATGGCCATGGGCGACGGCGGAGTGAGCTTCGGCGCCGAGCCGGACTTCGACCCCTTGGGAGCTCATCCATCCGCCCCCAAACGTCCCCGGACGCTTCTGGATCTCCTCGGGCTCATCCCAGACGGCCACTCGGTGCTGGGCATCGTGGACGTGGCAAGGCTGCGCAAGTATCCCTGGGCGGCCTCCATCCTGGCCCGACGCAGGCTCCCCCGACTGCGCCGCTACCTCGACCGACTGGGCTTCGACCCAAGCCAGGCCCGCCACGTGGCCTTCGGCATCGATCTCGAGACCCGGCCCAGCGCCAGCCGCGACCAGGCGGACCCCCGCTTCCTGGGCGGACGCTACGATCGCCCCTTCAGCATCATCGCCGCCGGTGCGCTCGAACGCCGCTCCCTGCTGCGCCGCTACCGCCGTCCGGGCCCCCTCGCGGCAGCCATGGTCATGGGCCGTCGGGTCTATCGGCGGGCGGGTGACTACGGGCTCTCCTTCCCCGCCCGAAAGATCGTGGTGTGGAGCTACAAACGCCCCATGGGACCTCTGCTACAGCTCCTGCTGGAGGACGCCTCGCGCAGCGCCCTCACCTCCGCGCGACGCAAGGTCCTCAGACGCGGAGGGTTGTCCCTCCACTCGCCGTCCCCGCTGGTGGCCCTGGTGTGGACCCCCCAACCCAAACGGAGGATCCCCTGGCCCTTCAACCGACTCGGAGGCACCTCGCTGAGCGCCGCGGTGCTGGTGGTGCGGAGCAAGGGCACCCATCTCCTCGCCGAGATCCGGCTGATCCTCTCGGACCCACGCGCCACCGTGCGCGTGGCCACCCTGCTACGCTACGTGCGGCACATCGTCGCCCAAAAACCCGTGCTCCGACGCAGCCAGCTCAAGCCCGTACTCGAAGCTATCCGCGTCAACGTCGGGGCAAACACCATCCGCATCGCCACCGAAATCCGCCCCTGGCACGCCCGGGCCCTCATGGCCGTCGTTCACAAGCTGATCCAAAACTGATCTCCTCGCCCAAAGCGCCACCCAAAACCATAGATCCTGTGGTGATTCCTCGTCTGTTTTGGGCAAAATCCCATTGGTCCAAAGTTGCTCCCTGGCGTATAGTTACGTTCGATACATTACAGAAACTGAAATACCGGAGGACTTCATGACTCGCCACTGCTCCTGGTTACTCACCTGCGTTTTGTTCGCGGCTGTCGGCTGCGGCGATGACGACGGACAAGCCAACGACAACAACGTGAACAACAACAACGGGGTCGGCATATGCGGGGACGGGGTTCTCGATACCGGAGAAGCCTGTGACGACGGGGCGAGCAACAGCGACTCCGAGCCCGACGGCTGTCGCACGGACTGTCGCGCCTTCTACTGCGGCGACGGTGTCATCGACTCCGACGAGATCTGCGAGCCGGAGGATCTCAACGGAGAGACCTGTGAGTCCCAGGACCTCGACGGGGGCACCCTGGCCTGCTCCACGGACTGCACCTACGACCTCTCGGGCTGCTTCGGGTGCGGCAACGGGCTCCTGGAGACGAGCCTCGGTGAGGTCTGCGACGGCAGTGAGGTGGGTACCCACACCTGCTTGGATGACTCCGCCTTCCAAAGCGGAAACATCGGCTGCACCACCGAATGCGCCCTGGAGACGAGCCAGTGCTACACCTGCGGCGACAGCCAGCAAAACGGCCCGGAGGTGTGCGACGACGGCACCAACGACGGCAGCTACGACGGCTGCATGGCGGGCTGCCTGGCCCTTGGCCCCTTCTGCGGCGACGGAGCGCTACAGGGGGGCGCCGGGGAGGACTGCGATAACGGGACAAACAACAGCGACACCCTGCCCAACGCCTGCCGTATGGACTGCACCGATCCGATCTGCGGAGACGGCGTAACGGACGACGCAGCACCCAACAGCGAGGCTTGTGACGACGCGGCGGCCAACAGTGACGCCACGCCCAACGCCTGCCGCGAAGACTGCAGCCTCCCGGTCTGCGGCGACGGCGTTGTGGACGACGCCTCGCCCTTTGACGAGACCTGCGACGACGGGATCGACAATGGAGACTACGGATACTGCGCCTCCAACTGCGCCGGGCCCGGGGACCACTGCGGGGACGGCGTACAGAACGGCGGCGAGATGTGTGATGGTAGTGATGGTGTAAAAAGCTGCACAGAACTAGATTATCCGGGGGACCAGGATGGGCTCTGCGACGGCTCCTGCGAGCACGATCCCTCTCCCTGTGTGACCTGCGATGCCTGGACCGTGGTGGGCGTGGACGTGAACGGAGACTCGGGGATATCGGGCACCACAGCCGATCTCCAGATGCTGGAGTACCGGGTCGCCGCTGACTACTCCGTCATCGAGTTCCGGGTGACCACGCACGAGGGATATGACCGCGACTATGTCACGGCCGGGGTCATCCTACATTCCGACCCCGCCAAGTCAAAAATAAAACTGCAAAACTACGGGGGCAGCGTTCAGGGCTGGTATTGGGATGCTGGCATCCCGAGTTGGACCCCCATGCCGGACACCACGGGCATCACCATGGACGAATCCGGAGTGGCCGGTGGAGGTGCCGTGGTCTTCACATTGCCTGTCGACTTCCTGGAGACCTACAACCTATTTGATAACGGTCAGCCGTTCTCCTTCTATCTGAGTGCGTTCCTCTGGCACAACAATATTTTCGAGGACTATCTGCCGGCGGATCCGGAGGTAATCGCTATCGACTATTCCAAGCGTAAGGACTGCTCGTTCTCCGCGTCGGACAACGCCGATCCCCACGACGACGGTGCCACAGCCGGGGGTACCTGGGCCGACTTCGCGGCGGTGGCCACGAACACCACCGACACTGCTATGGTTAAGCTCGAGATGTTCTTCTACGAGGTGGTGAACTTCCAGGGAGTCGGCGGCTCGACAGGAGATCAGAATGGCCTGTATATTTTACTGGCCAACGTGACCGACGGGACCTGGGGGAGGATCTGGATCCAGAACGGCGTCTTCTCCGACTTCATCTACAGCACGGACGGGACCAGCTACACCAACTCGGGCACCCAACCCATCATCTACGACCATGGAGAACTCAATGACCCCGGCACGGACCATCTTGTCCTCGACCTCGACCGGGCGAGCTTCGCCGCGGTCACCAACGGGGTCTTCGACCTGGACCCCACCGACGAGATCCGCTGGGCCCTTAAGAGCAGCCTGTCTCCCGACGGTTCCAACTACACCGATGACGACAGGTTCCCCGACGGGTGGGTAGTCGACGCCAACGCCGGCGACATGATGCTGCTGGCGGCCCCCTGACCCCCAAACATATAGATACCAATCGTGAGCCGCTCAAAGCGGCTTGGGGATGCCGGTTCAGCTCTCGTGCCTTTCGGGCTACGCTTGCTTCATTGACGAGCCCACACAATCAATTGACACAGAGAGCGCAGCTCGCGTGGAGGAGTTCACGGCAGCCGCTCTCTCAGCGTCCTGCTGGAGCGGCAGAGTGAAGCTCCTTCACGCGGGCGAAGCGAACAGATCAGCGGTGTTCGCGGCGTCCGCCATGCGCCTCGAAGTGCTGGTGGACCTGGTGGACGAAGGTCTCGAGGTGGATGCGTTGGGCTGGGCCTTCGCTGCCGCCGTAGGCCAGGGCCACCATGGGGAGGCCGCCGTGATCTTCGCGAATGGCGGGGATCATGGCCGCGGCGCTGGTGCCCACCATGCAGTTCAGCCCCGCGGCGCTGACCACTCCGTCGGCGCCGCGGCGGGCGAAGTCCACCATCTTGCAGACGATGTCCCGCACGAAGTGGATGGTCTTGGTGCCGCAGTAGGGTGCGGCGAACTCCTGGAGCACCAGGGCCGGCGGCTCCTGGCACAGGTCCCGCGTTTCGTCGTCGAGCAGCTCGGCGAAGCGAGCCGTCTGGCCGCGGAACATCACCCCCATGAAGGCCTCACGGAATCCAGCGGCGACGCTTCCCCGGTCGGCGTGGGCCATCGCTTTGACCGAGGGCTCATACTCGGCGGAGCCCGCAAAGAACGGGCTGGGCCACACGGTGCAGCCCATGGACTCCAGCTTGTGGAACAGGTCCCCGTTGCCCACGCTGTTGACCCGGGAGTACAGGTCCCCGGTGACCCCCACCAGGGGGCGCCCGACGGCGGGGTGAAGCTCCAGCGCATAGAGCCGCGTGAGGCACCGGGCAAAGGTGTCGGGCAGGTCCTGTCGCGCAGCGACGGCCTCCTGCAGCATCTCGAAGCACCGCTCCAGGGTCTCATCCACGCTGCCGGCCACCACCTCCCGCGGTCGTAGCTGACAACCGATAATGACGAGGTAGTCGACACACACGAGGCCGTCGTAGACCTTGGCCATGCCGTGCATGCCAAAGGCCTGCATCATCTCCCCCATGTGAGGATCCCACACCGTAATGGGCGAATCCAACTGCTCGGTCATCATGGTGAGGCTATCGCCGTACTGCGACATCAGGCAGGCGAGCCAGCTCCCCGGTATGAAGAACTTGTCCCCCTCGGCCACCGGTCGCTTCCGGATGAGCCGCGCCAGCTCGCCGGCGATCAGCGAGTAGGGATGGCACTCCCGGCCGTTGCTCATCTCGTCGCCCATGCGGACAGACTCCGCGTCCGGAACAGGGAGCACGGTGACCCGGTGTCCCAGCGCCCGCAGGCTCCCGGCGAAGACGTGCGCGTGGCCGTAGAAGTTGGGGACGAACACCCGCCGGCGAGGCTCGGTGTTGTTTTCGACGACCATGTCCGGTCGCGCCACTCGCCTAGACAACGACACCTTCCGGCCGGCACGCTCAAACTCGGCGATCTCGTCAGCGAAGGCCTCGAGCCGCGTGACAAGACCCGCCTCACCCCGGTGTTCGTCGAACTCGAGGAAAAGCCTCGGGCGCGCACCCAGCACCCGCTCCAGGTGCTTGGTGGCGAAGGCGTCGGGACCACAGCCGAAGTTGGAGACCAGGATCGGGTGGATCCTCGGTTGGCGGGCCGTGACCTTGAGGGCCCGAACCTGTTGCCGGTTGACCTGCCAAGGCACCATGAACCAGGAGGGGCTCAGCACCTCGTCCTGGGTGTCCACCAGGTCCATGGGCACCGCCGGTAGACCCAACCGCTCCAGATGGCGGGCCAGGTTCAGGTTGGCGTAGGGATCGTGCAGGTTGTAGGGCTTGCCCAGCACCACCACGCCGCGCTCCATGTTCGCCAGGCGGCGGGTCCCGAGGTCCTGTCGGGCCCGGGTGAACCCACGCTGATGTACGCGACCGCGCTCCAGGCCCCGCGCCACCGCCCGCTGGGAGGCGCCCAGGGCTTCGGCCAAGGCCCGGATCGTCTCGATATCGGACTCCGGGCTCCCCCCCAGGCTGACCTGAGGCGTGAGCACCCGTCCGCGCTGGCGGACACGCACCATGTCCGGGAGCTCGTGGGCAAAGGGACACACCAGGGCACGATCGTCGGACTGAACCGTCTCCAACTCGAGCAACGTGGGCAGCAGCACCCGCTCCACCCGCAGGTCCTCAATCAGCTCCCGCACGTGCCCGTTGGTCAGCTTCAGAGGCAAACACACCTCCGGCGGCAGACCGGCGACGCCTCGCGCCAGGTGGGCGGCGGAGCTGGGCGAGGAGAACACGGGCTCGAAACCCAGCTCGTCCAAAAGGTGCGCCCATAAGGGCATGAGCTCCAGGTGCAGGGTGGCCAGGGGCAGGCCGATGCGCGTGCGCCCGAGGGCGCCCGGGGTGGGCAGGTGCGCTTGCAACAGGTCCGCCCGGGCGGTGAAGAGGTTGGACTGGGCCGCGACGGGCGTCTCCACCTTGGCGGCGCGGTCCCGGGAGGTGAACCGCTCGCAGACGTCACCGAAGTGCGCCTTGCGGCCGCCGGCCTTGACCCGGTTGACCTGGCAGCGGTTCTCGCACCGCTTGCACTCAAAGCTGGTGACCGTGTGATCGGCGCAGGACCCGAGCCCGCGGAAGGACGACTCTTCACCCCGCCGCTCCATGTCCCGGGCGGCGAGGAGCGCCATGCCGATGGCGCCGGAGATGCGGTTGTAGGGGTGTACCTGGACTCGTCGGCCAAGGAGCTGCTCGAAGGCGGCCACCACCGCCTGATTGGAGGCGGTCCCGCCCTGGAAGACCACATTCTCACCGATGGAGCGGCCGGCCACCACCTTGTCTAAGTAGTTGCGCGCCACGGAGTAGGCCAGCCCGGCGCAGATGTCCTCCACTGACACGCCCTGGGCTTGGGCGCGGCAGAGCTCGGTGTCCATGAACACCGTGCAGCGGGTGCCCAGATCCCGAGGTCGCTCCGACGCCAAAGCACGGTCCGAGAACTCACCGATGATCTCGATGCCGAGGCGATCCGCCTGCTCCTCCAGGAAGGAGCCGGTGCCCGCGGCGCAAATCTTGTTCATCTCGAAGTCCCGCAGGTGCCCCCCCTGGGCGTCGATGAACTTAGAGTCCTGGCCGCCGATCTCGATGATGGTGTCCACCCCCGGGACATAGTGGGCCGCCGAGACCAACTGCGCCGTGATCTCGTTCTTCACCAGATCCGCGCCCAGAAGCTGCTCGGCTAGATACCGGCCGCTGCCCGTGGTCCCCAGGCCGAGGATCTCGAGCCGCTCGTACCGTCCGGCGATCTGCGACAACGCCTCGGCGAGCACCTCCACGGGCCGACCCCGGGTGGGCAGGTAGAGGCCCCAAAGCAGGTTCTGCTCCTCGTCTAAAAGCACCACGTTGGTCGACACCGAGCCCACGTCCACGCCCATGTAGGCACGCGTGACCTCCGTCGTCCCAGCCGACGCGCTCGACCGAGACCGTGACGCGCTGGGATCCTCGGGCCGTCCCGGCTCCCGGGCACGGTCGAAGGCGGTCAACGGCGCCAGGTCAACGGGCTCCTCCCCCGACTGATCCACTGACTGATCCAACGACTCCGGGCAGGTCCCGTTCACCACGGGTAACACGCCTGCGCCAGGTCCCGAGGCCGACGCCGCTGTCGATGCCGACGCCGACGCCGGGGGCTCGAGCTTGGCCAGCAGCGTGCCGGCGGCCAGGGCCGGCGCCAGCGCGGATCCCAGGGCAGCCCCCCGGGCCCCCGCGGTGAGGTGATCCTCGGGTACGAAGATCTCGGCGGACGACAGCCCAAGCACCTCGGCGAAGGCCCTCACGAGCCCACGGTTCGCCGCACCGCCGCCCACCAAGGCCAGGGGCGCTTCCACGGCGCGGCCCTGCATCACCGAGGACACAAAGGTCCGCGCCAGGGCCAGGCACAGGCCGTAGGCGATCTCGTCCACGGGTGTGCCCTTTTGCTGCAGGTGGATCATATCCGACTTGGCAAAGACGCTACAGCGACCGGCGATGGTAGCACCACGGGCAGCCCCCGCGGCCAGTTGTCCCAATTCCGCCAAGTCGAGCTTGAGCCGGCCCGCCTGCTGCTCGAGGAAGGCGCCCGACCCCGCCGCGCAGAGCCCGTTCAGGGCGAAATCCTCCACGCGCCCCGGGGCTTTACGGGACGTAGGATCCACGAGGATCCACTTGGTGAACTGCCCGCCGATGTCGATGATGGTCCGCACGTCCGGGTACGAACCCGCCACGGCCGTGGCCACGGCCACCACCTCGTTCACCCGCTCGGCCTGGGCGCCCGCCAGCAACTCCTTGCCGCTGCCCGTCACCGCCAGCTTCACCGCCCCATCCCGATCCCCCAGAACCTCGTCGAGCAGCTCGCGCACCACCTCCAGGGGTCGCCCCTGGCTCGGCCGACACCAGCTCCCCTGCACAGGCGCCCCGCCAAGCTGGTCTGTCCCAATTTCACCCTCCCGCAGGACCACACACTTCACATTCACCGAGCCCACATCCAGACCGATGAGCGACGGATAGTCCGTTGGAGTAACCATGAGCGAAAACCTCGCGCCGGCGGTACCCGGCCAAGCAGCCAAACCAAAGGTAATCAGCCCAGCATTAGGGACCACCAACCTCCGGAATGCAAGAAAAATGACGCAGAGCGTCGTACGGAGTACGGTGTACGATGTACGATCATTCAGACAGTATTTGAAGAGTTGGACTGGGAAGAAATGAGCTAAATAGGCGGGGACTGAGAAGACGGAGCGGAGAAGAAGTGGTCTACCCTACTTCTTGTCCTTCGCGGCGGCCTCCATGAGGCAGCCGAAGTACTCTTTGCAGCTGTCCTTCTTGAGGCACTTTTCAGCCGCCTCCTTGCCCTTGTCGTCCTTCTTCATCTCCTTCTTACACTCCTTGATGCACTTGTCCGTATCGTCGAACTTGTCACCAAACTTCAGCTCAGCGGCGCACTTCTTCATTTTCTTGCACGACTTCGTGCAAACATCACCACAGCCCATGCTCATGCCGAGCACACCAACGATCCCAAACAGAATGGCAAATTTTTTCATGATGCTCACGTTCTCCTGTGTGTTGCGTTAGAACCCGAAAAAAACTCTGTGGGTTTGAGGTGTCCCGCAAACCCTCTTCCATCATTCTTCCGTCGTGTCACGTGATCTTGGATGGGCATTGTCATCAAACTGGTGCCTGACGTCAAGCTTCCTTTGTTGACCGGCAGGTTTGATCCGAGAAGCATAGGCCATGCCTCCGCCACCGCCCTGGGAATG
>JAOZUO010000112.1 GCA_029938605.1 Deltaproteobacteria bacterium | reverse complement strand
CTTTGAGCGGCTCACAATTGTAATGCCCCCGGCTTTGCCGGGGGATATTTACTCTTCTTTGTTCGGCTCGTCTTGGGGCTCGTCTTGGGGCTCGTCTTGGGGCTCGTCCTCTGGTGTTTCAGTGGGGTCGAGGTTCCGGTCGTGGCCTCTCCAGAAATACCGGTCGTGGATCTTCTGGTAGGGCGTCCAGCCGCCCGTGGGGAGGCGCGCCACGAGGTCAGCGGTCTGGTCCACCCGGCAGTCGATCAGGTCCACGAAGTGCAGGATCCAGGCCTCGGCGGTCTTGGGTCGCTTGGGTGATCCGTATTCCAGCTCGCCGTGGTGGGAGAGCAGTAGGTGTCGAAGGTGTAGGGCGAGGTCCTCGGGAAACCCCTCCAGCCGGTCCAGATACGCCGACACCAGCTCCATGCCGAGGACGATGTGCCCCACCAGACGACCGGCGTCGGTGTACTCGAACTTGCGGTTCGCCGACAGCTCGCGGGTCTTTCCGGAGTCGTGCAGGAAGGCGGCGGTGAGGAGCAGATCCCGATCCAGCAGGTCCGGGTAGGCGACCGTGTAGGTCGCGCAGATGGAATCCACCAGCCGACACACGCTAAGGCTGTGCTCCAGCAGCCCCCCCAGGCGTGCGTGGTGGATGGACTTGCCCGCTGGCACCCGCAGGTAGATCTCCACGAACGCCTCGTCGGCGAGGATCTGATCGAGCAGCCTCCGCAGATGGACGTTCTCCACGGTTCCCAGCAGCGCTACCAGCTCGTCGAACAGGTCCTCGGGCGGCGTGGCGCTTCGAGGCAGAAAGTCGGTGGTGCTTATCGCCGAATCGTCCACCCGCTCCAGGGTCTGCACATGGAGCTGGAGCCGATCCTGGTACAGCACCGTGGTGCCCTTGACCCGGACGAAATCCGAGTCCTCGAAGCGCTGGCTCACCACCGAGACGTTGTCCCACACCCGGGCGTCCAGGCTCCCGGTGCGATCGGTCAGGGTCAGGCTCAGGTAGGCTTTGCCGCTTTTGGACTGCGGCATCGCCTTGTGGGTCACCAGATAGACCTCGTGTACGCTCTTTTTTTCACGCAGGTCAGCAGTCCATTGTCGACCCATGGTAGGAGACTCCGTCAGTTGATGGGACTATCGTCGCCGTTGCCGTCTGTGGTCACCACGACCGGTTTTTGATTGTGATTTGCTCATGAAATCCATCCTACCGCAACCCAAAGGTCTGGGTTGACTCTTTTCGAAGAATCAGCGGCGTTGATTCAGGCGGCGGCGGGCTTTAAGAACCCGGCGGGCGGCTTCGGGCTGGTCTAGCATCTGGTGGGCGAAGACGCGCTCTTCCAGGACCCGGCGGCGGCCCTTTTTTTCCTCGGTGATCGGGAGTGTGGCGAGGGCCAGGTGCAGCACCGCCGCACCCACCAGCGCCAGGGGGTTCAGGAGCCGTCCGACCCCGAGGGCGGATTCGCGGGGTTTGCGAGGCTCGGGGGGATCGGTCTGACGTCGGGCTTGGAGGAGGATCACCGACAGCAGCGCGATCAGGCCGAGCCCGGCCATCGCGGTGAGCAGCGCGCCCCCGAACCCGAAGAAGCGCCATATCGTGGGCCCGGCGCCGCCTTCGAGCCAGACGGGCAGCACCACCTCGAACAGGGGGTTATTGATCAGGTGAGAGACGTGGGGGAAGCCCAGGTGTCCGGCCAAGGCCAGGGCCAGGCTCGACAGAGCGAGGCCGGCGGTGGCGGCCAGGGCGATGCGACCGAAGCGCCAGCGTTGGGCGCGGTGGACCACGAGCGCGGCGCCCATGCCGAGCAGGGGCAGGGCGAAGACCAGGTAGCGGGGCCCCAGGGTGCGGCCCCCGTGCCAATCCGCGAAGCCGGCGATGAACAGCAGGGTCGTGCCGAACCCCAGGGGCAGCAGCACTCGCCAGGCTCGGGTCAGGGTCCGGTCCGAGGCGGCCCAGCCGATCCCTCCCAACCCGATCACCAGCCAGGGAGCCAGGAACAGTAGGCCTCGTCGGGGAGAGATCAAGAGGCCGTAGAGGGCGTCGGCGCCGGGCCAGGAGATCCCGTAAAGACCCTTGCTGTGGGTCGCCGCGAGGGTCGCGTTTGCCTTGAACCCATAGGAAAAGGAGAGGGGGCCTCCGAAGGCCAGGGTGTTCCAACCCGCCAGGACGATCGCCGGTCCCAGGCCTCCCAGCGCGATCCAGACCAGTCGTTTCCGCCGGTCAGGATCCACGGCCACCGCCAGGCACACCACCAGGGCCAGGAGGCCGGCGGGGTACTCCACCAGCGTGGCGGCTCCGAGACACAAGCCTCCCCAGAAGGCGCTCCGCCGAACCCGGCCGGTGTCCGCGCCGCGCAGGGGCCCCAGGGCCAGCAGAAGCCCGGCGCCCACCAGGGAGGCCGCCAGGGCGTGGCCGAAGAGCTGGGCGCAGAAGATCAGCCAGGGACTGGCCAGGACCAGGGCCGGCGCTGCCAGGGAGGCGGGGCTGTCGGGTCCGAAGGTCTGCTGGAGCCATCGCCACCAGAGCCCCAGAAAAAGCAGGGAGGGCAAAGCCGCCAGCAGTAGCGCCAGGAGCCAGGCCAGCTGTGCGTACCGAAGCTTCACCCCGAACAGGCGGAGCCCCACCACCACGGGTACCGCCAAGAGGGTGATGCCGGGCGCCTTGTCGGTCAGATAGTGTCCCTTTCGCACAGCCACGTCGGCGTTGGGGACGTGGCCGCGTCTCTGCCAGCCCGGGAAGAACCGATCGAAGACGGGGTCCAGGCGCAGGGTGGAGTGGTCCACGATGGCGAGGGTGGCGTAGATGCGTGAGGCTTCGTTGGCCGAGTGGAAGTCGTCCCGATAGTGCTGAGGAGAGCCCAGGGCCACCAGCCCCAGGAGGCCGCAAATCAAGCCGATCCAAAGCCCCTGGATCGTACGGCCCGCCAGGCGAATCATGAGGTCCACTTGCGCATGACCCGACAATGACACATCCGACCTTGGGGTTCGCGTAAAAACAATTCGAATGGGAGCAGCGAGCGGGTCACAGCACCAGGCGGGAGTATAGGATGCGGCCCGAGGTGTTGCGGCGGACGAAGTGGAGCAGCCGGGCGATCTCCTGGTAGCGGATCTCCCCGGAGAAGCGCAGGTGCATGCCGCCGGTGTTTCGGTAGGGGCGGCGAGTGCGCTTCTCCAGGTTCTCCCGCAGGCCGGCGAGATCGTTCGATGGCATGAGGATACGGACCTTGGCCAGGGGACCGGACCGTGCGGTGAGCAGAAGCCGGCGGTGGTTCAGGGTGAGCTGCAACGCGGGCAGCTTGGAGGGCGGCCCGGCCTGGGCCGGGGAAAAGGGAGGCCCCTCGCCGCGGCGGGGACCGGCCAGGGTCACGCCGATGGCGCCCAGGTTGCCGTGGGTGTTGCGCAGCACGAGATCCACATGGCGGATGCCCACGGAGTACAGCAGGTCGAGCAGATCGTTGAAGCGCCCGGCGGATAGCTGCGCGCTGGCGTACAGGGCCACCCGATCCAGAGGCGCGGGCAGGCGACCGTGGGTGATGCGCTTCCAGACCTGGTGCAGTCGCCCCAGCAGGGTGGTCATGGCCGGTTCGTCGGCCACGTAGAGGGGGCGGCCGGGGAAGGTGTAGCCTTCCAGTTGGTCGAAGAATTCCACCTGGGATGAGCGCACCCCGAGCACCGGCACGGGGCCGGCGAGGAGGTGGGTCTCGTCCACGGCCACGAACACGGGTGCCCGGATGGGCTCGTCCGCTGAGGCGGACAGGGGAACCAGGATGGTTCCCGGCTCCCCCGGCGACATGTCGGGGAGGGGCAATGGGACCCGTAGGGAGGCCAACCGACGCTGCAGTTGGTTGAGGGCTCCGCGCACCGAGTGAACCAGGGGATTGCGTGGTTGGGCTGTGAGCCGCTTGAGGTTGCGTAGCTGGTAGGACACGGCCCGGGCCACCAACAGGGAGGTGCGCGACAGATACACGCCGTGCTGCCGCTGGGAGAATCCCAGATAGGCCAGGGGACACCGGGCCGCGATGAGAGCCTTTCGGCGGTCCGGCGAGAGGCGGAATGCCCTGGCGCGGATGGAGGGGCAAGCCAAGGGACAGGTGGGTTTGCGGTCCAACTTTGCGTCGCCGGGATCCGCTTCGGCGGGACAGGAGAAGCCGAGCCCGCGGATGAAGATCTCCTGGCGCTCGGGCCCGTCTACTTTGCGCATGGCGCGCAGCCCGTCCAGACCGGCGGCGGCAATGATCACCCGGGCCTGGAGCTCGAAGGGGGACCCCGGGAGGGCAGCTTCCCGGATCCCGTCCAGATAGTGGAAATCCCACTTTCTCGCATGGCTGCGCTGTAGTCGCGTCAGCCGACGGCCCGCTTCGGCCACATGGGACAGGGAGCCGCCCCGGCCCAGGGCGTGTGCCCGGTTGAAGTGTTTTTCAATGGCGAGCAGGATCTGCCCGAGGTGCCCGGCCGGCATGGTGCTGCTGGTGACCACCTTGAGTCCCACCTGGGTGGAGAGTGCGAAAAGGAGCGTGGCGTCTTCGCGCAGGGCGGCTGAGAGGTACCAGTCCAGCAGGGTGCGGCCACACAGCAAGTGCAACCGAGCGCCGCGGTGTCCGCTCTCGGACCGGGCCCGGGTGCAGATCCGTTGCAGCTTCAGGGCGGTGTGACCGCGGAAATCATAGGGACGCAGATCCGCCTCGGTGGGCACCGGGCGGTTGGACGTGTCGGAGCGGCAGCCCGAGCTCCACAAGGCCAGGAGGCCAGACAACAGAATGCTGCCAAGTTGGGACGCGAGGCGCATGTGATTAATGGCTTTAGCGGAGAAGGTGCCCGAACGCAACGTTCGGGCACCAACGGGGAGGAGGGGGTTTAACGCCGCTTCACGCAGCGACGGCCGCGGAGGGTGAAGCCACGCTTGCACTTTTTGATGGGCTTGCGAACCTTGATGCAGCGGTTGCCGCGGAGGGTGAAGCCACGCTTGCACTTTTTGATGGCCTTGAGGACCTTGATGCAGCGGTTGCCACGGAGGGTGAAGCCACGCTTACATTTTTTGATGGGCTTGGCGACCTTGAGGCACTTGTTACCGCGGAGCATGAAGCCGCGCGGGCACTTTTTGATGGCGCGACGGACCTTGAGGCACTTGCGGCCGCGGAGGGCGAAGCCGCGCGGGCACTTTTTGATGGCGCGACGGACCTTGAGGCACTTGTTACCGCGGAGCATGAAGCCGCGCGGGCACTTTTTGATGGCGCGACGGACCTTGAGGCACTTGCGGCCGCGGAGGGCGAAGCCGCGCGGGCACTTTTTGATGGCGCGACGGACCTTGATGCACTTGCGACCGCGGAGGGCGAAGCCCGGGCGGCACTTTTTGATGGCGCGACGGATCTTGACGCACTTGCGACCGCGGAGGGCGAAGCCCGGGCGGCAGCGCTTTAGGGGTCTGGTCATCTTGACGCAGCGGCCGCGCACCCGGTGGAGGCCGGGGCGACAGGGGCGGACGTAGCCGGCGGGGCGCATGCAGCGACCGGCGCGCAGGACCCAGCCCCGGCCACAGCGCTTGACCACGAGGGGTCGGTAGCAGCGGCCCCGGCGGAGCTTGAACCCGGCCGCGCAACGACGCTTGGCGCGCACGCAGCGGTTCTTGGCGTTGCGGTAGTAGTTGCGGCGACAGGCCTTGCGGCGGATGAAGCCTTTGTACGTGGCGGGGGGCGTCCAGGAGCCGCCGTAACCCACATAGGAGAGCTTGCCGCGGCAGCGCCAGGCTGGACGGATGTAGTAGGAGCGGCCGTTGTTGCGGGCCCAGCGACCCTTGATCCAGCGGCAGCCGCGTCGCTTACCGATGCACTTACCACCGCGCCAGGTGTAACGGCGGGCGTGGTTGCTCCAGACGTAACGGCCGGAGTAGTAGCGCTGACCGCGGGCACAACGCGCACGGCGATAGGTCTTCGGAGGCTTCGCGGGGGGCATCCACGTGGGATGCACTACCCGCAGGGGGATCACCTTGGGGCAGAAGAGCCGACCAGGGGCATAGCGCAGGCGTCCACCCACGCGCTTCCAGCCGCCGCGGGTCCAGCGGCAACCGGCTCGCCAGTTGGCAGCGCGGGCTACGCAGCGCGGCGCAACCCAGACCCACTGGCCTTTGCGCCAGACGTGCTTACCGCCGCGCAGGAATTGGTTGGCACCGCAGGTGACTCGCACTATGGGCGGTGCGGGCGGCTCGACGGTGGGACCCGCAACGCGGATCGCCCCACGCCGGGGACAGACCAGCCGGCCCTGCTTGAAGACGTACCGACGACCGCGCTTGGCCCAGTGACCGCGCGTCCAACGACAGCCGTTGCGCCAGGTTGCCGTTCTGGCCACGCAGACCGGAGCGGTCCAATGCCAGGCTCCGCTTCGCCAGACGTGCTTGCCGCCGCGCAGGTATTGATTCGCTCCGCAGGTGACGCTGACTACCGGCGCCGCGGGAGGCGCAGTAACGGGATCGACGGAGCCGGTGACCGTGACTGTACAGCCGGTCATCAGCATGGTCGCCGTGCCCAGGGCAGCGAGGCTCAATGCCATGATTATTGATCTATTCTTCATTTGGATCCTGTCCTCCTCTGACGATTGTTATCAGTCGACTTGCCACTACTGTTTCCCAGCTAGTCAATCCCAGCCGGTGATGTGATTCGAGGTGTCCTCCCTCAGTGGCCCAGGGAATACCCCAGATCCGGGTTTTCTTACAAATGAAAAGCGAATCGGAGGGTTGAATTTGATAACGCACACAGTGGGCGGTGCGTAGGCGATGTAGGACGAGGTCCCCCAAAGCAATATTCATCGCGCCATTGGCCTCCAGGGTGCTTCTCTTGCTTCCCATTGGTGGATGGGCTATTGAAAGAAGTCCTATTAATGGAGAAACAGTCCATGGTCTTCAATTGCGTTTTGCGGGTGCTTTGGGCGGTGCTTTTGGCGGTGTGGCTGGTCATTGGCTGTGGTCGGGAGTCGTCGGAGGGGGCCGGTAATTCTCCGACGGAGACTTCGCCCGCGACGAAGATGGCGTCGCCTGGGACCCAGGCTCCGAATTTGGACCGCCCCTCCCCGGCAGCGCCTGGGAGCCGAGGGTGCGTCGATGCTGTTTTGATGCGCGCATTTGCCGAGTTGACCTCCTGCAATTTCAAGGGCGGTGTCATCGACTACCAGTGCGATGCCTGGAAGCGGGTGCACAAGCTCATCGGGGAGCGGGAGCGGGTGAACAAGGCGCTGGTCCAGCTCTCGCTGGTGCAGCTGCTGAGCGACTCGGACGAGCGTGTGCGACTGGTGGCCGCCAAGAGCCTGTCGGGCTATGCGCTCCAGCAGAGCGTCAGCCAGCGGTTGATCAGCGCTTATCGTCATGAAAAGACAGCATTTGTTCGTGCCTGGATCGTACATAGCCTGCACAGCTCCCGCCCCGAGGCCATAAAGCTGGTGCTCAAGGCGTTGGCCTCCGATGGCGATCCCATCGTGCGGGCTCGGGCGGCCCAACGGCTCAACATTGCACACCATGCGCGCAGTGGGGCGGTGGCGAAGGGGCTTGTCAAGGCACTCCGGACGGACAAGAGCGTCGACGTACGCAGGCGGGCGGCGGAGTCCCTGGGATCCCTTCGGCCGAATCAGGACACCGAGAATCTGCTCATCGACTGTCTCAGGGACCCGAAGATTGGTCCTCACTGTGCCATCGGGCTGGGCCGCATGCGCTCCAAACGAGGCTATGACGCCATCTGGGGCATCCTCAAGGACAGCCTAAAAAAGTGGGTGGTGCATCCCCTGTATGTCTGGACAATCATGGACTTTATGGGGCGTCCCTTTTTCCGGGCACGGGCTGTGCGGATCCTGCTGCAGCGCATTGCCAAGAGTGTGAAGATGCCCTCGGGAGCACGGCACTACGCGGTCAAGTCCCTGGGACGATTGGGAAGGACGATGGTCAATCAGCGGGCCGCCGTGTTACAGTTTCTCAAGAGCTTGGTGGGCGACAAGGTGCTCAAAATTTCGGTGAAACCCACCTTGAAGCAGCTTGGGCGCGCCGCCGCCGGGTCGGGTGGCCGTCGGGTTCCGTAGATCGACAAAAGTCGCTTTTTTGGGTCGAGATCGATCTTTCGGGAAGCGATCAGGGCCTCTGTACGTTAAGAAACCAGTGATGAGACCACGACAATCCACCCAGCGTCTGCGAACCGGCCTCCGCCTCCTGGCGTTAGTAGGGCTGGCTTTCCTGCTTGGGAGCGGGCCCGTTGGTGCGGTCACCTTCCAGGGGGACCTGTGGCGTTCGGGGGAGGGACACGGACCACGGCTCACCCTCGGTTTCGACGATCCCGCGCTGCGGTTCTTTATGGAGAAGTCCGAGCCGGACCCCGTCCAGACGCAGGAGGCGCGGATCCCCCTCATCACCCCGAGGCGAATTACCGGGACACCGGCAGCCCCGGGCTCTGACGTCATTTGCCTCAGTCTGCTCGCGGCAGAGGGCCAGGCCTTCGTCGAAGCGGATCCCACCGAAGGCATCGCCACCCCGGTGAAGATCCCCGACGCGGGCATTGGCGGCGTGAGCTACCGGTACTTCTACTCCGGAAAGAAGCCGCGGATCATCGACTGTCGGCTGGCTCTTGCGCTGATACGCGCGGCGGCGGTATTTCGCGCCAATGGCGTCGCGGAGGTGGTCTTTCTCAATCACTACCGTCCCAGCTTTGGGCGGTTCGCTCCCGGCCAGTACAACTTCCATTCCCAGGGCCTCGCCATGGATGTCTGGTCGTTCAAGACGCGGTCGGGGCTCGAGCTGATCGTGCGTCGGGATTATGAGATCGGGCTTGGTTTTGTCGATCCACACAGTTGCCTTGGCAGGCCCATGACCATGAAGGGCATGATGCTGCGAAAGATCGCCTGCGATCTGGACGCCTCTGACGCCTTTGAGGCCATCCTGACGCCGGACTATGACGCTCAGCATTGGCACCACTACCACCTCTCGGCGTTCCACTCCCAGCAGCGATCCGGGCTCCGGCCACGTGGCACGGCCCTGTTGGAGGTCCCCATCACGGACCTCACCGCCTGGGCCCTTACGCGGTCCACCCGCCAGCGACCCGAGCTGAGGCGCTGGGACGATGTGGCCGCCCGTCCCTGGCCCGAAAAGCACCTCTGGATCCGCGAAAAGCTCGGCCTGGCCAAGCTGCCGTCTGATGCAGAAGTGGTCGCCCAACTGCTACGAAGCGAATCCCCGGTGGGTCAGGTTTGGGCTGTCCTTACCCGCTTGGTGGACGACCTGTCCCCTGCGTTGGTGGAGGCTACCGGAGACAACCTCGAGCCCGCGCTGGAGGAGCTCTCGCAGCTCCTCGACGATCCTGGGCAGCTCCTCGACGATCCCGCGCTTCGCCTCCCCGAATAAGAAAACGCCTTTCTCCCTTCTCCCTTCTCTGTTTTCCGGTCCCTGATTTTTGTCCGGTCTCGAACATCGGCGTTTGGTTTGGTATTATGCGCCGAATAGCCGGAGCCCGTTGGTATGCAGAATGAGCACAGCACCGTTTTGGTGGTGGACGACGAAAAGAACATCCGCCGAACCCTGCGCATGGTCCTCGAGGGTGAGGGCTACGCGGTGGAGGACACAGACACCGCGGAGAAGGCCCTCAAGCGGCTCCCTGATATTTCACCGGATCTGGTGATTATGGATGTGAAGCTGCCGGGCAAGGACGGGATCTGGGCCCTGGAGCGCATCATGTCCGGCGAGTACGGACGACCTCCGGTGCCCGTGATTATGATCTCGGGCCACGCCTCATTCACCGACGCTGTACGAGCCACCCGGCTGGGCGCCTACGACTTCTTCGAGAAGCCCATCGATCGTCAGCGAGTGCTCGTGTCGGTGCGCAACGCCGTAGAGCGGTGGGTCATGATCCGGGATCTGTCCACCATGCGTGCCCGGGAGGCCGAGCGGTTCGAGATGATCGGCGTTTCCGAGGTCATGAAACGACTCTTCGAGCAGATCGCAAAGGTCGCTCCCACCAAGGGACGGGTGCTGATCACCGGCGAGAGCGGTACGGGCAAGGAGCTCATCGCCCGCGCCATTCACTCCCACAGCCTCTTGGCTGATGGCGCCTTCGTCAAGGTCAACTGCGCGGCCATTCCCCCCGAGCTCATTGAGAGCGAGCTCTTCGGCCACGAGAAAGGCGCCTTCACCGGAGCCATTAGCCGTAAGCGCGGCCTGTTCGAGATCGCCTCGGGGGGGACGATCTTTCTCGATGAGATCGGAGACATGAGCCCAACCGCCCAGGCCAAGGTGCTGCGCACCCTCGAGTCTGGTGAGATCAACCGGGTGGGCGGCGAGAAGCAGATCACCGTGGATGTACGGGTCCTGGCCGCCACGAACCAGAAGCTCGAGGAGCTGGTGTCCACGGGGAAGTTCCGCGAGGATCTATTTTTCCGGCTCAATGTGGTGCCCCTGGTCTCCCCTCCCCTCCGGGAGCGTCCTGGAGACATCGTCCTGCTGGTGGAGCGGTTCGTGGATTACTTCTGCGTCGAGAACGGGTTCCGCCCAAAGCCTCTGCGGGAGGAAGCCCTGGCGCTGCTGCAGAGCTACCGGTGGCCGGGAAATGTGCGGGAGCTCAAGAACCTGTGTGAGCGGTTGGTGATCATGAGCGACGCCGAAATCGGGGCCGACGATCTGCCGCCCGAGGTTCTACAGATCTCCTCGCCGACCATCCCTCCGTCCGCATACGATCACCTCGGGCTACGAGAGTTCAAGGAGGAGATGGAGCGCGCCTTCATTGTACACAAGCTCAAGGCCTACGGGTGGAACATCTCCCGCACGGCGACGGCTCTGGGCATTGAGCGAACGAACCTGCACAAAAAGCTCAAGGCCTACGATATCCGGCGCCAGGACCGCTGAGGGGTGCTGGGAATGACGAAGGTTCTTCTTCAGGTCGTGCCCGCGCTCGTGCTTGCCCTCGCGATTGGGTCGGGTTGTCAGAAGCGCGCGATGCTCTTCCCCAAGGAGGGCCCGGTCGTGGTTGTCGTGCACTCCACGGGCGTCGCGCCCCGGATCAGGCTGCGGTATCGCTTCGAGCCCGCCGAGACCCTTACGTACCGGATGAAGAGTCATCGCCGGATCTCGGGTCTCTCCAATCCCGCCGCCCCGGTGAATATCACTCTGTCGGTGCGCACCGATCGCGTCTGGGATCGACAGGCCCTTTTGCGCTGGCGAGTGGAGAGCGTGACCAGCGGTTCTGGGCGGCTCCGGGGCTTGGAGCTGTGGGTGGAGACCTCGGACCGGGGTGAGCTCACCCGCGTACGCCGGGGACAGCCCCCAGGCCCAAGGAAGGGGATGGGGCAGTCCGCCCCAAAGGGCCCAAGACCGTCCGCTGGAAAGGGAGTGGGGCAGATCGACCGGTCCATGCGGCAAATCTTTCTGGCATGGCCGACCCAGGCCGTGGGCCCGGGAGCTCACTGGACCCAGCGCCGGGATCTGATCCTGGCGGCGTCAACCCAGGGCGGCCTCCGTACGCGGGTGGTTGCGCGGTACCGCTTCGAGCGGATCGCTCCCTGTGGTCAGGGGCGGTGCGCCCACTTCTCGGTGCGTACCACCGTGGCGCTATCGCACAAGGCCGGCAAGGTCCGGGTGCAGGGTAACGGAACCGGTACCGGCCGGGTGGTATTCGACCTGGATCGGGGACGGCTCCTGGAGAGTCACACCCGGGCCGTGGTGAATTTGAGCACCAGCCTTCTTCCGGGCAAGGTGGTCCAGAAGCTTATCCTCGTACAGTCGCTGGAGCTGATCCGGTAGAGTAAGGGTACCGACCTTACTCCACTTCGAGGCGTTTGCCGCTGCGCTTACGGGTCAGGGCACCCAGCTTCTCTCCCAGGGAGATGGCGAAATCCCGTCCGCGCTTGTCGTTCGCCAGGCCCGTGGTCAACCGCTCGGGGATGGCCTTCATTCCGTAGAACGCGCCTGCCAGCCCACCGGTCATGGCGCCCAGGGTGTCGGTGTCACCACCGCAGTTCACCGCGGCGATGACCGCCTCCTCGAAGCTGTTAGACAGGAGAAAGGCTGCAAGGGCCGCGGGGACCGTTCCCACGGCGGAGCCGTCGCAAGAAAAGACCCGGGCGATAGTCCCGGAGAGCTGCTCCGGATTGTCCGGGGGACGGAGATCCCGGATACGCTCCAGTGCGTCGACCATGGCCACGCTGTGTTCACTGATCGGCTCTAGGAGCCGCTCCAGCAGCTCATCGATGGCCACGGTAGATTCGAATAAGCCGGCAACGGTCAACTGGGACACCGCAATGGCCTGGGCCACCGTGCCTGCGATACCGTTGGGGTGGGTGTGGGTGATCTGTGCCTGGGCGGCCGCGTGCTCGGCCACCTCGGGATCGTCGGCGTACAGGACCCCAATGGGGGCCACCCGGGTGGCGGCGCCGCTTCCCCAAGAGGATGTGCCGGGGCTGGTCCAGTCCATGCCCTGTCGGATCCGGGCCATGATGCCGTACACATGGGGACTGTAGCCTCTCCAAGGCGTGAAGTTGTGGGCCAGGGAATGGGCCGTCGCCTGGAGATCGAATTCACCATTTTGTACGAGGGCCTCGCAAAGGCTGATCGTCATCTCCGAGTCGTCAGTGAACTCTCCGGGGGGCAACGACCCCTCGCGAAAGGAATCCAGGCGGCCGAACTTTTCCTTGAGGGCCTGTTGGGACAACCCCTCGGCGGGCATGCCGAGGGCGTCTCCCACCATTGTACCGAGCATGGCACCTTGGGCGGCGTCTATCAGATCAATCGACACGTGATACCTCCGGTGGAGCCCAGGCCTAACCCATGAACTCCCAAGCCCAACCAGGGAGTGGGATGGTTGGCCGTCGGGGAGTGAGTATACGGTGAAGGAATCTACGGAGGCAAGCGGCATTCCAATATGGGCGAATATGGGCGTGGATGGGGTTTCTGTTGGATTCGAATCTTGACGAACGTAGGTGGATATGATCATTATCCACCCGTACGACCGATAGGGTGATGAGGACAACCCGAGACGTAGGGCCCGCTCGGAAATTAGTTGTCCAGTGCAGGGCGTCGAGGCGCCCGGCTCGCGAGGCACGCCGAGGCGCATACTTATTGATATGCAACGAGGAGTAACGAAGCGAGCCGGGATGGATCGGCGTCCTGAGCGATCAAGAAATTACCGATCGGGTCCTTAGGGGTGTGGAGCTATGTTTGATCTATTGAAAGGTGTGAAGCAGACGGCCCTGGAGACTGGCGAAAAGGCTGTCCGGCTGTTTTTTGAAATTGTCGCCGTGGCGTCGGAACGCATGCGATCCCGTTCTGATCGTGTGGACCACACCTATCCGTCCTATCCATCCTATACTCCCCCGACGGAGCCCGCGGCTCCACCCACGCCCGAGCCGGTGCGACCCGCGGCCGCTGCGACTCCCCCACCCGCCAAGGCGCCGCCCAAGGCCACCCGTCGGCGCGCTCCGGCCAAGCGACGCGGAAAGAAGCGCCCGGATCAACTGGTGCGGGTTCTGTCTCTCCTGACCGAACACGGCGGCTGGATGAGCGCCAAGGAGCTATCGGATACCGGAGGCGCCGCCGGCATGCCCATCCTGCCAGGCAACGTGCGCAAGGTGATCCGCGCCCGCGGGGACGTGGTCATCGAGACCCGTCCGCGAGAGGGCAGCCGCCGTGGGGCCCTCGAGTATCGCATTACCGAGGCCGGAACCCAACGGCTCGCCAATCCTTCCTGAACCGCCGATCCTGAGGCCGCCTCTGGGGATGGGGAACGACTACCCTTGTTCCGGGCTTGGCCGATGTCCCGCCATGCGTTTGAGATCTTCGTCCAGTTGGGCTGACAGCTCGAAGTAGTCCTTGCGGGGATAGCGGACGTTGAGGATGTGGAACTCCTTCTTGATCAGTCCCACGCATCCGTAACAGTAGGTGCAGTCCACGCAGTCGATGGAGCGGATCACGTAGGACCCACCCAGGCAACGCCGGCATTCCCGACAGTAGGCGCATTTGTGACACCGCTCGCAGGCGACACAATGGGAGCAGCCGGTGGAGCTCAGGCACTGGTCGCAGTGGGTACAGGCGTGGCAATGCTTGCATTGGGTGCAGAACATGCAGCTTGTACATGCCTCGCAGTCCTTGCACTCAAAGGATGCCAGGTTCTGTTGCCCTCGACCGAACTCGCGCTCCAACCGGGACAGTTCTCGTAAGAAGGTGTCGATATCCATGAGACTTTCTATAAAATGCCATCGGGGACAATTGGTGTCAAAAAATAGGGTTCCTTTCTAGGGGTGGAAACTTTCGATAACGCTTGATTTGTACATACGTTGATGCAAAGTGGGAATCGCGATTCCCGCTGGCCGTAGTTGGGAAAGATAACCGTCGCCAGCGTTGTCCGTGATGAACACCGAGACCAAGCTATCCGTTCGGAATGACGCCCTGGTGGTGACCCTAGTGCTCGCCGCCCTGGGACTTCTTTGGCTGGTGTTCGGGCTCTATTGGCAAGGCCTGTTGTTGTTGTTGGCCGCCAGCTTGGTGGCCTATCTGGGCGTTCGCCGTTCGGGGGGTGGGGACCCGCCCCCGGACTCGTCGGCCGCCGAGCCCGCCGCGGATCAGTCCTCCAAACGCGCCCGGCCCGACAAGGCCCGCCGGGGCAAGAAAAAAAGGCGCCGGAAATGATCAGGCGGCTGGCGCAAATAACCTTGTTATCTGGAACCCGATCCATCGCAGTTGCCTGCGTTGCTCGTCGGTTTCATACGCGGAGTATGCGCTCTCCTCGCGCCTTGGCAACCGCGTGCCTCGTATCCCAACTTGACAAGTTTATTCACGCCAGCCGCCTTAGGGATCGCCCCATCGTTCCAGCTCCCTCCCTCCTGGGAATCCCATCGACACCACCGTCCCGGGATCGGGGATTGACATCCCCGGTCTCTGGGGCACATTGCAGCGAGGAGCGCCGAATCGGCGCGTAGAGGACAGCACCATGTCGGACGACAACCAGTCCACGGCCAAAGAGCCCGCCCGCCGGCGGCCCAAGAAGGGCGGCTACACCGAGATCAACATAGAGCGTTGCAAAGGGTGCGGGTTCTGCGTCGCTTTCTGCCCGGCCAAATGCCTCAGGCTCTCCAAGGACTTCAACCGGAAAGGCTTCCACTACCCCAAGGTGGTGGATCCCGAGCTCTGTCGTGGCTGCGACATGTGCGGTATGCTTTGCCCGGACTTCGCCATCCACGGTTTGCGGGGGACCCGTTAGCCCCTCTCGGGCCGGGCCAAGGACAATTCACTGATGCACTCCATCAAAGAAGCGGTACTGACCGGAATCCACTTCATCGACGGGGACGTCGCCTGCGCCGAGGGCGCCATCGCGGCGGGCTGTCGATTCTCTGCGGGCTACCCCATCACCCCCTCCACCGAGGTGGTGGAACGGTTGGCCGTGAGGTTCCCCATGGTGGGCGGTATGTTCGTCCAGATGGAGGACGAGCTGGCCTCCTCCATCGCTATCATCGGCGCCGCCTGGGGCGGCGTGAAGGCCATGACCGTCTCCTCGGGGCCGGGGATCTCCCTCATGCAGGAGCACATTGGCCTGGCCGTGATCACCGAGACCCCCACCGTGTGGATCAACGTACAGCGGTGCGGCCCCTCCACGGGGCTGCCCACCCTGCCGGCCCAGGGGGACATGATGCAGGCCCAGTGGGGCTCCCACGGGGACTACCCGACGCTGGCCCTGTGTCCCAACTCCCCCCAGGAGGCCTTCGATCTCACCATCCGGGCCTTCAACCTCGCTGAGCGATATCGTACTCCTGTCCTGGTCTTGTTGGACGAGGCGGTGGGCCACATGCTGGAGAAGGTGGTGATCCCCGACGCCGACGACATCGAAGTGGACGCCCGCCGGTTCACCGATAAGCCCCCTTCGGAGTACAAACCCTACGAGTGCTCCGAAGGCAGCATGGTGCCGGACCTGGCGCCCGTGGGGCAGGGCTACTACTTCCACGTCACGGGGCTGACCCATGACGAGCGGGGCTACCCCATCATGACGGCCGACACCCAGGTCGACATGATGCATCGGCTCATGAACAAGATCGATCTGGAGGACGTCACCGACGTGCGGGAGTCCGAGGTGGACGACTGCGAGGTGCTGGTGGTGAGCTACGGCATCACCTCCCGGGTGGCCGAGCGCGCCATCCTCGACGCCCGGCGCCAGGGGCTCCGGGTGGGCCACCTGCGGCTGGTGACCGTGTGGCCCTTCCCCGAGCAGATCGTGCGGGACCGGGCCACCCAGGATTCCGTGCAGCGGGTGGTAGTGCCGGAGATGAACCTCGGTCAGATGGTGCGGGAGGTGGAGCGGACAGTGGCCGGCGCGCGGCCCGTGCGCCTGGTGGGTCACCCCGGAGGGGCCGTGCACGATCCCAACGTCATTCTGGAGGCGATTCTGGAGGAGACATCATGAGCCCCCGCAAGACACAGGCCCTGCAGGCCGTCCCGGTCAACAGCCCCATGGAGGATTGGCTGCGCATGGATCGCATGCCGCACATCTGGTGTCCGGGCTGTGGCATCGGTACCGCGGTGAACGCCTTCGTGCGCGCCGTCGAGAAGACCGGCATCCCCCGGGAAAAGATCGCGGTGGTGTCGGGCATAGGCTGTACGGGGCGGGTGGCCGGCTACCTCAAGCTGGACTCTTTCCATACGACCCACGGTCGCGCCATCCCCTTTGCCATCGGTCTCAAGCTGGCCAACCCGGAGCTGCACGTGGTGGTCTTCTCCGGGGACGGCGATCTCATCGCCATCGGAGGCAACCACTTCATCCATGCAGCCCGCCGAAACGTGAATATTACGGTGATCTGCGTCAACAACTTCACCTACGGCATGACGGGCGGCCAGGTGGCACCTACGTCGCCGAAGTTCTCCATGGCCACCACGACGCCCTACGGCAGTCTGGAAGCGCCGTTCAACCTCGCGCACCTGGCCGATTCGAGTGGAGCCTCCTACGTGGCGCGATATACGACCTACCATGTGCGGCCCCTGGCCAATACAATCAAACAGGCGTTGAGCAAAAACGGCTTCTCCTTCGTGGAGGTGCTCTCTCCCTGCCCGACGCTCTTCGGGAGGCGCAATCGCCTCGGCGACGGGCTGGATATCATGCGGATCTTCAAGGAAAAGTCCATTCGCCGGGATGGGCTCTCCACGGACGCCGCCACCGTGGACCTCAAAAACGGTCCCATCATCGTGGGTCGTTTCAAGGATCAGCCCCGGGAGGCATTCCTGGATGTGTACAATGACGCCATGACCAAGGCCCTGGGCAAGGATCGTTTCCGACCCTACGGCCCGGTGACCATGCGGAACCCCAAGGGCGATGGCGACGGCGATGGCGGACGATAATAGGGAGATAGATATGGAAATCCAAAGTAGCTCCCGATGGCGTATCGCCGGCTTTGGCGGGCAGGGCGTGATCCTGTCGGGAATGATCCTCGGCCGGGCCGTTTCCATCTTCGAGAACAGGCACGCCACCATGATGCAGAGCTTCGGCCCCGAGGCCCGGGGTGGGGCCTGTAGCGCCCAGGTGACCCTGTCTGACGAGCAGATCCTGTATCCCTACGTGAAGAAACCCGACGTGCTGGTGGCCATGTCCCAGCAGGCGCTGGGTCTGTATCTGCCCCTGCTCCGACCGGGGGGCAAGCTGATCTACGAAGAGGATCTGGTGGACATAGGGGACCAGGGCGATCTCCCGGAGGGGGTCACTGCCTACGGCGTGCCCGCCACGAAGATCGCGGAGAAACTTCGGCGGCGCATCGTGCTCAACATCGTCATGGTGGGATTTTTCTCCGCCGTGGCCCCGGTGGTATCCAGGGAGAGCGCCCGCAAGGCTGTGCTGTACTCGGTGCCCAAGGGGACCGAGGCGCTCAACGGGCGGGCCTACGACATGGGGTACAAATACGGGGTGGATACGTACGGGGGAGAATCATGAAACTAGGCTTGGACCAGGGATTTCAGGGCCAGTACCCGGACCGCAGGGTGCTCAACAACGACGTCGAGGTGATGATTCGGCCGCTGGTCGCCGACGACGAAGATCAGCTGCTGGCCTTCTATCGGGATCTGCCGCCGGAGACCCGCCTGCGGCTGCGCCAGGACAACTCCAATCGGAAGATCCTCCAGCGGTTCCTCGAGGAGATCCCCCTGGGGCGCATGGTGACCATGGGCGGGTTCGAGGTCGAGGGGGAAAAGCTGGTGGGCGAGTGCTCCCTGCGCATCATGCACCACGGCTGGGCCCGCCACGTGGGAGAGCTCAAGTACAGCCTCATGCCCAAGTGGTCGCCCACTGGCTTGGGGGGCATCCTGATCATGGAGCTGGTGGAGGTGGCCTCCTCCCAGGGACTGGACAAGCTCGTCTATCAGGTGCTTGACGACCAGGTCCGTCTCAAGAAGATGCTCCAGGAGATGGGGTTTGTGCAGGAGGCTATCCTGAGGGACCACGCCACGGACCTGTCGGGCAAAAAGCACGACATCTACATCATGTCCAACTACATGGCCGAGCTGTGGCGAAAGATGGAGGACATGATCATGTACCAGGAGTTCCCGCCCCTTCCCTAAGCCCCCCCAACAGTGGGCGCCGGTCCGCATCCCCAGGAAACAGATAATGAGCGTTACCTTCGATCATCAGACCGTCGATGCCAAGTGGCAGGACTACTGGCTCGAGCACCGCAGCTTCCGCGCCGAAGACGTCAGCGACAAGCCCAAGTACTACGTGCTGGATATGTTCCCCTACCCCTCGGGGGCGGGTCTACATGTGGGGCACCCCGAGGGGTACACCGCCACGGACATCGTGTGCCGGTACAAGCGTATGCGTGGGTTCAACGTGCTGCACCCCATGGGTTGGGACGCCTTCGGGCTGCCCACGGAGAACTACGCCATCAAGACCGGCATCCATCCCGCCGAGGCCACCCGCGTAAACGTGGACAACTTCCGGCGGCAGATCCGATCCCTGGGGTTCTCCTACGACTGGGACCGGGAGATCAACACCACGGACCCGGGCTACTACAAGTGGACCCAGTGGATCTTTTCCGAGCTGTACAAAAAGGGTTTGGCCTACGAGGCCGAGGCGCCCATCAACTGGTGCGTGAGCTGCAAGACCGGCCTGGCCAACGAGGAGGTCAAGGATGGCTGCTGTGACCGGTGCCAGGGCCCGGTCCATAAGCGCCCCCTGCGGCAGTGGATGCTGAAGATCACCGCCTACGCGGACCGGCTCCTTAAGGACCTGGACAAGCTGGACTGGCCCGAGGGAATCAAGGCCATGCAGCGGGACTGGATCGGCCGGTCCGAAGGCGCGGACGTGGACTTCGCCCTGCCCGACCATGACGAAAACATCCGGGTCTTCACCACCCGGCCCGACACGCTCTTTGGCGCCACCTACATGGTGCTGTCCCCCGAGCACCCGCTGGTGGAGAAGGTCACCACCACCGACCAGGCCGAGGCGGTGCGGGCCTACTGTGACCAGGCCGGGGCCAAGAGCGATCTCGAGCGCACGGACCTGGCCAAGGACAAGACGGGCGTGTTCACCGGCGCCTACGCTGTTAACCCGGTCAATGACGAGCCCATGCCCATCTGGGTGGCCGACTATGTGCTGGCCACCTACGGCACCGGGGCCATCATGTCCGTGCCCGCCCACGACGTGCGGGACTACGAGTTCGCCACCAAGTTCGACCTGCCCATCATCGAGGTGGTCTCCGGCGGAGACATCTCGAAAGAGGCCTACACGGGCGACGGACTGCTGGTGAACTCGGGTCTCATCAACGACCTGAAGGTGGACGACGCCAAGGCCAAAATCACCGCCTGGTTGGAGGAGAAGAACCTCGGCCGGGCATCGGTGAACTACAAGCTGCGGGACTGGGTCTTTTCGCGCCAGCGCTACTGGGGTGAGCCCTTCCCGCTGATCCACACCGAGGACGGTTCGGTGAAGGTGCTGCCCACCGAGGACCTGCCCCTGGAGCTGCCCGACATCGAGCGCATCGAGCCCTCGGACAGTGGTCAGAGCCCCCTGGCCGAGGCCACCGAATGGCTCGAGACCACCGACCCCGACACGGGCCGCCCCGCCAAGCGGGAGACCAACACCATGCCCCAATGGGCAGGGTCCTGCTGGTACTACCTGCGCTTCGTGGATCCGCTCAATAACGGCGCGGCCTGGGACGCCGAGAAAGAGCGGTACTGGATGCCCGTGGACCTGTACGTGGGTGGGGCCGAGCACGCGGTGCTGCACCTGCTCTACGCCCGGTTCTGGCACAAGGTGCTTTTCGACCTGGGTCACGTCTCCACCGACGAGCCCTTCCAGAAGCTGGTGAACCAGGGGCTCATCCTGGGCGAAGACCGGGAGAAGATGTCCAAGTCCCGGGGCAACGTGGTCAACCCCGACGAGATCGTCGCCGAGCACGGCGCGGACGCCTTCCGCTGCTACGAGATGTTCATGGGTCCGTTGGAGGTGGTCAAGCCCTGGCAGACCCGGGACGTGGTGGGCATCCGCCGCTGGCTGAACCGGTCCTGGCGCCTGTTCGTGGACGAGGAGGGCGCCATGCTCCCCACGGTCCAGGACGTGGACCCGGACGAGGAGCTCTCTCGCCTGCTGCACAAGACCATCAAGGCCGTGACGAGCGACCTGGACTCCATGCGGTTCAACACGGCCATCGCCCGGCTCATGGAGCTGGTCAACGGCCTCACCGCCCAGAAGGTGCGGCCCCGGGCCGTGCTCCAGACCTACGTGCTGTTGCTGGCGCCTTTCTCTCCGCACGTGGCCGAGGAGCTCTGGGAGAAGCTCGGTCACACCGAGAGCCTTTCCCACGAGCCGTGGCCCGTCTTTGACGAGGACCTCGCCGCGGACCCGGAGATGGAGCTGGTGGTGCAGGTCAACTCCAAGGTCCGCGCCCGGCTCATGGTCCCGGCCACCATCACCAAGGACGACGCCCTCGCCCTGGCCAAGGAGCAGGAGAAAGTGGTCCCCATGCTCGAGGGCAAAAACCTCGTGCGCGAGATCTTTGTGCCCGCCAGGCCCGGCAAGACCCCCCTGGTGAACCTAGTGGTGAAGGGGTAACGAAGGGGTAACGAAGGGGCAAAAAGGATAGCACTCATGTTCAGCTACATCGACCCAGCCATCGTAGAGCTGCTCTTGCGCAAGAATGTCCTGCGCCACGTGGACCAACAGGGACACGACATGGCCCCCGGCCCCGACAACGCAGACAACGCCGAGCTGCCCTACCTGTCCATACTCGGCCCGGTGCCCCTCCCCATCACCCTCGACAGCGGCGAGGAGGCCCTGTTCCAGTGGCACGCCTTTGTGCGCCACAGTGAGTATGGCCTGATCAAGGAGGTGGCCGAGCGTATCCGCACGGACCAGACCCGGGATCTCGTCCCGCTCCTGTCGACGTACATGCAGGTCAGCTCCATCCTGACCCACGGCGACTTCGCCACCTCCGAGGCCCCCGTGGTTCGTGTGCACTCCTGCTGCATGACCTCCGACGTCTTCGGCTCCCGCCGCTGCGAGTGCGGTCCCCAGCTCCACGCGGCCTTCGCGCGGGCCGTGGACGAGGGCGCCGGCGCGGTGATCTACATGTCCAGCCACGAGGGTCGCGGCATCGGTCTGTGGGCCAAGGCCGTCACCTACCTGCTGCAGGACATGGGCCAGGACACTTACGAGGCCAACACCGCCCTGGGCCTGCCCGAGGACTCCCGAGACTTCGCCGACGCCGCCGTGGTCCTCCACGCCCTGCGTCCCCAAAATCGGGCCATCCGCCTGCTCACCAACAACCCCCTCAAGATCTCCGACCTGAAAAAGGGCGGCATCGAAATCCGCGAGGTACTCCCCCTCGTGGTGGGCTTCACCAAGCACAACCTCCGCTACATGAAGTCCAAAAAGTCCAAGGGCCACGACATCCCCGACGCCGCCCTCCCCGACACCGCTCTCCCTGACGCCGCCCTCCCCGAAGACAAGTAGCCTCCCGTCGCCGCCTTCCCCGAAGACAAGTTGCGTCTGGATCTCAGATCTCCGGAGCTACGGCCCACTACAACCTTCATCACCGCGTTTTGTGGCCCAGGCTGCTTAATTAACAAAACATGCTGGCTTGCTAACGCTTTTTCCGTTGACAGATGCATGCTCGACATCTGAAACTAAACGGGAACCGATAGAAGAAAACTGGACTGGCACAGGAAGGACCACCATGATTGGTTTGATCCACAGGACCTATCTCTTCGTGCTCCCTTCCCTTCCCTTCCCTTCCCTTCCCTTCCCTTCAATCTGATCAACTATACCGCCGTCGCTTCGAGCGACCGGATGCTTCGAGACGACTGCCGCCCGGCAGTAGTCGATTTCGTCAACCACACCCTATTCGAAAATCAGAATCTCAGCGGTCACCGAAAGGAGCTCCGATGACTTACAGGGTAACAGTAGCTGGACTGGTAGGGTTTTTCCTGGTCCTGTCGGCGGTGCTCGCCGATGAGGCGCGCGCCCACGAAAACTGTGTTATCACCCCCCGGGAGGAGGCCACCAACCAAGCGTACCTGGCCACTTTGCCCCTGGATCAACCAGTGATCCCGAAGGCGCCAATTCCGGTGGAATTCAGTTGGGACAACGTCGACCTGTACTTGAAGTGGGTCAGCTACGTGGGACCGAGCACCAAGTCAATCGGCTCAGCCTGCTGGCTCTACTCCGAGGTTCACGCGCTCCAAGTGCTTTACGCGTCCAGGGCGAAGGACTTTGGTTACATCGAGCCCACCGTTGGCCAACGAGGGATCTGGCTCAATCCGCTCGTGTTCTTCGAGTGTGCTGATCGGCGAGACCTCCCTGGCTATGGTGAATATTGCGTGACCCACTACGGTGTCGAAACCGGGCCCGGAGAGACTACTTCTTGTATGGATGGAGGTACTGGTCCATCCACTCGGTGGAAGCATGAAGAGTGGTCCGAGCAGGTCGGCTACGTTGAGGCGTGTATTCAGGACCCGGTTCCTCGGTTTGATCACCAGTCGGACAAGCAGTCCTGCGGTGTCTGTGATCGTTATCGGACTCTCAGCCCCTTAGACCGGCCCACGTGGTGTCAATGCAGTTGGATACAGAAACAGAATCCGGGTCAGACCCTGCTCTTCCGTACCACGGGTGCGCATAGGCTGGATCTATCGAGCTACCGTGACTCGAGAGGCAATATCATCGACGTCGAGGGCATGTTCGACGCCATCGCAATCTACCTGCGGATTTATGGTCCGCTACGCGTGTCTTTCTCCTGCAACGCGCGCATCCCCCGGGTGGGGGTTACGAATGACTTCTCCGCCGGCATGCCGGTGCAGTGGCCACTGCGCGATGTGGACCCGAGCCCGGAGTGCGGCGCCGCGCACTGGATCACCCTGGTCGCCTACGATTGGCAGGACCCGGATCTGGCCGGCGCACCTTCGGTGACCTTCCAGGACTTCAGCCTGCACGGCGTGAAGAATTTATACAAACTGCCCTTCATCGAGTTTGCGTCCCCACCTGCTGCAGGAGGAGCCGGCGGATTTTCCGAAATTATCTACTTCCCTGTCGGGTCGCCGAACGGAATCAAGGCCCCCTTCCCCATGGGCATTGGGGACCTACCGCCGGACACGACAACCAGGCCACTGCGCTGCGACGTGGACTTTGACTCCATCGACGGCTACGACAACAGCTTCCAGGTAGACAACTGCCCCGAGACGCCTAACCCGTTCCAATCCGACGGCGACTCCGATCGGATCGGGGACGCCTGTGACAACTGCTCTAGCGTTAACCCGCTGCAACGCGACATCGACGGTGATGGCATCGGCGACGCTTGCGACACTGACGTTGATGACGACGGCTTCGACAACGCCGTCGACTGCCAGCCACTCAACCGTCACGTCTACTACGACCTGGACAACGATGGCGCCTGTGAGTTCACTGCGTCTTTCAGCCGGACCGCTTGCGAGGCGGAATGCGATCGGCTGCGAGCCGACTACTTCGCCTGCGGCACCAGCCTGGCTGACTGCAAGGCGAGCTGCGACCAGAACATGGTAGCCGACAACTGCGCCGACGACGTCGACAACCTCACCATGTGTCAAAACAGCATGATCAGCATCGTGGGCGGCGGCCCGCCCGATTCAGACTGCATGGCCCTGTTTGCCAACCCCAACCAAGAGGACAGCGACAGCGACGGCGTGGGAGATCGTTGCGAGTCTCGGGTGTACAATGTGACCATTTCCCAGCAGGTTATGCTCGACATCGATAACTGGGCGCTGTACCAGACCTGTCCCACGGATTTCGCGAACGTCTCCTTCCGAGCAAACTCCGCGAACCCCGCCGGGTCGCAAATCATGGCCGGCACGTCCGTGGAGGCTTGCGCGTGTCCGGGCATCTCCGGAGCTGGTTTGGATGAGGATTGGGAGGATGGCTGCAAGGATCCAGGCGGAGACTGCGAGCAGCGCCGCCGACTCGCGTGGACCCCGATTCGGGACGAAACCGCATTTGCCGCCGGCAGCGACTTCCCATACAGCGGCCCCGACCCCAACGCACGGGACTTTGTCGAACTCCACAAGATGGGTCGGGACCGGGACGTGCTCTTCGAGCGAAGTGAGGACTACAACCTGCGGCCGTTCTCCTGGACTCTGGGCGCAACCATGAAGTGGGTAGACCCGCCCGATCCCCTGGTAACTCCCGACGACGCCGAGCTCTTTCACACCGAGGCGGATCCGAAGCCCCTGAAGGTCCGGGTCACCTATCCCGATCGCCTCGTAGATCAGAGTGGAGCGTTCGATCTCGATGAGATTGTCCTCTCACCGGGCGTAAGGTACCTGCTGGGGCCCCTTGATTGTAACGTCACCGTTCTCGCAAGGGAGTATGACCACTGGTGGTGGCTAAACAACGATTGGCTGTCGCAGGTTCCCTTCGAGTTTCTCCAAAACCCCATGGCGAATTCCATCCTGAACGTGGGCGAATCCATCTACATGGTTCACTATGATCAGACCCTGGCCCATCCCAGCCGGATCGCCCAGGTGACTTTCCTGCCCGATGGGCAGATGCTGCAGAACTGGAGCGCCGCAGTCAGTAGCCGGGGCGTTTTCCAGACCGGCCTCGCGGGCCTGGACTACGGCCGGGTGATCACCCGCTTCGTGTACGAGCCCAGCGCTTCGATGGAGCAACCCGCGCGGCTTTGGATTGCGCCCTCGTCGGACAGCGACGAGAACCTGTGGATCACTGCCCGAGAGGCCCTGGCTCACTCCGAGGATGCCCCGAATCTCACCGAGGCCCACGCCTTCTTCGATCCCGAGGTCCAGCGGCTCTACCTGCTCGGCAACGAGGTTATCGGCGAGGTCGTTGACGAATACGTTGGAAAGGTCCCTGAGACCAATGTGCTCTACACCCTGGTCTTCGAAAAAGGGTCCTGGATTCGTCTTGGCAAGGTGGCCGCCCTGGGTGAGACCTCCGGCTACAGCGCCAACTTCGACCCCATCCGGCGACGGTTGATCCTCTTCGGTGGCCGCCAGGACGGTCAGGAAACCGCCAGGCTCCTGGCACTGGATCCGAGCACAATGAGCGTGTTGCTCCTGTCGGCCAATGGAAGCAGCAGCTACCAGATTGAGCGTGCGGATCACGGCGCTTACTTCGACCCATCTGGCCACCGGCTCTACGTGTACGGGGGCACTCGTTCCTTTGGCGAAGAGCTCCTGAGCGACCTCTTCGTGACGGATCTGACGAGCTCGGTGACGACCGCCTGGACAGAGCTCTGGCCGAGCACCGATGAAGGTCCAGGCCATCTGATCCAGCCTATGCTGTGGTATGATCGTCTGGCAAAGATGGTCTGGGTGGCTGGCGGCTCCCATCAGGGTGAGACCGTGTTCGGTCCCTGGTCCTTGAATATCGAGGATGGTACCTGGGAGCAGCATCCATCCTTGAAAAACGGCCGCCGGAAACGGCATCGACACCGCTGGTCGAGAGAATAATGGCGTTCGCCCCCAACAAGCGCACCAGCTGCGTTGCTCTCGTCTCTGGGCGCTACACTATTGTTCCGGCACTGCTGGTCTGGGCGAGCCTGGTCGCCTGCGAGGATCCCGGGGACCAGGACCCGGGAGACGCCGAGCCGGACGTGGATGTCCCTGACGTCATTGTGGTGCAGCGGGACGTCGGGCCAGATGTTGGGCCGGATGCCGGTGACGACGCCTGCACTGACTTTGGCATCGATCGGACTACCTGGCAGCCCCAGTCACCCTGCGATGCCACCTACATCCAGACCCCCGCCCTCGGGGACCGCTATACCTCCTGGGTACACGTCTCCGACCAGCGGGTTCTGTACGCCGAGGCCCGTGACCACCCTTCGGACGACAGAGACATGTTCCTATACGATTTGAGGACCTGCACCGAGTATCGGATCAGCCAGGGCTGCGGGCACCAGTTCTCCCCGAGCCTCTGGGGCTCGGAGGTCATCTTCAGTCAGTATCCCAGAGGAATCAACGTAGAGACCCAATTGTTCATGTTCGATACCGAGAGCCTGGAGTTCACCGAGCTGCATCCGGGTTTCTACACCTCGGCGTCCTTTTTCAATGGCCGGCATGTCGTGCTGTGGGGCGGCGATGAAGTTGAGGACAAAGGGAAGTTCTTTTTTCGCTGGGACCTGGTCACCGACGACCTGGTGATCTTGGCCGGGGAGGGTCATGCCGTGGAGGACGTAAGCATCTCCCCGACCCACGCCGCCTGGGTGGACTATGGCGGGCCGGGCAAGGACGTGTTTGTGGCTGACCTGGATTCCGGTTCGGTGCACCACATAGAGTCTACTTACGACAGCTACACGGCTTACACCGCTACCTGGGGAGACTGGGTGCTCTGGGAGGACCGGCGGAATGAATACTGGGAGATCTACGGCTACCGCATCAGCACCGCCGAGGAGGTTCGGCTCACCGACAACGGCGAGTACAACAGCCGCCCCAGTCTTCGCCATAACCTTGCCTGCTGGCGCACCACCTACTACAGCGGCGCCGACGGCTGGGACTTGGTGGTCCACGACTTGGAGACCGGAGTCACCCGTCGGGTGACCCAGACGCCGCACAAGGGCTACAAATGCAAACAGGTGGACTCGGGGTGGCTCGTCTACCTGGTCCAACCCGGAGGACTGGACGTGGAGAACGAGGTCCACGCCATCGACCTCATCGCGGCCGGAATTCTGGACGCCACTGGGCTCCACGTACTTCCGGAGTAGCCTGCATGACCTCCGACGTCTTCGGCTCCCGCCGCTGCGAGTGCGGCCCCCAGCTCCACGCGGCCTTCGCGCGGGCCGTGGACGAGGGCGCCGGCGCGGTGATCTACATGTCCAGCCACGAGGGTCGCGGCATCGGTCTGTGGGCCAAGGCCGTCACCTACCTGCTGCAGGACATGGGCCAGGACACTTACGAGGCCAACACCGCCCTGGGCCTGCCCGAGGACTCCCGAGACTTCGCCGACGCCGCCGTGGTCCTCCACGCCCTGCGTCCCCAAAATCGGGCCATCCGCCTGCTCACCAACAACCCCCTCAAGATCTCCGACCTGAAAAAGGGCGGCATCGAAATCCGCGAGGTACTCCCCCTCGTGGTGGGCTTCACCAAGCACAACCTCCGCTACATGAAGTCCAAAAAGTCCAAGGGTCACGACATCCCCGACACCGCCCTTCCCGACACCGAACCCGGGACGTGATACTAGCGTCCCGTCCCGCAGTCGCTGCTGATCAGGAGCGGTGGGGGAACCGGACGATAGCCTTGAACGGGCACGTCCTTGGGGTCCAGGAAACCATAGAAGTGGTTGTCCGAGGCAAGGACCAGGTGGACGTCTCCTGCCAGGCCTACACTCCATTGACCTGAATCGATCCAGGTTTGGCTTACTGTGCCGTCAGCGTCGACATACCCGCAGCCCCCACTCGCCGATCCGGGAGAGCACGGTGGACTGAATATCGAAGGTCGTTCGAGCGGCACCAGGTACGCCCACCACCTGCACGCCCACCTCGTCCCCAACCCTCGAGTCGTTGATGGCCTCGAGTGCCGAGTCGGAGATCCGTCCACTGACGCCGCACACATTTACGGCCACGCCCTGGACGTGCCGGAACAGCGACCGTTCGATTTCCAGCTGACCGCACTGCTGCGTATTGGGGTCGCACTGGGCAAAAACGCCGAAGTTGGAGTCAAAGGCCTCGCCGCTCGTCACCAGGACCTGGTCTAGGCGCAATGCCGGTCAGATAAGGGGATTGTTCGATCATTTCGACCCCTTGGTGATCGGG
>JAOZUO010000019.1 GCA_029938605.1 Deltaproteobacteria bacterium | reverse complement strand
GGGGGGCTCGAGGCGCCCAGCTCCAAACGGCTCTGCTACTTTGCGATCACCCTAGTGCTACCATGGGGGACTCTGTTCCTTATTGCACCACGCTCCATTTGTGAAACCATTGGAATCTATTTGATTATCATAGCAATGAAGTGGACTCGGGGCGCTGACCAGCTGATTTCGAAGGGGGAGCGGAGGCAAACGACGCGAAGACTGCCTCTTCGAGAAACTCATCCCAGATGGTTTTCCAAAATCGCTCGATTTTACCCAGCGTCATCGGATGGTGCGGCGCGCTGCGCACATGCTGCACGCCTTGCCGTGTGAGCACTTTTTGAAAGCGCGACGATGCGCGCCTTCGGAGAAGCGCTCTTCCGAGGCGCGGAGACGCGCAACTCCGTTGCTGGCTCCGCCGGCACCTGAGGCCGCTCCGGCGGCACCGGCGCCTGGGTGACACCCGACTCCGATGACCTGGCCTTCCCCTTGGCCCGTGAGGATTTCTTTTTCTTCTTTCGGAAAAAACCCATCTCGTCCCTCCAAATGCCGACTCGTGAAGCCGGCACAAATGGGGACGTGGAAACCTATTTCACGCTATGATGGAGGACCCTGTTAGCTGGACGCTGCAATGTGGAAACGGGATTATCGATCACCTCGTTGAAGAGTGTGATGGAGAGGTTCCGGCCGAGATTACGTGCGAATCTCTTGGTTACAACACGGGAAGCGTAACGTGTTCGAGTGTATGCACCCTTGATGCTTCTAACTGCGTCTAGAATGTTGCTGTACGTCGAATGATCGTGAACGCTCACTTCGTGACAGCGGCGGTGGGTGTGGATGGGGTCAGCCGACTCAGGGGCAACCGCAGCGGCCGATTCTGGAGCGACCACGGTGACGAACTCGGGGGCCAACCCGGCGGCCGACTCAGGAAAAACACGATCCCCTGAGGTAGTCCGTTCCGGGCGGCCAGGTGGCCTCGACTATCGCCGGCGGCGTCGCGGGGGCCGGTACTCCGATGGACGCTTTTCCGCGAGGATCCAGGCCAGGATGCGTTCTGCCAGGGGATCGAACCGGGGACCGTAGCCGTGGTGCGCTCCAGGAATGACGAAGGACCGCACCGTGATGCCGGCCCGTTTGAGGTGGACAAACCTCTGGGGGAGCTGCTCGGCGCAGTGGGTCTTCTCTCCGCACACGTACGCCACCCGGCGCACTCCCCGTCGGTACATGCGCCGGCTCCACTTGCGGCGCACCCGGGCCACGCCCTCAACGAGGATCAGCCGCGGAAACATGCCCCAGGAGAAGTACGCCACCTCGTGGGCCAACAAAGACCCCAGAGAAAACCCCACCAGGGTGAGACGCCCCACATCCAACCGTCCCGGATAGCGCTTTTCCAGGGCGGCGAGGCCCAGACGGATCTCCCGGATCAGGTGCGCCACCTTGCCCCAGGTCCAACGATCCTCGTTTTTCGGTGCGTCCGAGCGACGCAGTCCCGCGGGGCAAAGCAACCAGCCTTGACGGGCCCCCACCCGACCCCAGGAGTGACACTCCCCGGCGCGGGCGTCATAGCTGCCGTGGAGCAGCACCATCACCGGCCGCGGTCCGGTTCTTCCCCCAGTTGCGGGTGCCACGTAGGAGGACGGTGCGAACCCCTTGATGGGCAGGGAACGGACCACGGGCGCTTGGGATCGCGGGCGAACCCGGGCCGCCGCCCTGGGCCCGGGGATGACGCGCGGCGGGGAAGTGGAGCTGTCAGGTGGAAGCGGGCGGCGGACCGGCTCCGTCGCGGGCTTGGTGGGCTTGGTGGACTTGGTGGGCACCGCCTCTGGGCTCTGACCGTGACAGCCCGGCCGGAGCAACCCCGGCCAGAGCAACCCCGGCAACAGCAAGCACAAGCACAAGCCCAGGCCCAGGCGGTTCATCTATCTGCTCTACCCAAACCCATGGGCGCGGTGAAGTCCAGGGACGGTTCAGGCTGATCCGGATCACGCAGGGAGCCGACGCTCTGTATGAAGGCCTCCAGGGTCTCGGGGCTGTCGGTGCCCTCCGCCAGGGCCACCGGAGGCCCCTGGCGGCTGCGGCCCACGGACTCGGTCAGAACCCCCATATCCAACAGCGCGGCCAAAGCATTGTAAAACAGGGTCTTGCTACAAGCCTCCCGACGCCCGATCTCGCCGCGATAGAAGAGACGATCCGCCAGATCGCCCATGTGACCGATGAGCGCCTTGCGACCCACCGGCCCCTTGAGCAGCTCCTCCAGGGTACGGGCAGCCGCCCAATACGCCTCCACGAAGTCCTGCAACAACAACGACAGCAGCCTCAGCTCCAACTGCCCCGCGGGCTCCACCCACAGCCCCCGCTCGTCGGACCGAAGCGCCCAACCATCGAGCCGCGCCACGGTCTCATCGAAGATCTCGTCAAAGGACTGGTCCACCACATACACAAACTCGTGCTTGAACAGGCGCGAGAGCAGCCGGGCGCGGCCCATGACCTCCTCGCGAGCCACCGGCTCAGCCGATCCATCCCCGGCGGTCAGCACCGCGCGGGCCACGATGGACTCCGCCGTCAGGAAATTGATCAACCCGTTGCGGTAGTAAGCCAACGAAAGTCGCCGCTCCTCGGGGACCTGGTAGGCCGGCGCGCCCCGGGGACCACCGATCTGGATCTTGCCGTCCTTGGCCAGTAGCTGCAACGCCTTCTCCAGACCACCGCTGCGCACCTGGAGAAGCTCCGCCTGGCACACCTCGGCGCCCTCCTCGGTCTGGGGCGCCACCAGGGCGCGGCTGACCCGGGCGCCGTTGGACCGCAGCCGCTCCAGCAGCCACTGGCTGATCCGATCCACGATACGCCGGTCCACGGTACGCCGCCCCGTAACCAACAGCGCCGTGGACACCAACGCCGTGGGGGTCACCAGGGAAAGCTGCGAGATCTCGCGCACCACACGAAAAGCCAACTGGTTAATGGCGGCGCCGCGGGTCTGCTCGTCGGACTCCTTGGTGGCGCCGAGCTCAGCTAAGGCCTCCCGAAGATCGTAGGGCGGGTGCACCTGGAAGTTGAGCCGACCAAAGCGGGAGGTCAGCACCCGACTGGCCTTGAGCACCTGTCCGAGGTCCTCGGTTTTCTTCTGCCCACCGCTGGCCTCTCGCGTAATGGCGCCCTCTTCAATCACCTTCTCGTAGCCCACCGACAGGGGCGCGATCTGTACGTTTCGCACCCGGCCATCCAGGGCCGCCTCAGCGATCCACTTCAGGAGTCCCAACCGCGGCGTGAGCACCTTGCCGCTGCGGCTCCGGGTACCCTCGATGAAGAACTCGATGTTGTAACCCTCGGTCAGGATCTTGCGCAGGTACTCGGCCAGACACGCGGTGTACAGCCGGTTGTGCCAAAAGGACCGCTTGATAAAAAACGCCCCCGATCGGCGGAAGATCCAACCCACCACCGGGATCCGGCGCAGGTTGTCCCCAGCCGCAATGTAGGGCGGGGCGATGTCGTAATACGACACCAGCCACGAAAGCAGCAGGTAGTCCACGTGGCTGCGATGGGTGGGCATGAACATCAGCGGCCCCTTGGCGGACGCCTCCCGAAGCTGTGCCATACCCTCCTCGTCCACCTCCAGACCGTCGTAGATCCGGTACCAGACGAACTTTTTGAGGAACCACCGGAAGAAGTTGAGCAGCAGGTGCCCCGGCTCGGCGGCGATCTCCTTGAGGTAGCCCCGGGCCATGCGCTCGAACTTGACGGGGGTCTCCTGCTTCTGGGAGGCCATCTGAACGATGACCTCCTGCAGCCGGGGTCCGCGGAGCACCTCGTCGCAGATTCGGCGCGCGCCCTTTCGGCGGGGCCCCTGGATCACCCGGCGCACCAACTCCGTGCGGTCGGTCAGCTCGAAGCGCAAACGCCGGATCAGCGCGTCGTCGTCGAGGTCCGGATGGTCCGCAAGGAATTCGTCGAGACGCAAGGGTTCCCCCAGTCGGGGCCACTGGTGCCGGAAGTAGCGAAACAGCTGCATGAAGGATCGAAAGGCGTTGGGATCCTCCGGGCCACCCAAGATCCGCCGTAGGGTCGTGAGGCTCGGCGAACCGAGGCGCAGGGGGGACCCGCCCCAGAACAGATGCATGGGCATCAGGATTACCGGTCGCCCGCCGGCGCGCTGGACGTCGAGGCAACCCCGGAGCAGCTCGTCAGCGTCGTGGACCTGGCCCGGAGGCCCCGGTCTGGGCCCCTTTCGCAAAAACAGCATCGCCGCCTCGTCGCGGCGAAGATGCAACCCGGCGCGTTCGCGCATGGGTCGCCGCTCACGCCTCCCGACCCCGAAACGCAGCATCTGCAGCAAGGGCCCGAAGACCAGGGTGAAGATCGCCGTCACCGTACGGGCCAGGGGCAGGCCGAACCGACGGAAAGCGTAGTTGAAATATAGAGCGTTGTAGACGTGCTTGTGGCTCAAAACGTATACGAGGCGACCCTCCTCGGCCAACCCGCGCAAGGTCTGCACGTCCTTGTCCCGAAAGAGCCTGAGCGAGTAAAAGAAGCGAAACAGGATCCAGCCCAGGAGCCCCGGCCGCGCAACCATTGCGGAAGGATCCACGGGACTGGGCTGGGGCTCGCTCATGTTTGGGGCCTACTCCGAGTCCACGTCCACTGGGGGCAGCGGCCAACCGCGCTGCTCGACCAGGGAGGTGAGGGCCTGGCGGGTAGAGTCAAAGGCCAGGTCGGCCCAGGGGATCTGGGAAGGCGCGAACCAGCGCACGGCCAGGGTTTCGTCCAGGGGCTCGGCCTCGCCCTCCACCCGGAGCGACCCGTACACGATGATGATGGGACTGACATGGGTGCCGAAGACACCGATGAGCGGTCCCACCTCCACTTCAAGTCCCACCTCCTCGGCGGCCTCGCGCACCGCCGCCTCCGCGGGGAGCTCGCCGCGATCCACGAACCCCCCGGGCATAACCCACTTGCCCCGCCCGGGGTTGATGGACCGCCGCAGCAGCAGGATCTTCCCCTGGCGCTCGGGCACCACACAGGCCGCCACCTTGGGATCGAGGTACTCCACCCGCCCGCAGGCCTGACACACGAGCCGCTCGGGCTCGCCGGCCTTGATCAACTGCAGCGCCAACTGACCGCCGCAGGCCGGACAGAACCGCGGCGTCTCACCGGGCTTCGGCGGACGGGGCGCCCGGTGCTGATCCTCGGCCTGGCTCAACGACGTCCCCTGCGCTGACCCTTGAGATACTTCGCCAACCACTGGTGCACGGTCTTCCACCACAGCAACCGGTTCTGCGGCTTCTGCACGAAATGGGTCTCGTCGGGGAAGTACAGGAACTTGGACGTGACACCCATGCGCTGCAGGGCCGTGAATAGCTGCATTCCCTGGCCCACGGTGACCCGGTAGTCGTGCTGCCCGTGGATGATGAGCGTGGGCGTCTTCCAGTTCTTGATGTAGGTGGAAGGCGACCACTTCTTGTACATGGCGGGGTTGGACCAGGGCGTGCCGCGAAACTCCCGCTCAGGGAACCACAGCTCCTCCGTGGTGCCATACTTCGAACGCAGATCGTACACTCCGGCGTGGGTGATGAGACAGTCGAAGCGCCGGGAGTGGGTGCCGATCCAGTTCATCATGTAGCCGCCGTAAGAGGCGCCCACAGCGCAGATGCGGCGCTTGTCGATGAACCGGAACTTCTTGAGGGCCGCGTCCACGGACTTCATGACGTCCTGGTAGGGCGCCCCACCCCAATCGCCGCCAATGGCGTCGGTGAACTTCTGACCGTATCCCGTGGAGCCGTGGAAGTTCGGCATGAGCACCACATAACCCGGCGCCGCGAAGAGCTGCGCATTCCACCGGGGGTGCCAGGAGTCACTGCTCATTCCCTGGGGACCGCCGTGCACCATCACCACCAGGGGATAGCGCCGTCCGGGGCGGTAGTTCGGGGGCTTGACCACCAGGGCGTGGACCCGATGTCCCTTCGCGCCCTTGAACCACAGGTGCTCCACGGTTTGCATGTTCACCCGGCCACGGAGACCCGCATGGAGCTTCGTCAGTGCCAGGAGCTTCCCGCCGGCGGTGGACACCCGGTACAGCTCCGCCGGATTGTGCGAAGCCACCGACACGAAGACCAGGTGCTTCCCGTCCGGGGAGATGCGCAGATAGCGCGCGTAGATCTTCTTCACCAGCTTGCGCACCTTGCCGCCGGCCACCGGGACCGTATAGATGGGCGTGTAACCGCGGTCCTGGGACGTGAAGTAGAGGGTCTTGCCGTCGGGGGAGAAGACCACCTCACCCACGGAGCGGTCGAAGGACTCGGTCAACACCCGATGTTTCCGGGTGCGTTTATCGTAGAGCACCAGCCGCTGCCGATCGGCCTCGTACCGCGGTACCTTCATGGCCCGGTACGCCACATACCGCCCGTCGGGAGAGAAGACCGGGCTGTTCTGATTGGCCTTGGACTGGGTGAGCCGCTGGGGCCGACTCGTGCGAAGACGCCCCCTCAGACCACGCACGGTGATGCGGAAGAGATCGTTGTTGGTGGAGGCGGCGATGAGCTTGTCGGTGTTGCTCACAAAGACGACCTCCCGGCCGTTGGGAGAAAATGCGTAGTCCTGCCGTCCCCCCAAGGCGATGGGTGGCGCGTCCCGGGGACCGGGGGTGAGATCCTGCACCTTGCGCCCGCGTAGGGTGAACGCGAAGACGTGCTTGACCTTGCCGTGGCGCCAGTGGTTCCAGTGGCGATAGAGCAGCTTGGTGAACACCTGGGCGGTCACCTTGGACCGCTTGCGCCGCTTGTGCTCGGCGGTGTTGCACTTTTCGTCCCTACACTGCGGGTAGGCCTTGCCCGTGAACAGGAGACGATCTCCCTTGGGGCTCCACACCAGCGGTCCGCCCACGCCCATGGGCCGGCGGCTCAACTGGGTCGCCTCACCGCCCCGGGGATTGATGCGCCAGATCTGGGCACTCTTCTTGCGCGTGGACAAAAACACGATGGACCGTCCGTCAGGCGCCCAGCGGGGCCCCCAGTCGTGCTTCTTGGTGGCCGTCAATCGCCGCACCCGGCCGCCCTTGGTGGGCACCAGGTACAGGTTCGAGTGGCCTTTGTTCTGCTTGATGCGGCTACGCCCCACCACAAAGACCACCCACTTGCCGTCCGGGGAGATCTGCGGATCCCGCACCGAGGGGGTGAGTACTAGGTCCTTGGCCGTGAGGACACCGGTGGGTAGGGACCGACTCACCTGCCCGCCCGGACGTCCATGGGGCCAGCCCCGGCGCGCCAGGGCCGAATCGGCCAGAATCAGGGACATACCCAGTCCCCCGAACATCAATACACGTTGAATCTGCTTCATCCGGATCATGGCGCAACTCCTACCGATCTGATCGGTTGGCGACTGTATCGCTCCCGCCCTTGGCTTGCAACCCAGTCCGACACCAAAGCTCTCACTTCGAGGGGAACCAAAGCGAGGTGGGGGCTATCTGGCCGTCGAACCCGAGGCGGAACCACCGGTGATGAAGACTGTAAGGGAACCGGTCCGGGCGACGTTTCCTTGGGTACAAAGCAGGCTCGACATCCCAGCAGCTCAGGCCAGCGCGCCGAGCCACATCGGAGGACAACAATGCTAAAAGCTCTTGGAATCACGACGCTGTTGGTCGTCACCACCCTTCTGGCGGCCCCCCGCCCCGCCGAGGCTTGCGCGCCGGCGCCGCTGGTTCTTCGGCCACCGGCGCCACCGCCCGCGGCCCCGCCGGCCTCCACCACCCGCTACGCCGTCCCGCCTCCGGGGGCGCCGGTGGTGATCGACTCGGGTCCCCTGTGCCCCCGGGTGCCGGTTCGGGTGCGGTGTCAGTCCGCGAACATCCCCTGCGTGCGCGTGGTGTATCGCCACGTGTGCCGACCCCGACCGCCCGTGGTGAAGCGCTGCCCACCCCCGGTCTACCGCCGGTACAATCGCCGGTACAATCGCAGCTACTACCGTCGCTACTACCGTCCCTATCGGCGCCCATACTCGAGTCCCCCGCGCATCTACCGCAACCTGTCGCCCTACCACCCAAAGTCCACGCCCTACCTGGGCATCGGAGGCGGGTTCCTTTCGTTCATCAAGCCCTCCGGAGGCTTCGAGCATCTTCAGGCCGTGGCGGACTCCAGCGCCTTTGTGGGATGGAATTTCGGCGGAGTGTTCGCCCTGGAGCTGGGTTTGAGCAATACCTTTTTCCGGCCCGACCAGCAGCTCCTGGGCGACGTGTCCCGGGTGGGCCTGGTGGCGGTGACCCTGGACACCAAGCTCCGGCTCGTAACCCCCTCCCCGCGCAACTGGGCGGTGCCCTTCCTGCAGGCGGGCCTGGGCGTGTACTCCCTGGCCGGCGGCTTCCCCAGCGGGTGCGGGGATAACAAATGCAAGACCCGCACCATGGCCCATGGCGGCGGCATCCAGGCTGGCGGCGGCATGGACTTCTACCTCAACCGCTACGTGATCCTCGGCGCCCGGGTCCTGTACCGCCACCTGTTCATGAGCCAGCTTTCCGGCGCCGATGACCGTGTCTTCGGTACCGACAAGCCCACCCGCCTCCACGCCGTCAGCGCCGGGGTCACCCTCACCCTCTTTTGGTCCCACCTCTGATCAGCGCCTACCATCAGACCGGCGATTTCCCCCTCGCCGAAGCCGCCTGTGACGAGGTGCCGTCTCTCCCCATCTTCCCGGAGATGACGTCCGAAGAGCGGTCCTACGTGATCGCTCGCATCGGGGCCTTTCTGGGGGAGGGGCTCAGGTGTCCTGATCCACTAGTTTCTTTACGGCGCTACGCGCCTTTTTCAGCGTCTCAATGGGCTGAGCAGGCGAGCCCGCGACAACGGCACCAGACGGCACGTCTCGCACGACCACCGAACCAATCCCAATGAAAGCCCCCGAGCCAACATGCACGCGCTCCAGACTACAGCTTTGCGGGCCACACCATGCCCCTTCGCCAATCACCACTCCGGCGCCGACCTCCGCACAGGCGGTTACCACTGCGCGAGGACCCACCTGAGCCCCATGGGAAATGTGGCACAAGTTATCAATTTTCGTGCCCTTACGAATTCTTGTTTCCCCCACAACAGGACGTGAGACGGCACACCCCGCCTGGATTTCCACATCATCCTCGATGATCACACGCCCGGTCTGTGGCACATGAAACCAGCTCCCGTCGACTTCGGTGGCAAACCCAAATCCGCGGCTACCAAGCACGGTGTTTGCCCCAATGATACAGTTCCGCCCGACAGAGGTCCGCGAATGAACCACCACCCCGGGATGCAGTACGGTATGGTCCCCAATCTCCGCCTGAGCCCCAACAAAACAAAAAGCGCTGATAGTGACGTCCTCGCCTATTCGCGCCGTAGGTTCAATCCTCGCTAAGGTGTCGACTCCCGCGGGAACTACCGCCTGACGGTCCTCGAAATATCGTGTGAGAATCTTAGCAAAGAGGAGTCTCGGATTCGTGTGCACGATGAGCGCGTTGTGGGCAGACCATGACGCCAACAGCTGCTCCTCGGCTTCAGTCTCTGCTTCGGGAGCGACAATCAGCGCAGCGCGCGCAGTGTCGAGCACCGCACATCGGTCCGGTGTGAACCGTTTCAGCCAGGTAATTCCCGCCGCCCTTACTTCTTCCAGGGCCACGGGCTCATCCAACACGACGTCGGTTTGGCCTCGCAACAGCACGCCCAGCTCTCGAGCGATATCCGCCGCCAACAGTGACATCTTCAAACTCCTGTCGTTATCGAACGACGGCCCGAACAACCTCAAAGACTTCAGCGTAGCGCGTTCCAACCTGAACGCCTCTCATCCGAAGCTGTGCCCGGATACTCTCCTCCGTGGCGTAAGGCTTGCGGGCCTGAGATTTGTAACAGGCCAGCGCCTCAACCTTCGTTTGCACATGCTTCTCTTCAACATGCACAAAAAGCTGGTTCTGAAAACTCAGATTATTCCAGGGGATCTCGTATGCCAGCAGCGTTGTGCGTTTGAATGCACGCACTCCCTCTATGGCGATGGTCTGATGGTCCTGATGAAGATCGTTCAAAGACGGCAGAAAGACGAGGTCTGGGTTGAGCTCATTCTGCAGCTTCACCAGATGTTCCAGAATGTCCTGTCGATCACGCATGAAGTGTCGCACGGGAAAGCTGTGAACAGTGAGTCCGGCGGGCAGAACTCCTAGAATTTGAGTCGCCGCCGTTACCTCTTTCACCAACGTGTCCGGAGCCCATCCTTCGGGTAGGGATTCTCGACAGTCCGAAAACGCCACATAGTGGATTTTCCGCCCTTCCTCACTGAGCTTCGCGATGGTGGCTCCACAGCCGAACTCGCCATCGTCGGTATGGGGCGCCAAAACAAGCACATTGGAAACATCGCTAAGCACTGGAACACACTCTCCAATCCTCAAAAGGATGCGATTAAACCAGAGAAGCTCAACCAAGGCAAGCAGCTGAACCCCTCGAAACCACGAGGGAAGGCGATGGTGCGACGGTCCGAGCAGCTAGTTCCACTACCCGGAACGGACTTCCGGATCGTGGGACTAGTGCGACGCAGCCCCGGGCCGGCAGCGCGAGGCCACGCGTTCGTAGAGCCGCACGAGCACGCGCTGCTCACGCGACCAATTGAATTGAGACTCGGCCAACTGCCGGGCGCGTTCCGCCATGCGTTTGCGCAACGGCTTGTCCTCGGCCAACTCCATTAAAACCTGGGTAAAAATGGCCGGGTCGTTGTTTCGCACCGTACGACCTATGCCATGGCGCTGGATGATTTCGGTCATCTCCGATAGATCCGTCGAGACCACCGGGATGCCGGCCATGCAGTAGCTGAAGAGCTTGTTTGCCCGGGCATACTGATGATTCAACGTGACGCCATCGCCCAGGATCAAACCAACATCCGCCCCACACGCATAAGGGTGAATCTCTTTGGGGTCAATCCACCCGGTCATATGACACCGGTCCTGGATGCCGCTCTTTCTGACGTGCTCACGAAGCGCCGGCTCCAACGGCCCGCCTCCTTGAATCACCAACGTGACGTTTGGCAGACCCACCACGACGTCGACAATCTGCGCAATGGGACGGCCAACAATCAGCACGCCCTGATAGACGCATACCATATGCTCGTCAGGTATTGAGAGAGTGCGGCGCAGGAAGGTTCGATCGTACAGGGGCTCCAGGGGAGGTACATTATTCACCAACGTCGCCACCACTCCATATCGGCGGAACAGGATGGACACGAGACCATTGCTCACCGTAATCACCTCGGCCACCCGTGGGACAAAGTGTCGTTCAACCGCGTACCAATACTGCCGAATGGGCCAGCTGCCGCGGGCTCCATGTTGCCTCAGCGAGTCGGGAAAGAGCTCGTGGGCGTCGTATATCACCTCAGCGCCAAGGCGCTCCGCTGCCCAAAATCCAGCCGACAACGTAGGGGTGTCGTGGCAATGGATAATCGCCGGCCCATAGGCGGCGACTGCTTCCCGGAAGATCCGATCACGGCGTCGTAGCTGCAAGAGCTTGCCCAAAGGCTGCCGAAAGCTTGCCGTGCTGAAATCCGCAACTCGACAGATCCTAAAGCCTTCGCGCAGCTCCTCCTCTGGCAGCTTCGGAGACCGCAAACCAAAAACGGTAACCTCGTACCCAGCAGACGCAAGAGCAGACGCTGCACGAAGCACGCGGGCATCAGTCGCACAATCACTGTGAACGATCATCGCGACACGTTCGCGACTGGGCTTCATGGACACTCTCTCCTCATCAGCATCAGCATCAGCATCAGCATCAGCATCAGCATCAGCAACAGCGCCGCAGCATACAATAGGAACACGGGGAAACCAACCGCCGCCGAAGCCCATGCTAGCAGCCACCTTTGGCGTAAGGAGCTCTTCCAAGGCTGCGTGCCGGGTGCTCTTCACCTGCAGGAAATGCTGGCCCGCCAAAAATGCAACCTCCAGCGTCGCGGTTCAGCAGCCCAAACAAATTGGCGCCGACCAATGGCCTCGGCTTTCAGCCGATGCGCCGTTCAGCCAATGCGTCGACCAATGAAATCGCAGACCCGAGCGTTGATCTCATCGGGGAACTCTACGAGCCCACCGTGGGTGGCGTCTCTCACCTCGAAATATTCGGCGCCGGGTATCTCGTCGCGTATCTGGCGGAGCACGGACAAGGGAGTGAAGTTGTCCTTCTCGCCGGCCACTACCAGCGCGGGAACGCTCACCGTGGGCAGCACATGCGCGGCGGAGTGACTCCCGAGATCCGCAGCGAGCCGGAGAAAGGCCCGGACGTCGAAATCGGCCAGGTGGGCCCGGTAGGAGTCGAAGTACGACCAACGCATGGCACGGGGATTCAGGATCAGGAGCTTGGCCACCTGGTTGGCCCACGGGCCTGACAACGCCGTGTGCCACACCAACTGAAACAGCTGGGGATTCTCCTCGGCGATCTTCGCCAAGGAGGGGATCACAGGCTCGAGCCACTTTCCCACGTGCAAAAAGTTACGGAGGGGATACTCGGCCGGCCCCAGGAGCACAACAATCCCCTGGACCTGCTCGGGGTGACGCTCGTAATAGGCGATCTCGATCTGCACCCCCATGGAGAAGCCGGCCAGCACCACACGCTCGACGCCGAGGTCCGCCACCACCGCCTCCATGTCGCCCAGACAGTGATGCACGGTCATGGTGGCCAAGTCCTGGGGCACAGGGGAGTCCACGTGCGCGCGGTAATCCCACAGCACCACCCGGAAACGCTGAGCCAACGCCTGGATCAGCGGCTCCACCAGAGCTTGGTTGCACCCGATGCCGTTGGACAACAACACCGTGGGCTCCCCCGCCCCAAAAATCCGGTAGGCAATGGTTGCGCCGTCGGAGCTCTGTACGGTTCTATTTTCCATCGACGTCATTGGCTGATCCTTCCGGACGACAATCTTCTCAACGGACGACGCATCGTGTCAATGGTCCTTGGAACCTTCCGTTCTTCCGGTCTTCCGGATTGTACCCCGGGGCCGCAGAGAGTACCGTGTCGCCATGCGGAGTGCTGACCCTCAATACCAAATGGTGTGCGACCCTGACCAGCGGTTGCCCTCCTGGATGGTAGCCCTTCTGCCCGCCGGGGCGGACGATCCCGGGGTCACCGCAGCCATCGCGTACCTGGAGCAAAGCGACCTGAATATCGTGGATCGGCGCATGGCCGACGAGCGCGAGATGGAGGGCGCGTTGTGGGAGCTGGAGGTGGAAATCCGGTGGGAACCCGACGCGGAGCCGGTGTCCTATAGGGTCTGGCTGGAGCCCACCGAGAGGCTGGAGACCGTACACCTGGAGATGGCCTTTTTGCAGCCCGAGGATCTGGAGGCGTCGGAGAATTCCCGCTGGTCCATCGGCGTGGCTACCCGCTTCACCGACAGCCCGCTGGCTGAGTACCACCAGCAGATCCGGGTGCTCGACGCCGTCGCGCCCAGCGCGGTGGTGACCTTCGACATCTCCGCTAGCTGGCCCCGGAGCGGGGACTGGCTCCGGGACACGGCGTCGGCCCGGGTCCCGCCGTCGCCCGAGAGCCTCTACAGCGTCCACGCGGTGATGGATCAAGACTCTGAGGCCCGGGTGTGGCTGCACACCCACGGCCTGCTCCGTTGCGGCACCATCGAGCTGGAGATGCTCGACGCCCCCGCCGACCACGCGGCCATCCTGTGCAACCTGCTGGGCGCCGCCGCCGCCATGACCCTGGAGCTCGGCCCGCCACCGCCCGACGAGCTCTTCCGGGTGGGCCAGGGACTGGAGCTCGTATGGTTGCCATGGGAAAAGGGTCTGTCCCACGTTCCAAGAGGCGTGGCAGGGTCGGGACGAGACCGCGATGAGTACCACAGCCACCCTTCAGGCATCCTCTTCGCGCCGGGACAAAAGTGGCTCGGACTCTTCGGCAGCCGGTACCGGACACCCGCCGAGTACCTACCGATCCTGCAAAACAATCCCCTGCTCTACGTCTCGGGCCTGGAGACCGCACGCATGCGACAACTCGCCGCCGAGCGGCTGGATCGATTCACCACGCTTTGGCAACTCCACGGCGAACACGATGAGTGGCTGTTCCTGGTGAAGCTCGGCCACGTCGTGGATCACGCCGAAGACGACGACGAGCAGGAGCACCTGTGGTTCACGGTCCATGGCGTGGACGACGACGGCGTTGACGCCACCCTGATCAACGAGCCCTACTCCATCGCCCGAATGCATGAGGGCCAACGGGACCACCACGACTTCGGGCTACTCTCGGACTGGTCCGTGCACTGCCCCCACGGCAGCTTCGACCCCGACAGCGTGGGCCAGCTCGAGCGGCACTTGCAGTCCGACCAGCCAGACCAACCAGACCAGCCAGACCAGCCAGACCAGCCAGACCAACCAGACCAACCAGACCAACCAGACCAGCCAGACCAGCCAGACCAGCCAGACCAGCCAGACCAGCCAGACCCGTCCCAGATGGTCTAAACCCTTTCCCCGGGAACCACCTATCTTGCAATGGACTGGTCATCCCCGTACGATGAAAGATAGCTGAAAAAAGGTGAGGACCAATGGTGCGCAACGCTTGGGACAATACTTCGTTTGGGATGGCTCTTGCGGTGGCGATCACCCTGGTGGCGACGACGTCGCCCGGGCCCGCGGCGGCGGACCCCATCCACGGCGAATGGACCCGCCAACGGCTGGGGCCGGGGCAGGTGGCCATCTACTGGATTCAGCGAGACCAGTCCACGGCGCAACTGTTCGCGATCCACAGCCGTCACCCCACCCAGGCGCTTACGGCAGACGCCGAGGCAGCCCTGGAGCGGGTGCCCACCTGGCTCCAGGCGTCGGTGTACGACAAGCTCGTGCAGCTTCCCGATGAAGCCCAGGACTCCTTGGCCGCGGTCATCATCCAGGCCGACGACGAGGATCCACGCTACGTGGACGAGGTGGCCTTCTGCGTAGCGAACATCGCCCGGGAAGAGCTGAGCCTACCCTACGCCGATCCCCTGGACCCGGAGCTGCTGCTGGAGAACGTGCGCCACATTTACGCAGCGGCCGAGCTGCTTCCCTACGTGGAGCTGGTGGAGCTGGCCGACGGCCTCACCACCACCCGGTACACCATGGTGACAGGCGGCCAGCAGACCTTTTGGGAGCTGGATTGGCAGGACTACTACTGGTGGGTGGTCCATCCCAAGACGGGATCCGATCACACGGGCTACGTGGATCCCCACACAGCCGAACCCATGGCCCGAGCCGACGGTGGTCGGTTCTGGCGGGAGTACCTCATGGATCCCGCGCCTACGCCCGACTACGCCCGGGAGATCTCGCTCAAGGTGCCCCTGACCATCTCCGACGCCGAGCTGAACGACTGGGGGGTCTCAGCCCAGGGCTGGCTCGTCAGCGAGGGCGATGACCCCATCGTGGTGGTGGCGCGATCCACCGACGGGCTGCCCGTTTGGCTGCGCTACACCTACCACCACCCCACGGCGGGGGGCTCGCACAACGGCACGGTGATCGCCACCACCATGCCCGTGGAAAAAGCCTACGAGGACGGCCACTCGGACCTGCTCACGAACCTCCTCTCCCAGGGCGACGGCGTATTGCGCATGAAGCCCGGCGGCGCGGGCAATCGCGTCCTGGTGCTCAAGGATCGAGATCCCTTTGGCCTGCCCACCGTACAGGACGTGCTCACCATCGAGGGCTACGACACCGTGGTGATGGACTCCACCGCCTTCGCCACACTCACCACCTGGGAGGAGCTCGAGGCGCTGGACGTGGAGAAGGTCGTGGTCCCCTCGGATCAGCCACGACAACTGTACCAGCGGCTGTCGGACGGACGGGAGGTGGTAAATGGCTGGGTGGGGAGAGCGCAGGATGACGACGACATGATCTTCGAGTTCCACGGAGCCATCGATCCGGCCCACCCCGGCGATGACTGGACGGACCTGGAGATGCCCGGCCAACTCCGCGGCTACGCGCTGACCGACACCACGGACGACGTGGTGGTGGTGGGCTATCCCCGACCCATGGAGGTGCTGGCCCAAACACTGTCGGCCTGGGATGGTGTCGCCTACCCGAGCCTCCCGGGGGCTCGCCCCCTGGACGTGACAACCTTTGCCCTGGACAAGCTGGGCTGGGTGGTGTCCCAGAACCTGGACGACAGAGTGGGCGAGGTGCCCGCCGACTTCCGCGGCCCCGACGACGAATGCGCGGGATTCTGCCTGGTGCGCACCGAGGAGGCCGAGCGGGTGATCTACGGCCACTACGGCAACTGCGGGGAGAACGCGCATCTGTGGGTGGCCGTGGGCCGAATGGGGCTGCTGCCCGTAATCGAGGTGGGCACCATGGCCGAGGATCACGTGTGGAGCGAGATCCTGCTGGACGACCGGTGGCTGCCCTGCCAAACGGACTGGTCCGACGGCCCCACCCGCATCGACAACCCGGGCAACGCCTACGACAAAGAAGTGGGCGGCAGCAAGGACATCTCCGTGGTGAGCGGCTGGCGCGGAGACGGCCTCCTGATCAACACCACGGCTCGCTACTCGAACACCGTCACCTTCAGCGTCACCGTGACAGACAGCGCCGGGCAGCCGGCCGACGGGGCGCGCATCGTCGTGGCCAACGAGAACTACTACGACGACACCGCCCTGACCGTCGCCACCGTGGAGTTCGCCGACGTAACAGGACACGCGGAGTTTTTGGCCGGGGACCTGCAGAACTACTACTTCCAGGTGACCCACCCCTCAGGCGGCGTATGGCCCGACGCGGACCATGTGAGCTGGGTGGCCTGCGCCACCGATGACGCCCAGAACCCCGGGGGCTTGGTGTGCGAGGCGGGGACGCCCACCACCGACGCTTCGAATGTGGTGATCCCCATTGAGATCCAGCTCGACGGTCCAGCCATACCCACCCTGGAGGCCTCGGTGCTCGACGCCTCCGACGTGCCCCTGTCCAACCACCGGCTCAACTTCTCCTTCGGCCTCTCGGCAGAGGTGGTCTACGGCTCCACCTGGGAGCAGTCGCCCGCCACCCACACCCGGTGGAGCGACCTGCACGAGTCGGGCCTGGACATGTACCTGCTCGACCAACAAAACGTAGAGCGCTACGCGTCCGGGCAACCATTTACGGTCTGGAAAGCCTGGTCCGACACCCAGGGAGTCGCCGGAGACATCGGCCTGCCCGAGACGGACTCTGACTACTTCCTCATGATCTCCAACGCCCGGAAGGGCTCCACCGCCTATCACTATGACTTGAGCTTCACCTACACCCCGCCCACTGACGCCACCGAACCTGAGCCCGTCGAGCCCAAGCCCGGCTGCGGCTGCCAGGGCGGCGCGGGGGACGACACCCCTCGGCCTTGGCCCTGGCCCCTACTGATCCTCGTCGTCCTGGGCCTGGTGCTGCGACGGAGGGTTCCATGAGCTCCCGTCACCACACGCTGCTGGTGACGCTATTGACGCTACTGCTGCTGCCCACCTGCTCCGACGCCGGCTGGCACGGCGACACCACAGACGCCTCAGTGGACGCGGGGGCCACCTGCGGCAACGGCGTAGTGGAAGAGGGCGAGGAGTGTGACGACGGCAATTCAGACAACAACGACGGCTGCTGCAACTCGTGCCTGATCTGCAACGCGTGCACAGTCAGCCAGTGGGAGAGGTGCACACCGGGCGAAAGCGTCTGCTGTCCGTCTGCCGAAGACGTCCCCTCCGAATGCGCCGTCCACGCCACGGATCCCGAAAGCCATCGCTGCCTGCGGGAATGCGAAAGCGCGGCGGACTGCTACTGGTCCAATGAATGCGGCCCCACCTTCGACGGCCACTGCTGGCCGACCTACTGCGGCCCCGACCGCGGCCCCGACCGCGGCACGGACGTGAACACCCCCTGCTCCGTGGCTGACGCCACGGGCTACTGCTACCCCCAGGGCTCGGCGCAAGACGCCTGGGGCCTGTGCATCGAACCGGGCACCCTGCCCGCCGGGACGCAGTGCGAGCGCGGCCACACCCTGGACGAGATACCCCGTACCGTAGAGACCTGCGCCAACGGCATCTGCTCGGCCTGGGTGGCGGACGTGGCGCCGGTGTGCATGGACTTCTGCGATCCCATCAACGCCTACGACGCAACGCAGGTAGGCGCGGATGCCTGCCCCGCGGGGTTCAACTGCCTGTCCATGTCCTATATCAGCGCCTACAGCCACCTCCGCACGGCGGACAAGGGCTGGTGCGTCCCTACGCCCAGCACGGACGCCAGCGGCCTGGTGTCCTGTGACCTGCTCGGCAGCGGCCTCATCGCCGACCGCAGCCAGGTCTGCGACGACCTGGTGCCCGGCACCCTCTGCGGCTTCTGGCGTAACGGCTCGCTCATGGGAACCTGTCAGGAGTTCGACGCCACGGGGATGAGCCTGACCCTGGGCGACCCCTGCGACGCGGCGGCCGACCAACCGGCCTGCGGCGAATCCCTGCTGTGCTCGGGCATGGACCCCTTCGGACCGGCGGACGCCACGGACTTCCACTGTCTGCAGATCTGCGACGCGGCGGATCCTTCCTGGATCTGCGACGCCACGGACCTGGTGTGCACCTCCCTGTCAGTGGCCCACTACACCACCGACGTCACCACCGACGGCTCCCCCACCCGCCTCGGCCTCTGCGCCCCGCCCCCCACGCCACCGCCTCCCACGCCGTAGGACCTCAGGATGAACACCCACTGTACGATCTATTTCTGGCTGCCTACCCTCCGGCGAATATTCCGAAAACCATCGCCGATATCATGAGCTTTGCCCCAGAGGCAGACGGGCACACCGTCGCCTGGTCTGAGGTGAACCCCGGGAACGAGATCATCGATGACAGCAATGGGGGGATCATCGAAGCCAACATCGAAACAGGGCGAGCCATGTCCCGGGCGGCTGCCGAGGCGGCCATTCCGGCCACCGGAGTCATCGCAGATGTGCTGGAGGGACCGGTCATCATCGAAGTGCTCGGCGGTGGAAGTGGCGTGTGCAACGGCATGGGCTGGGCGTGGGGCTCGATCCTCTACCAGACCGCGGACCAGGCAGTGGGGGAACTTGTCTACCTCTACATTGGCTACTGCAACGACGGCGACGTCGAGGGGTTTTACTACTCTGAGGATCCCATGCAGGTGTGTCAGGCACCCATCGTCCAGTGAGCCGTCCCGTCTGAGATTTCAGTTTTGCCACCTCGCTATGTACGTTGCTTTAGTTAGACAGTGTTATTGGGAACCGCCATTCGGTGGGGGTGTGATCATTCACCCGACGAACAACTTCCGATGCCAGCACCGGCCGCAGTTGGGGGCCACTTGACCAGTGTTTCCCGCCCTGGCTAGACTGGCAGGTCGAAAACGCTGAGCCGAGCGCTCGGAGCTAGGCCCAAACCACCGCAGTCCAAGCTTGAGTTTGCCTTTCATGCGATGATACGGTCTGGTCTGGGTCTTGGAGCGAACCAACAGACCTGTACGAAATCAGTTCCGAAGCCTGATGTTCCGGAGGGCGAATGGCCGAAGTGCCAAGCAGTGACGCACGTAGGGAAGGACAGTGCATCGACTACAAATCCCTGCGTATGGTCACAGGGAAGACCGTCGACTTCGGCGAATTAGCGAAGGACTGTGTTTGCTTCGCAAATGGCTCCGGCGGCCAGATCCACATCGGGATCGAGGATGGAGTTACAGAGCCTTGTTCCGACCAGCGTGTCGCTACCGACCTGCTCGACCGCGTGCGTAAACGGGTAGGCGAGCTCACCGTCAATGTAGACGTCGTGGCCGAGGTGCGGATCGGCAACAACGGTGGGCAATTCCTCGTGCTCACCGTGCCGCGCGCAGTCGGCGTCGCGTCCACTAGCGACGGCCGGTACTTCTTGCGCATCGGAGACGAATGCCGGCCAGTGCTGGGCGACGACGTGTTGCGTCTAGTGACCGAGCGTCCGTCGTCTCCCTGGGAGACGATGACCTCGCTCCAGACACCTCGGGACCGATGCAACAACACCTACCGCAGACGCCTGTGCGCTGCGTTGCGCGATTCCGAGCGAGTCAAGGAATCGGTGCGTGAAAAGACCGACGAAGAGCTGCTCGATCACTACGGCCTCGCCATCGGTGAATTGCTCACGAACCTTGGTGTGCTGTTGGTCGGAATGACGTCGGATCGGGCGCGGCTGGGGACGGCGCCTGTGGTTCAGGCGATCAAGTACGACGAGCGCGAGATTAAGATCGCCAAGCATGTCTGGGACGACTACAGCCTTTCGCCTGTCGAGTTGGTCGATGTCGTGTGGCGGGACGTGCCCGATTTTCGGGAGACCTACGAATTGCCGGACGGCCTGCTCCGGAATAGCGTGCCCGCGTACGAAGAAGCCGTGGTGCGCGAGCTCTTGGTGAACGCGCTCGTCCACCGGCCATACACTCAACGCGGCGACGTATTTTTCAATCTGCACCCGGACCGACTCGAGGTGGTCAACGCCGGGCGACTGCCCCTCGGCGTCACTCCGCAGAACATTTTGCACGCCAGCCGTCGTCGGAATGACGGCCTCGCCCGAGTCTTCCACGACCTCAAGTTGATGGAGCGCGAAGGCAGCGGTTTTGACCTCATGTACGACCGCCTCCTCGCAAGCGGGCGCTCTGTGCCCACCGTTGTCGAGGGTGTTGATTCGGTGCACATCACCGTCCCACGGCGCGTGGTGCACCCCGGCGTAGTTCAGCTCATCGCCGATGCTGATCAGCGGCACCAGCTCACCCAGCGCGAACGCATCGCCCTTGGCATGCTCGGTCAGTCCGAGGGCATGTCGGTTGCTGAGCTCGCCCAAGCCCTTGAGCTATCTGAGCCGGCGGCTCTGCGTCCATGGATCGCACGCCTGGTGGAGCTGGGCCTCGTGGCACAGACGGGCCGAACGCGGGCCACGCGCTATTTCGTAGATCCGGCTCTTTTGCGCAATGCGGGTCTGGACGCGCAGACCACGCTGGTGCGTATCCAGCCCCATCGACTCCGAACACTGATCCTAGAGGATTTGGAGCGCTTTCCGGATTCTGGTCGCGTGGACATCAATCGACGCATCGGTCCCGAGATTCATCCAAAGGCTGTCGTGCGGGCTCTCAAGGACCTCATTGGCGAAGGGTTGGTCGAGGCGTTTGGTGAGAGGCGGTGGCGCACCTACCGGCTATCGGAGTCTCATGGACAGAATCCATGATGGCCTAAAGGACAGTGTCCATGAGAGGCTACAACCTCCTGATAATGCTATGGAACCCTAAAGGACAGATCCTTGTTATCTGTCCATGAGCAAAACACTTCAGGGAGCGATATTCAGCATGTAAGAGCATGCGTGGCCAGTGACCTAAGCAGGTTCAAACCGAACCTGAATCGCGGCAAAGTGCATCAAAATGCATCAGCGGTGCATCACCCTCGCGCGCATCGTGCATCACGCGGACTTACTGGAGGGGGACGCGAGGAAGACGACTGCCCAGTGGTACGAGCTGCGGCTACCCGGCTGATGATCGTTACGCGCGATTGAGGAGGCCTCTGCTCGATGATTACTTGCTATGATCCCGAGTACAAACTCACGAAGAAGATCCTTCGTGGAGAAGCGGCGATCGATTCCCTGCTCGCCGCACTTGCTGAGTGGATCGCTTCCAAATGGTCCGTCCGCGTACTCAACGTAGTCTACACAGGCCGGACGAAGCTCCACGCACCTTGTCTGGAGGTCGTCCTCGAACACGAACAAGAGCGAGAGGTGTTCCGGAAAGGCACCGCGAACGTCAATCAGCGGAAAGCATCCGTGATCGCCGAGCGATTTGAGAAGCTCGTCGATTCGCACCGGGATCCCCCCAGTACCACATCGCGTTTCCGCAAGCTTGTCGGGTCGCCGAAGTACGATACTGAGGGCCTGGTCGTTGTCTTCTCGGCCTTCGCCCCTTTGGCGAGAGAGGAGGCCGATGCCGCGATTTCAGACGACGAGGTCTCGGCATTGCAGGAGCAGCTCAACAGCCCTGACCTCTGGTGTATCTCCCGGCTCTTCAGCTACGTTACGTTCATGTTCTACACCGAGGCCCAGGCTGAGCGGAGTGTATCCGCGGGCCTCCGAGAGACCTACGCTCAACGCTACTTCGAGCTACTCAAGCCGCACGACGAGTTCGGTTACCTGTCAGCCGAGAACTTTGCCGTGAGGTTCGATTCGAGGGAGAACTTCGACAAGAACTACGAGGGAAGCTGGTTTACCTACTATCGCTGAGAGGACGGTCTGCAATGGCGATGACCACTGGCAATCACCTTACGCCAGGAACCAAGATCCGAATCGAGCGCCTCTTCGATGAGGAAGAGCGAGCCAAGGTCGAACAACTGCTAATTGAACGGTGCGGCGTTACTCTGCCAATGATGGAAGGCGGAGACGTCGCCGGGAGCGAGCGGCTGCGATTCGCTGCCCTGAAGCTCAGCCACGGTCAGATGGCCCTCCTAGAGAAAGCGGTGAAGCAGGCCGAGACGGACTGGCGAGACCTTCTGATGATGGTGGGTTTCGGCCATGACACGGGCGTCCACCTGACCTGGATGCCCTGCGATCCACCGAGCAGCGAACGTTGAGCGAGCAAGGGGGCCCGTAGCCGCCAGTGGATCGGAGAAGCGAGGCCTACTGCATCGCCCAACGCCAGTTGGTGCGCAAGCGGCGGCGACTTCCTACCACGCGGTTCCGATTGATGGTCCGATGTCGCGGCGGCAGCGCAGCGTCGTACCGTGCCGTTCCACAGATTCAAACCGAACCTGAATAGCGACAAAGTGCATCAAAATTGCATCACCCCTGATCCGGGGTCTCGTAAGTCGGGGAAAAACGCATCAGCCGTTTTGTTTCGTGCATCAGGTTCCCGCGAATTGACGCTCCTGTGGCGTTCGTTGTAGCGTCGGGATATCGCTGCCAAGCGGCTCCGCAGGATGGCAGACTAACCCAGGTCCAAGGCATGAGAGAACAACCCTCCACCTCATCCGAGCTCATCCTCTACCAAAACGAGGATGGGAGCACACGTGTTCATTGTCGTTTCGAGGACGAGACGGTCTGGCTAACGCAGAGGTTGATGGCTGATCTATTTCAGATTGGCGTGAGCACGGTCAACCATCACCTGAAGGCCATCTACGCAGAGGGGGAGCTGTCGGAGAACGCAACTATTCGACAGTATCGAACAGTTCGAACCGAAGGAAAACGGCAGGTTGCGCGCGAGATTGAGCACTACAACCTCGAGGCCATCCTGGCGGTCGGCTATCGCGTACGCAGCCACCGGGGCACCCAGTTTCGCCAGTGGGCCACAGCGCGGTTGAGCGAGTACCTCGTCAAGGGCTTCACCATGGACGATGAGCGGCTCATGAATCCGCCTGGCCCTGGCCAGACGGATTACTTCGACGAGCTGCTTGAGCGGATCCGCGCGATCCGGGCCTCGGAACGCAGGTTCTATCAGAAGGTGCTCGACATCTACGCGACCAGCGTCGACTACCAGCCCGGTTCCGAGTTTTCGCAGCAGTTCTTCGCCACCGTGCAGAACAAGATGCACTGGGCGACCCACGGCCATACCGCCGCGGAGATCATCGCCGAACGCGCAAACGGGACAAAGCCATTGATGGGCATGCAGACGACAAGGCCGGGCAACGTCGTGCGAAAAGGCGACGCGTCGGTAGCCAAGAACTACTTGACCGAGGATGAGCTGCAGGTGTTGCACCGCATCGTCAACCTCTACATCGAGTATGCGGAACTTCAAGCCCTTGAGCGCCGTCCCATGAACATGCGGGACTGGATCGAAAAGCTGGACGGCTTTCTCAAGGCTTCGGGAAGGGACCTGCTCGATCACGCCGGAACTGTTTCTGCCGACGCGGCCAGGTCTAAAGCCGAGCAGGAGTTTGAGCGCTATCAATCTCAAAGGACTGCGTTGCCCCGTGGCGTCGACGCTGAGTTCGAGAAGGTGGCCAAACAGCTCCAGAAGCCACCTCCAATACGCACAAAGAAACGGGGGAAGAAGTGACAGACCGCATCACCGACGACGCAGTGGAGCAGCGAGGCCAATGACTCCGGGGCGGTTCACTCCATTCGAAAAAAGCCCCCCCGGATCGGACCCATAGGACCCGGTCACAGGATCAGGTCACAGAATCAGATCACAGAATCAGGTCACAGGACCCGGTCACAGCACCCGGCCGGTGAGCGATCCTTCGGCGCGGGCCACTTGCTCGGGGGTACCCTGGGCCACGAGGCGCCCTCCGGCCGGGCCGCCCCCTGGACCTAAGTCGATGATCCAGTCCGCCGCTTGGAGAACGTCCCGGTGGTGCTCCACCACGTACACCGTGTGGCCCGCCTCGCAGAGGCGATCGAGCAGAGCCACCAGCCTTTGGACGTCCTGGCCGTGCAGCCCCACGGTGGGCTCGTCGAGCAGGTAGAGGGTCTCGGGCGGCGCTTCCTCTTTTTTGCGACGGGGGGCGTCGCCACGCAAAAGCTCCGCCACGAGCTTGACCCGCTGGGACTCGCCCCCCGATAGGGTGGGCGCCCCCTGGCCGAGCTGCAGGTAGCCCAGCCCCACCTCCACGAACCTTCCCAGGCCGGCGGCCAGGCGACGCTCATCGGCGAAGAGCTCAGCTCCCTCCTGGGCCGACAGGGCGAGCACGTCGGCGATGGAGTGATCCCGATACCGTACGGCGAGGGTCTCGGGGTTGAACCGCGCGCCCCGGCAGGCGTCACACTGCACCCACACGTCGGCCAAAAAACCCATGGGGGTACGCAGCGCACCCAGGCCCTTACAGCGGGCACACTGCCCCGCCTTGGCGTTAAAGGAGAATCGCCCTTTTTTGTACCCCGCCCGACGCGCGTCCTGGGTGCGGGCGAACAGGTCCCTGATACCGTCAAAGAGCCCGGTGTAGGTGGCCGGGTTGCTCGACGGAGCCGAGCCCAGGGGGGACGGGTCCACGACCACCACGCGTCCGAACCCTTCGAGCCCGGTCACGGCGCGGCAACCCACCGGCCGGCCACCGGTCGCAGAGGCAGCCGCAGAGGCGGCCGCGGAGGCGCCCAGCACATCGTGAAGCAAGGTGGTCTTGCCGCTGCCCGACACTCCGGACAAGACCACCAGACCGCCGGCGGGGAGCGTCACGTCCAAGTCGACGAGGTTGTGCGCGTGAGCGCCGACGACGGTGACTCCCGGCCTGAGGGATCGCCGGGATCGCCGGGAACGGGACTTGGACTCGACCGCGGACTCGGGCGCGGACTCGGGCGCGGGCTCGAGCGCGGACGAACTCTCCTGGGCGAGGAGCCGCCCGGTGGGGGTGTCGGACCCTTCTACGTCCTTTACCGACCCCTGAGCCACCACGTGCCCGCCCTGCCGACCCGGACCCGGACCGAGCTCGATCACGTGATCTGCGGCTCGGATCACGTCCAGGTCGTGCTCCACCACCACCACCGTGTTGCCTCGATCCCGCAGGCGATGAAGGGTGCGCACCAGCCCCTGGGTGTCGGCGGCGTGCAGACCGATGGTGGGCTCGTCCATCACGTAGGTGACTCCGCACAGATCCGCCCCCAGCAGGGCGGCGAGCTGGAGCCGACGAGCCTCACCGCCGGATAGGGACCCGGCCCGCCGATCCGCCTGGAGATACCCCAGTCCCACATCGGCGATCACCGACAGGGTCTCGACGATGGTCCGTCGAGCGTCAGCGGTGACAACGCGCTCTTTCGACGACAGCACTGAGGCGTCTTCACGCTGTTCCAGGTCGGCGAACCAGCCCAGGGACTGATCTACGGTCAGGCGAACCAGGTCCCCCATGCGGAGCCCGGCGAACCGTACCGCACGGGCAAAGGGCTCAAGGCGCTCGCCGCCGCAGGTGGCACAGGACTGCTCGGACAGGACCCCCTCCATGGCCTCACCCCGCCGGTCGGCGTGCTTGCGTAGATACTCGGTGTCCACCAGGGCCACGAAGCCGGGCCAGGGCCGCTCAAAGCGATGGTCCCCGGTGCGTCCCTTGCGGTCGTAGCGCCACACCACGTCGTATACCGTTTCTCCGGTGCCGGCCATGGCCACCCGGCGAGCCTCTGCTGACAGCCTTTCCCAGGGTGCCCCGAAGTCCAGCCCAAGCACCTCGCCCACCCGCCGCAAAATCGCCACATACTGGCCATCGGGCTCTCCGTAGAATCGGCCGGTCTTGTGCCCGTCCATGGCGCCGTCGGTGAGCGGTCGCTGGGGGTGGGACACGAGCTTGTCAGGGTCGCAGGACTTCACCGATCCCAGACCCCGGCAGGCGGGGCACGAGCCCAGGTGGTGGTTGAAGGAAAACCTCGAGGTAGTCAACGGGCCGCCAGACGCCACACCACAGTCCGAACACCTACCGTCGAGTAGCACCACGTCGCATTTGGGACAGGAAGCCACCCCGGCACGGGAGTAGACCAGGCGGTACAGATCGTACAGCTCGGTGAACGTACCCACGGTGGAACGGGGGTTGGCCGCCAGGGTGCGGCGGGAGATACCGATGGTGGGCGTCAGCCCCGAGGCCGCCGCCAGGGGCGGACGTGGGAGCTGCTCCATGAAGCGCCGGGCCAGGGGCGACAGGGTCTCAGTGAAACGGCGCTGCCCCTCGGCGTAGAGGGTGTCGAAGGCCAGCGACGACTTGCCGCTGCCGCTGACGCCGGTGATCACCGTCAGGGTCTGGTCCCGGATGCGCACATCCACCGACTGCAGGTTGTGGGTGCACACTCCCTCCAGCCGAATCTCCGCGGACGCGCCGGGGAGGGGTCCGGCAGCGAGGTCAGCAAGGTCGCCGCTGGGTTCGGGCGCAGGATCTACATCCCCCTGCCGCAGCACCTGACCGGTGACCGACTCGGGCACCGCCGCCACCTCCTCCGGGGTCCCCTGGGCCACCACCCGGCCACCCCGGACACCGGCCCCGGGGCCCAGATCCACCACCCGGTCGGCGCAGCGGATCACGTCCGGATGGTGCTCAATGGCGATGACCGTGTTGCCCGCCTCCACGAGACGATCCAAGGCCGCCAGCAGGTGCAGCAGATCTTGATCGTGCAGCCCGGTGGTGGGCTCATCGAGCAGATACAAGGTCCTCCCCGTGGCCGGACGGGCGAGGTCAGACGCGAGCTTCACCCGTTGGGCCTCTCCCCCCGACAAAGTAGTGGAGGGCTGCCCCAGGGCGAGGTACCCCAGACCCAGATCCTCCAGCGCGCTCAGGTGCCGGAAAAGGACCTTGTCCGCGCTGAAGATCTCGGCCGCCCGATGCACACTGAGCTCCAGCACATCGTGCACCGTGAGACCATGAACCCGGATCTCCAGGGTCTCATCGTTGAAACGCCGACCTTGGCAGCGGTCGCACCCAATGGACACGTCCCCCAGAAAGTGCATACCGATAGTCTGCACCCCGGCGCCCTGACAGGCTTCGCACCGTCCGCCGACGTTGTTGAACGAAAAGCGGCCCTTGCCGTACCCCCGAGCCCGGGCCTCGGGCGTGGCGGCGAAGAGGGCGCGCACCCGGTCGAAGAGCTTGGTGTAGGTGGCCGGGTTGGACCTGGGCGTGCGGCCAATGGGCGCCTGGTCGATCTCCACCACCTTGTCCAGATGCTCGGCGCCGTCGATGGCGTCATGGTCCCCGGGCCGGCCTCGCGCGGAGTGAAGTCGCTGCCGCAAAGCCCGGGCGAGGACGTCCATGACCAGGGTGGACTTGCCGCTGCCACTGACGCCGGTGACCACGTTCAGCCCGGCCACCAGGAAGGAGGCGTCCACGTCCCGCAGGTTGTGCTGTCTGGCCCCACGCACCACGAGCTCCCCGGCGCCACTACGACGCACCCCGGACAACTCCACGCAGGCCTCTCCGGAGAGAAACCGGCGGGTGGCGCTGGGGGCCGCGGCCCGAGGGCTCACCGAGGGATCAGCCAAAATCGCCGGATCACCACTGTACAGCAGCCGCCCTCCGTCGCTTCCCGCGCCGGGGCCTATGTCCACGAGCCAGTCCGCCGCGCGCATCACCGCCTGGTCGTGCTCCACCACGAGCACCGAGTTGCCCCCGTCCCGTAGCCGCGCCAGGAGCCCCAGCAGCCGCCGCGTGTCCCGGGCGTGGAGCCCCACGGAGGGCTCATCCAGCACATAGGTGATCCCCCGCAGGCCGCCTCCGGCCACCGTGGCCAGACGGACGCGCTGACCCTCTCCGGCCGAGAGGGTCGGCGTGGGTCGATCCAGGGTGAGGTGGTCGAGGCCCAGCTCCATGAGCAGCGACAGGCGCGCTGTGATCCGCTCCACCAACGGGGCCACCACACCCTCGGTTCCGGCTGGCGGCGGCCCGTCGAAGAAGGCCGCCAACCCATCCACTGTGAGTCGCGCCAACTCGGCGATGGATCGGCCACCATAGGTCACCGCCAGGGGCGCCGGGCCCAGCCGCGCACCACCGCAGGCAGCGCAGGGGCGGGACCGGGCAAAGCGCATGGCGTTCTTGTTACGGTTGCGTCGAACGATCTCTGCGATGGTGGGCACCAAGCCCTTGTAGTGGCCCGTCTCCCGGGGCCGCGCCGTGATCCCGCTCCACTTCAGGCGGGACTCCAAGGGGTGCTTTCCAAAGGGCACCTCCAGGCGATCCGAGCCAAACAACACCACCTGACGCTGACCGTCGGTGAGGTCCTGCCAGGGTGTGTCCACGTCGAATCCATGGGCCCGACACACCTCGTCGAGCACGTCCAGGGTGACCTGGGAATAGACGATGTAACCCGAGGGTGTGGTGGGTACCAGGGCGCCGTCGCGCAGGCTCTTTTGGGGGTGGGCCACCAACAGGTCCGGATCCACCCAGTCCTCCTCCCCCAGACCCCCACAAGCGGGACACGCCCCCGCGGCCGTATTGAAGGAAAAGAAGGAGGACTCCGGACCCTCGTGGTCGTGACCGCAGGCCGGACAGACCCGCCGCCCGCCCACGCCATCCACCACGCCGTCCACGGCCGCGCCGCAGGCCGGACAGCCCGCACGCCCCGCGCGGGCAAACAGCAACCGCAAGTGATCCTGAACCTCCGAGAGGGTACCCACCGTCGAGCGGGGGTTGGCCCCCAGGCGGCGCTGCTCCAAGCACACCGTGGGCGTAAGCCCCGTGATCTCCTCCACGGCCGGACGCTCCATGCGACCGAGGTACTGCCGAGCGTGGGCCGAGAAGGAACGAAGGAACCGACGCTGCCCCTCCCGGTGAATGGTGTCAAAGGCCAGCGACGACTTCCCCGACCCCGACACACCGGTGATCACCACGAGCTGCTCGGCCGGCAGGCTCACGTCAATGGCGTCGAGGTTGTGCTCAGAAGCACCCCTTATTTGAATCTGACGGCGGATGAGCCACCGTAACACTTTCGTGGGGCCCGTGTTTACGGATAGTACTCGTAGGCGCCAATGTCGGCGAAGGAGATGCAGTCGGGCTGTCCAGCGCAGTCGTAGGAGTCCTGGACGATGTTGTCCCACCGGGGCGTACCCTCCACGTCCAGGGTGGGGACCTCCAGCCCGTGGGCGGCGTCGATGCAGGGCGAGATACCCGAGAGCCCTAGCACGTGGCCCGCATAGAAAACCCCCGGCTCCAGGGTCGTAGAGAGATCTCCCCACAGACTGACCGTGTTCGTCGAGTTGTGCGCGATGATCACCCAGGTGGGCGCGCCGGCCACCGACAGGAACACGCCGGCCAGCTCCCCCGGAGTCCAACTGACGTTGTCGAGCACCACCTCGGTGAGGCCGGTGTCCTCGTCGTACGTCGCGCTGAGAATATCACCGACCACGGACGGCACGGGGGCGAAGGCGGGGGCCGCGTTAATACACCCCGGGCAGGACAGGTCCGCCGGCACGCGGCAGTGGTCCAAGATGGCCGTGCCGCCGATTGGGACCCGCAAGGCGGGAGCCGTGCCCGAGCTGGCCACGTTGGCGAAAAGTAGGCTCGAGGTCAGCGCGACGCTGCTCGTACGATCTACGGCGATGGCGCCCCCCCTCCAGGCGTGATTGCCTACCAGGGTGGCGTGGCGAAGGGTGGCAACCGATTCACTAACCAGGCTGATGGCGCCGCCCACGTTCTCCCGAAGAATAAGGACCCCGCCATCCCTCCCGTTGCCGGCAAAGACCACATTGCGAAAATCAGCGGTGGACGACACCAGGTAGGCGCCGCCGCCCCCCAGGCCATCCAACGCCAGGTTTCCCACGAAGAATGAATCATCTACCTCGAACACGGAGTCAAAAGCCGCCAGACCGCCCCCCACGGAGTATTCGCCCCCAGCCACTCCCACGACGTTGACCGAAAACATCACGTTGCGCAATCTCACGTCCGACGCGTAGATCGCCAACCCTCCCCCGGCCTGCTCCGCGTAGTTCTGGGAGAACACGCAGTTGGCCACCTCCACACTGGAGTTCATGACCAACATGCCACCACCTATGGAGTCCAGGGATCCACCCATCGCGACACCCCGGGTGACGACGAAGCCGTCCAGGGTGGCATCCTCGGTGGACATGGAGGTCACCACATGGTGCGTCGACACTCCCATCATGCCCAGGGTGCCGTCGAGCACCGTCGGGTTGGCCCGCCAGTCCCGCTGCTCGCGTGTGGTCTCCGTGGCGTCGAAGCCCCCATAGAGGCCCACGCCCGAGCGCAAGCGCAGCGCATCGCCCGCTGAGATCTCAAAAATCACGTAGTGTCCCCGCGCCACCCACACCTCACAAGGGGATCCGGCATCGAATGCGGCCTGCAGCCCCTGCTTTACATCCGTAAACGCGGTGGCCCAGGAGGTCCCGTCGGCGTCCGAGGAGTCAGCCGCCACGTCCACGTACACCAGACACTCCCCACAGTCCGGCCCGGAACGGAACTCGGCGCAGATGCACTCGCTGGGCGAGCCCGAGCACTGGTAGCGCTCCTCCACCGTGCAGTCCGGAGCGCAGCCGTCGCCGGCGTCCCCGTTCTGATCGTCGCACGCCTCGAGGGGCTCGACCACGCCGTCGCCGCAATACGGCAGACGACAGTCCCGGCGGCAGGCGCTCGGGATGATATCGCTGTTGGCCCCGCCCTCGTCGCACTCCTCGTCCGTGTCGCCCACTCCGTCTCCGCACCGGGGTAGCCGACAGTCAGTCCGACAGGTGTCGGGCTCACTGTCGGAGTTGCCCGCGCCTTCGTCACACGCCTCGCCCAAATCAACGGTCCCGTCCCCGCAAACCCCCTCCGGGGACAGGTTCTCGTTCTGGTTATCATTCCCCGTCGCGCCGTCGTCCCCGCAACCAACCGCTACCAGTAACGCCATCAGGATCGCCGTGGGGATCGCGGTTCTCTTCATCGGAATCTCCTCCATCTGCCAATCGAGCAATCTGTGTCACACAAGAGTATCTCGCGTGACGATCGATGGCGTCAAGCAGACTCCCTCGGCGGGACAAATTTGGATGGATTGGTATCAGCGGCGGCGGCGACGCAGGGCGAAAAGGAGGACCAGCACCAGGCCCACCAGGGGGCCACCGCCCGAGGAGGTGCTGCGACAGTTGCAGCCGGGATCGTCGTCCACCGGCGGCTGTCCACCGTCGGGCCAGACCGTGGACCCGTCGGGGGCCGGGCCGCCATCGGGCCAGACCGTGGATCCGTCCGGTCCCACTATGCCACCGTCGGTCGAAGTGCCACCGTCGGACGGGTTCACGCCGCCGTCGGGAACCCCCGCGTCAGGCTCCGTGGGGTTGGTGCAGAAAGGCGACTCGAGGCAGTAGAACTCATTGCTGCCGATGTCTTCGCAGCACCCTCCGGGGAAGGCGCCGCAGTCGGCGAAGGACTGGCAGGCCTTCGAGCAGAAGGACGTATTGGAGGAAGAGAGGCAGATCTCCGAACCCAGGTTCGGGTTGCAGAAGGGCAGGTTCGGGTTGCCCGAGTATCCGCACGGGTCGCCGAGCTCCCCTTCGAAATCGTAGGTGGGCGGTCCGGCGCCGCAGGAACCGCCCGAAGGCGTGAAGTCCACGGTGAGCTGGTAGGCGCCCGCGTTGGATGCGCTTGCATAGGTGTCAGCCACTACGTAGTAGGTGCCGCAGTCCACACCGTAGGTGAAGCTGGAGTCGTGCCGCGCTACGCAGTCAGAAGTGTTCATGGACGTGTACAGGTGCACATCGATGTCCGTGTTCACGTCGTCTGACACCGCCACGGTGAGCTGCCCGGGTTGGGTGAAGGTCACCGAATAGATGTACTCGGGCCCAGCCTCGCTCGTGGAGGGAACCAGCCCACAGCCGTCCAGCACGTCGCTCGCCGCCTGGTTCGTGTCCCGCGAGTCACTGTAGGGGAAAGATCCGATGACGATGGGGTTTTCGGGGGTACCCACGGGGTTGGACACGGTGGTCCCGGTGATGCCGTCGTACCGGATGGGATCGAAGCCCGACAGGGAGGACCATCCCCCGAACACGTTGATGATCGTGTTGTAGCCCATGGCTTCATAGTAGACGGGCTCTCCGGAGGACAGCAGGTGCGAAAAGAGCACCACATGGTAGCCGGACGTGTTCAGCGCGTCCCCGGGCAACAGGCTCGCCTGGGCGATCTGACTGGAGATGGTGTCCATGCTATCGGTCGTATTGTGCCCCGCGTCCCAACACTTGGACACGAAGCCCGAGCAGTCCACGCCGGAGGTGCAGGTCAAGATCCCGTCCGACGGATAGGATCCCGCCCCGTACCCCTGGTCCATCTGCTGGTCGAACTGAAACAGGGTCATGTACCCGCCCCAGTCGTAGGGCAGCCCCATATAGTCTCCGGGCACGTACACCGACTGGTAGCTGCCATCGCAGCTCGCCGTCAGGTTCGCCGTGGTGCAGGTCCACGGGTGGAAGGCATAGGCCTTGGCTCGCACCATCACCTCATCGCGACTGATGGCCGCGGCCGGACGAATCAAGCCGCCGCAGATCACCGCCGCGGCAAACACAAACAGGCTGATCTTGCTGAGGCGCTTCATGGCGTCACCTCCGCCGCCACGGTTGGAGCTGCCGTGGCTCCGGAGGTCGCGTCCGGAAGCGTCCACACCTGTACGTCCAATCCTTCATTTGTCGGATGCATGAACACCAACCTCGCCGGCGACCCACCCAGGGCAAGCTCCCGCCGTGGCAGATAGCGTCCCGGCGCCGGCAACGCTCGTCTCAACACCTGGGCGCCGTCGGCTGCACGCAGACACACCACCTCCCGGCTCACCGCCACACCACTGCCCACGCTCGCGGTCGGGTCCGTCTTCTCGAGCCGCACACAGACGTGTCCCCCCGCCGCGCCCACCAGCCGAACGCCCATGACGACGTCATCGAGCACCAGGCGCCGCTTCACGGTGGTGCGATTTGAGGTCCCGGCCTCCAGCACCAGCACCTCGGCCCGGCCGTCGGACGGCCGCCGTCGCACCTGCACGCCGCTGCCGTCGGCCAGGAAATACGCCCCTTCCCTTTTGGACCGCAGCACCGCCGCCAGACTCCGGCCCGCGGCCGGGCTGCCCAGTAAATAGGTCTCCTGATGGGCATTGCGCACCACCACCCGCCGGGAGGCGAACAGCCCAATCCCCCGCGCCAACCGCAGGGACCGCGGCACGATCACCTCGCCGGCGTCCTGCCCTCCGGCCCGCAGCCAGACCCGCGCCCGCAGCGGGCTCCAAGCCCCGATCACCACGCCCGCGTCCGCCCCGGAGACTGAGTCCACGCCCACGGCCAGGTCCATGGAATCCATCGGCACAGAGGCCACCTCCTTCACCGCCCGGGAGGTCACCCGCAGCACCCGCCCATTGAGCCGGTCCAACACGTACACCGCCCCGTCAGATCCCACGGCCACCGAGCTCGGCCCCTCGGCCGGCAGCTCGTTCCCGCGCGACGTCCCGCCCACCTCGGAGCTCGAGTGCCCCCAGGTCAACCGACGAGAAAAAGCCGTCCGGGCGCTGGTGGATCCGACCCCCGAAGTCGTGGTAGCAGCCGCCGTAATATTCGTATGCGAGGCTACAGATCCCGTCTTTGAGAACTTCGAAGTCGTCGTAACCGACTCCCCCTCCTCCGAAGACGTACATCCGTACCCCAGCAAAAAAATCGCACAAACAATCGGTATTCTTCTGAAACAAGCCACTGGTTTCCCTCCGACGGGTCCGGACACCGGACTCCAAGCGTGGATCCAATACCACGCGACCCTGAGTCCAGTCTAGCCATATGACCTATGCCGAAGGACCACACCGTTGATCTCCTTGACCCTGGCGTCGCCCTAGCAGTACCATCGGCGCGCACTGGTTGTTCGGGCAAAGCTGGCCCGACCGCACACGTATCTGGTTCAGGGGAGATCCAATGGCAGAGATCAAATCAGACATCCTCACGGCGAAGCCTCAGTATTCAGGCGAGGGCATCTCGGTCAAAAGCCTCGAGGGCTCCATCAACGGTGCTCGGCAAAGGCAGAACGTGAAGGTGGGGGAGCTGTCCACGCTCCGGGAAAAGAACATCGAGCTGCAGAAGGCCCTCGGGGACGAGGTCAAGAAGCTGCGCAAACTCTCGGACTATGTGAGTGGAAGCGGCGTCAAGGGCGGCTTTTGGTCCAACGTCAAAGAGGTCATGTCGTACCTCCCCGGCCTGCGCCGTCTGTCCATCACCCGGCGGTCCATCGAAGAGCTGCTGCGGCAGCAGTATGAGATCAGCTCCCTGCGGGTAAAGGAGGCGGCGGAGTTCGCCGACAAGCTCAAGACCGCCCAAGCCGAGCTCTATGAAGAGATCCAGCGGCTCAACGGCAAGATCGTGGAGGCGGCGCGCAACGAGGAGACCGCGGCGGAATTTCTGCTGCAGGTCCAGGCCCTGCGCGAGGAGCTGGACGCCAACCTCGAGGGGCTGGAGTCCGGGTCCGCTGAGTCTCGCGAGGCGCAGTCAGACGTGGACAAGGCTCGCCAGATGCTGGCGGAGCATTCCACGGAGCTGCAGCTTTACCACACCGCCGAGGATCGGCTGGATCGGCTCAAGGCCAACACCCACCTGCTGGCCGAGACCATCGGTCACCTCTACAGCGACATCACCCAGTACGTGCACGCAGCCAGCGAGAAGCTGGACCTGGTCTCCGGGCAGATCCAGGCCATCGGCACCGCGGCGGACGCCTCCATGGTGATGCTGGAGATGAAGCGCTCCCTGGACGTGCTCACCGAGTCCATGAACCAGACCACCCAGTTCGTCTCCGAGACGCAGATCTACTTCCGGACGAACCTGGACCAGCTCGTCAAGGAGCTCGACGTCTTCGACGAGACCACCACGGCCATCATGGAGAAGAATCTCGTCCTGTCCCGGGAGATCGAGGAGAAACGAATCGCCGAGGCTCTGGAGGTCGCCCTCTCCACCAGGAAAGGAAAAGACGAGGGGGACGCCCCCCCCGCCGCCGAGTAGACCGCCCCCATGCCGACCGATCCCGCCAGGCCAAAGACCATCATCCCGTCTGTCACCCTCACAGGGAAGGTGGAGTCGGAGTACGTGCGGAATCTGGTGGCGGTCTTTCGGGAGGCCCGGCTCAATGTGCACTTCCCCACCGGCTCGGCCCTGCGGGACCACGTAAGCTGCATGAGCCCCCAGGTGCATAGAGGGCTCTACGGCGGACTGGACATCGACCGCCGCTCCGGGCTGCCCACCTACAAGGAGTGGACCCGGGTACAGACGGACGTCACCCTGGCCGAGCAGATGCTGGCCGACCTGGGGGACCGGAACCGGCTGGAGAAACGCGCCCGGGAGCGGGACCACCACATCTACGGAAAGCAGCTACTCAAGCACCTGTACTACTCGGACATCCGGGGCAAGCGGCTGGCGCAGCTCGGAGACATGACGGTCGCCCTGCGGCGGGTGGACCCGGACACGAACACCGCCTGGTTCAACGTGGTCTTAGACAAGCTGGACGCTTCCGGGCTCTTCGTGCGCTTCACCATCGACCTGTCTCAGACGAGCTCGGTGTGGAACCGGTCCCTGGTGCGCCTGGACGCCGACTCGGCCAAGCACACCGAAGAGCTCCGCACCCTGATCTACCGCTTCACCTCCCTGGACGCGGAGTTCACTTTCTTTAAGCTGGTGACCTTCGGCGGGCTCACCGTGGAGCGGGTGGTCAAGGGTACCGTGGGGCCCATGCTGTTCGCCGGACAGAAAAGTACGGGACCGCTCGGCGAGCTCATGGCAGACCAGGCCCACGGCTTCTGCGCCGCCTTCCCCTTGGATATGGCGGCCTGTGACCTCGCCGCGGACCGGGACAACGATCCCCTGGAGGATCCCATGGTGCTCACGATGTCCGGTGACGCCAGGGCCGAGTATGAAGTGGCCCGGGAGGGCATGGGCTACCGGGTGTTCAAGGACCGCAAATTCGTGGTGTCGGCGAACCTGAAGCAGACCCTCCGCGACTGGTGCGACCAGGCGGGCACCAAGAACATCATCAAGGTAGTGAGGGAATCGAGAAAATGAGCAGCAAGGGACTGACGGTGGACCTCCCGACCGGCGGCTTCGATCGCGCCGCGGCGGTACATGCGATTCGGGAGTCGGGGTTGCCGACGGTGTTTGGCAAATTTTCCCGGGGGGACTTCGGCACCTCCTCCAAGGCCATGGCCGCCCTGGAGGCGCTGGTGGAGGCCGTGGACGTGGGCTTCGCCGCCGCCTCCGGGCTCAAGGGGCTGATCCTGGAGGAGGCCACCTCCCCGGGCAGCTTCGCCGTGGCCACGCTGCAACCCACCCAGGAGCAGTTCGTGGCGGCCTATCAGCTGGTGATCACCGCCGACGCGGTGGCCCGCCGGCTGGCCGAGCTGGGGTCTCGGCCCGACGTGGAGGGCACCATGGAGCTCGAGGGCTTCGACGAGCTGCTGGAGATGGGGGACGCCCCCGAAGCGCTCATTACCCGGGTGCTGCGCCTGGCCGCGCGGTACCTGGAGCTGCACCCGCTCACCGGTGACGCGTCCCGACCCGCCAAGAGACCCAGCCCGGACGACACCGCCACCCACGGGGCGTCCACCATGATGGCCTTCATGGAGCTGGTGCGGCGCACCTCCCAACACCTGTGCCAGACCGGCGCCCTGCGACCCCTGGGCGAGGCCCTGGCCGGACGCAAGTGCAAGATCGCCGGCTACAGCTACCGCGGCATGACGCTGCAACAGGACGCCGAGGCCGTGGCCGGACTCCTGCCCATGACGCCCGACGACATTGTGGGCAACGCCGACTACCTCCAGGCGGGCATGCGGCTGGCCCGGGACGTGGCGGGCTTTGACTTCCAACAGCACAAGAACCCCAAGCGCATCAACCCGGTGCTCTTCGGCCTGGGACGACCGGGCTGCGGCAAGACGGTGACCGCCCACGCCATCGGCAACTACTTCCTGGACTACTGCGCCGAGCGAGATATCCCGGCCAAGTTCCAGGTCATCCGCCGCACGGACTGGGCATCGAGCTACCAGAACGCCTCGGCCATGAACCTGGTGCGCATCTTCCGCGAGGAGATCTACGAGTTCGACGGCGTGTGCGGCGTGTACTGGGCCGACATCGACACGGCCATCGCCTCGCGATCCTCGTCGGGTCTGCGCATGGAGGAAAAGCAGAACCTGGGCGCGGTCTTCGGCGTATTCGACGGGACCCTGCTGCCCAAAGACGGCAAGTGGTTCCTCCTCTGCGACGCCAACACCCTGCACATGGACGAGGCCGCCATCAGCCGCATCGCCCAGAACCCCTTCACCGTGGAGGGCCCCACCGAGGTGGCTCACTACGTACGGCTCATGCGGGACCTGCAGCTCAAGGACTTGCAGTCCCTGATGCCCACCGAGCCCGAGGCCTGGGATCGGCTGGGCCAGGCCGCCGTGGCGCGCAACCTTTCGGGCCGAGCCATCGACGCGGTGTGCGGCAACATCCGAGCGCGCATCCAGGACTTCGAGTATCCCGACAGCTACTTCAAGGCCAGCGGCGACGAGCGTCAACGCATGTTGGGCGACCTGTCCAACCCCGTGTCCGAGGAGGACATCCACAAGCTCATGGTGGACTGGCACCAGTTCCAGCAGGAAGCAGAACAGCGGGATCAGTCCGATCAGTTCGAGGCCGAGGTGGAAGGCCTCGTCCGCCAGCTCAACGCCAGCCGCGCCGCCGCCGAACGCACCGTGGCCTCAGAGCTGGACATGCCGGACACCCCGGAGGCCCCGGACACGCCGGACACGCCGAACGCCCCGGACGCCCCGGACGCCCCGGACACCTAGGACACACCGGACACGTCGGACACCTAGGCAGTCCCCAACCTTAACGCCCACGACCGGGTGGACCTCAACCTCCGCCAGTGGCGTTAGGTCCCGCTCACGAGCCGGATTACTCGGGGGGCGCGTCGTCGTCGGGGGCAGCGCCGCCGGAGCACTTCGCCGCGGCCTTCACGTTGTAGCGTCGCACGGCCTCGATCATCCGCTTCTCATAGCTACGAGCGAGAAACAGGTTCTGATAGGACTCCACGGTGCCGCGGCTGCCGTATCCAAGGGACAACTCCACCATGCCGACAACCAAGGCCACTAACGACACCCCCACGAAGGTCGCGCCGGTGATCATCCGCGGTCGACTGCGGCTGTATACATAGTGGTCGATCAGAAGCCCCGTGCCGATGGCGATCGATGCCAGCGCCCCGCCCATGAGCGGCCAGCCCACCATCATGCCGATGCGGTACGAGCGCAGGTCCTTTGCGTAGAGCTTCCCATAGGCCAAGCTCAGCTCCTTGTCGCCCACGGCCCTGAGCACCGAGTCGGCGCTGACCAGATTGGAGCCCTGATAAAAACTCAGGCCCTTTGCCCCACCTCCGGTGATCACCATAATGTCGCGACCGAGCCGGTGGTAGTTGTTCCAGGAGAGCGCTGCCCGGCGAATCACGATCTTCTTGCGGTGACTGCACTTGGCGTAGCTGTCGCCCAGTATGGGCGCGATGGGGGGATCCCCGTAGTGGAATGTCACCGAGGCGGCGCAGCCCATCCCCCCCCCGACACCGGCGGCCAAGAGGAACAGCACCAAACACACTCCCGACGCCAACAACGATTGAGTCCTGATTGAACGTCTCGCCAAAGACACGGATTGCTCCTCCCTCTCTCGGCCGATTGCTTCGCGCCGCAGTTCCCATTCGCCCAACAATACGCCATGGACAATTTCGAGTAAACACACCCCCTGAACACACTCCGGTGGACACACTCCGGTGGACACTGCCCGGACGGTGCGCCTAGGATGTCTATCTGGGAGCATTTGTTCCATGGTACGCATTCGCCACTATACGCCCGATGATCGCGCGGCCCTGCGATCACTGGTGTTGGACCTGCACGAGGAGGTGCGACGTTACGATCCGGACCTGGTGCTGGGTGAGGATTTCCTGGTGGGCTATTTCGAGCAGCTGCTCGCCAAGCAGGCCGGGTCCGCGGGGGGCATCTACCTGGCGGTTACACCCGAGGGGACCGTGGTGGGCTACGTGGTGCTCTACGGACGATTGCACCCACCCGGCGCCGATGAGCGCCCCGATCCCTACGCCTGGGTGGCCGAACTGTACGTGCGATCCTCCCTGCGCGACCAGGGCCTCGGCGAGGCGCTGCTCGCCCGGGCCGAAGCCCACGCCCGGGATCTGGGCGTGTACAAGATCGAGCTGGCGGTGGTGGCGGAGAACGCCGCGGCCCGGCGCTTCTACGAGCGGCAGGGCTACCGGGATCGCTCCCTGGTCATGACCAAGCGGCTCGACCAGGACGACTGATCTCGGACGCTCACGTCTGCTCCTGTTGGGTGAGGTAGTCGGCTACCAGGCGGTGGAAGATGTCCTCGTCCTCGTCGGTGACTTCCACCAGGTAGAGGTTCACGGCGGTGTACAGGGCCGAGGCCAGAAAAAACACCACTATGGGATCGGGCGGAACCTGCGCCAATCCGTGGACCACGGCCAAGTGGGACGGGTGCAGGTGAATGCCCTCCCGATCGGCGGTCACGGCCTCGGAGTCCCCTCTCCCCTTGTAGTCCATGACCCGAAGATCCACATCCTTGAGCACCTCGCTCCGCTCCCGGCAGATGGACTCCAGCGCCCCCCTCAGAGCGCCCACCAGCTCCTCCCTTGGATCCGGCGGGGGAATGAGCTTCTCCAGGGCTTTTCGGGCGCGCACGGCGAGGGGGGTTACCTCCACCGTCTGGGTCGGAGCGTCCAAGAATGCCTTAACGTCCGGATGGGCACGGTGGAGCCGGAGCCCCTCGTCGTCACAGGTAAGAGTGGACAAGGCGTCGCCATCCGAGAGCGTAGGGGGCAGCTCCTCGAGGAATTCCACCAGCTCGGTGCGGGGCTCGCACAGGGGCTCCAGCGCAGCCATGAAGGCGGCCAGGAACCTCTCCTCCGCCAGTCGGGGATCTTCTGACTCGGGTTCTGGCTCTGGCTCGGGCTCGGGCTCGGGCTCGGGCTCGGGTTCGGGCTCGGGTTCCGGTTCTAGCTCGGGCTCGGGCTCGGGCTCGGGCTCGAGCTCTGGCTCGGGCTCGGGCTCGGGCTCTGGCTCTGGCTCGGGCTCGGATTCGGGCTCGGGTTCGAATTCGAGATCCGGTTCGGATTCGGATTCGGATTCGAAATCGGTCCCCTCATCGTCACCCCAGAAGAGCTCCTTCCGGCGTACCAACTCCGCTGGGGAATCCGTCAGCTCGCCGTCCGCCTCGCCGTCGGGCTCGGTGCTGCCAGGCCCACGCCCCGGCGCGGCGGGTGGTGCGGGGATCTCCTCGGCCCAGAGGCCCTGTCCAGCCAACTCCGGGGGGTGGTCCTTGCGAACCTGGCCCAGGTTGATTCGCTCTCCATCAGCGAGCTGAAACAACGGTAGATGTCGGAGCTGGTTGTAGAGCTTGCGCCAGCGTTTTTTCCTGCGATCGGGCAGATCCCCACGGTCGAGTCGAACGTCCAGGGCCAGCAAGGCACGCCGGAGATGGTGTCGGGCCCGGCGCGCGGTGTCTCCCTGGGGACGAAGCCGCGCCAACCGGGAGACCAGCTTTCGATACAGCCTATAGGCGTCACCCTCCAGGGCGTTGACCTGGGCTTCCCCTAAAAAGAGCTTGCCCTCGTACTCCCGATAGCGGGTTTTGGAGACGGTGATCACTCCGGCGCAGGGGAAGACCTCACTCACCGCCTGCCGCCCCACTTCAAGGCCGTGGGCTCCGTAGCTCACCTTCAGCTCCGGATCGTCGCTGTCGGGGAGCACCAGGTCCCCTCGGAAAGGCGACGCGTTGGTCTTGATGCGGATCACCGCCGGCAACGTGTCGAGGTCGGGCAACGGCCGAGCGTCCTGTTCCTGTAGGGAGGACACGAGCTGATCGTCTTCCAGCATCTGGCCGTAGTGCCGCACCTTGGGAAAAAGCTCCTTGAGCCGTCGCACCACGCGGCCCCTCTCTACGATCACCCGCCGGGCCGGATCCAGCGGCCGGCCCTCGGGCTGGTCCACGAGGTAATACACCGAGCCGTACTCCGCCGCGGCCTCGGCCAGATCCGCCAGGCTGTAGCGCTGTCCGCTCACGCCGTCTAAGGCCGGTAGCTCACAGAGCCGCGCCACCAGCGGGTCCGAACGGTCCCCCCGGTTACCAAAGAGCCGCGGATGCTCGATGGCCAAGAAATCCAGCACGTGACGGAAGGCGGTGTCCTGCTTGGGCTGGGCCAGGTGGAGCCATCCGTCCACCAGTCGGCCGAGCAACGCCTCCATCCGGGTCTCGCACAGGGCCACCACCCGGTCCAGGTTCTCGTCTTTTTGCACCCCGGACCAGTCTCCCACAGCGTTGAGCCGGTCGTCGTTTACGATGGCCACCAGGCCGAAGCGCCCCACCTTGGACACGGTGCCCAGCCGCCGACGCTCCCGATACAGGTGCAGCCAGGATCCCTCGTCGCTGCAAGTGGAAAGCCCCACCTCACCAGTGCAGCCGTCCTGGTCCATAGGCAGCCGCACCACGGCGGCGCCCGCGGCCAGGGAAAACGAGTCGACCTGATTTTGGGAGGCGAAGCGACGATAGCTCCGGGCCGCCTCCACGTCCTCGAGGGCGTGATCCAGGCCGTCGGGTCCCAGCAGCCGCAGCAAGAAGAACCGCTGCCAGTCGCTGCAGAAGACCACCAGGCGGCTGGAGATGGGCTCGCGCTCTTTCTCGTCGTCGAGATAACCCACGGCGCCGTCTCGGAAAAACGCCTCGAGGATGTCGTCCAGACACAGGGGCTTGCCACCAGAGTCTTCGAAGAGCGCAACTTTGCGCAGCGCAGCGAACCCACCGCGCACCCGTGCGGCAACGTCCGGAGCCTTCTTTGAAAAGAGCGCCGCCACGGGCTCGAAGTCGAACTGGAGGACCGGCGCCTCGGTCACCGGCGGGCTGCCGGGCACCACCCGACGTCGCACCTGCTCGGCGGTGGGTACCACGTCGTCGTCCAGCAGCCGCTGTAGGGCACCGTCCACCACCGGCAGCTCCACCCAGGCCAGCATGTCCCGCAGAGCCGTGTGATCACCGTCGGCCTCGCGACCCCGCGCCACCAGATCTGTGTACGCCCGACCGAAGCCCTCGGTAGGCACCATGGCATCCAGGGCATTGGCCAGCAAGGCGTGCATGGAAGGCCGCTGGGCCAAAGGCAGGTCCTCATAACGCAGGGCCACGTAGGCCACCAACGCCTCGGCGGACTGCCGCACGGCGAGCCGCACGCCCGTCATGGTGGCGTCGTCCTTGACGTCGGTCCAGTCCTCGTTGGGCGCCAGCAAATCGTGATTCACCACCGCCTCCCCGGGCGGAAGCCCCAGATCTACCTCTCGGGCGACAATGGTGCGCCGGTCCCGCATGAGCCGCAGGGACCACGACGACTGTACACCCTGGGTGGACGGATAGCTCAGGCAGACCTCCCCCTCCAGCTCTTCGCCGCGAAAGATGAGCCGGCAGGCCGGATGCACCCGGGTCCTGGTGCCCAGCCGCGCCGGCTCAATGGGCTTGGCGAGATGAGCGGCCTCGCGCTGCCGGAACAGGTAGCGAGCCATCTGGCTGGTCATGGCATGGGAGGAGAATATCTGGGTGAGAATCTCCAGGCTCCGATCGTCTAAGCGCAGCACCTCGTCCGATCCCCGGGAGGGATCCGCGGGGATGGACACCCCCACGTAGGGCAGCCGGCCGGCGGTCTTCATCACCTCGGCCAGGTTGCGCAGGGAACAACGTTTGCCACCCATGGTGGCAAAAAGGGGCACCGTGGCGATGGGGTTCTCGGTCCCGTCGGCGGGCCCGGGGATCAGCCCCACCCCGAGGGCGGGCCGATGGGAATACGCATCCGAGACCACCTCGTCGCCCACAGTCCCCTCGGCCACCTTCCACCGCTGCAGGAACTGCCGACCGAAGTTTTTCTTCAGGGCCCGGTGCAGGTACGCCAACAGCCGTTTGCGGACCTCCCCGGGGTGGATGGTCACGGTGCGTCGCTCCACAGCAAGCTGACAGTACAGGGGCTCGAGCCCATGGGCCACCGCCGCCACCGCCGCGCCGTGCCGCAAGTCGAGGTCCACGTCCGCGAAAAGATCATCCGGCGCGAAATCCCCCTCCACAATGGCGACCAGTCCTTCGAAGGACTCAGGGCACTCATGCCTCGCCAACATGCACCCGTCCAAGACAAAGTACATCATCGGCGTCTTCTGGTACTGGCGAAGGCCGACCTCTCCGAGCAGACCGGCGGTCGTGATGGGCACGGTCACCACCATGGTTCCCGAATCGGGGCTCGCCATGAATTTCGGATCCACCGGGCGGGACCGCCAGCGACGGCGGTTCTGCTCCCGCTGGATCTTCGTCGTGAGGTCCTTGGCCACCGACACCAGCCGCTTACCGAAGATGCGTTTGACCGCAGGCCAGGCCGGGCTGTCGTCGGACAGATAGAGCACCGGGCGATCCCCCGATAGGGCCTCGGGATTGAGCACCTTGTCCTCGCGATACTTGTCGAAGGGCTTGCGCGTGAACCCCACCTTGCCGGCCCCGTCTCCCTCCCCGGCGGCGATGAGCTCGCCGATGGTGGTGCGCTCCCCGGAGATCGTACGGAACAGAGGTACCCGCGCCAGGTGGTAGGCAAGCCGCTCGGAGTTGTCGGTGCTGAAGTGCTTGAGCTGATACCTGCCGCAGACACTGAGCAAAACCTTCCGTGCAACGGGGAGGTCCTCGTCATGGAGATCCTCGGGAGCCGGTCCGTCGCCAGCGACCGGCCACCCTTCAGCCGCTCGCACCGAGCAGGCCACGCGCATGAGCGACCGTCGCCCGGCCTCACGCAGCAAGGGAAGCATGGCCTCGTAGCGCTCGTCCCGGATGATGTCAGCCTGGGACACGTCCTTGCGCAGGGGCTGACCATCCACCACTGCCACGAAGCCCGGCGAGCTGGACTTGAGCTTGTGACTGGTGATGAGCACCCCGTCCTTGATAAAGGTCACCTGGGCGGCCTTCCGGCTGCCGAGCTGAAACCCGACCAGGCCCACTACGCCCGGCTCGTTAATCTCCACCACGAAACGGGTCTGGGGCAGGTGCAGCCCACCGGACAGGATCTCGCCCTCGAGATCGATCACGGTACGGGCCATGGCGCAACGCTCCCGGAGCACCTGCTCTTCGGGCAGGGTACCCTTGAGGTTCTGGAGAAAGGACACCATGAGCCCGGGGCGAAACCGCGACTTCACGTGGATGGTGGTCCCGTCGGGTGGATTGGACATCTCGCCGAACTCGTCGTCGTGCCCCGCGCGCGCCTCGAGCTGCACGCCGTGCTTGCCGTCCTTCGAGGTCACCCTCAAGTAGCGGGGGTTCAAAGCCATGGCGGCGTTCACCCCCAGGGCGAGCTGTCTACGGGCGTCGTTCTCGGGGGTGTCTTGCCGCGCGAACAGCGAGGAGTACAGGTGCTCCAGGTCCTGCAGGGAAAAGGGCTGGCCATCGAACTGCATGCGCATGTCATCAGCGTCGATGTCGAAGCGGATCCGCGTGGCGCCTTTACACACCGCCGCCTGAACCAGCTCGAGTACGTAGCGGTGGGGCTCGGCCAGTTGGAACTGGCGCATCTTCTCCCGGGCCTTTTCGCGGTCCAGACTGAAGCTGCCGAGGGACTCCTCCACGCCCTCGGCGCGCAAATCTGTGATCAGATCCATCACCGCCGGTTTGGTGTCCTTGCTCATGTCATGCCCCCCCGTGCGTGGAGTGCATGCCGTGCATACCGTGCTTGGTAGAGGCATGACGCAGGTCGCGGTGGGTCAGTGCGTAGCGGAGCAGGTCTCCGTCCAGCTCAGTGGAAAGATCACCGCGCAGGAAAAAGAGCTTGGCCAGCACGTAGGAAGCGAACTCCGGCTCGGTGGCCGACAGGTCCATGAGCCGCTTCACGGTGCGGTGATCGGCGTTGACCACCAACACCCGAGCCCGGCTGAAGAAGGAACGCCCCAGGTCCTTGGCTTCCTCGACCACGGTGATCTCGCCCAGCTCCCGCTGGGTGATGGCCACCTGCCGGGCGATGGAGGAGCCCGGATACGCGAAGTGCGCAAAGGCCACGTCCGACAGCTTGGCGCCGTGGTCGTCAAAGAGGCGGCGGAGCCCTCGGCGCAGGGGCTCGGCAGCCCGAACCTCGGCGCTGGAATCCGCGGGTACGGGCTGACAGAACTCCCTGTTGGCGTGGGGCGGTTTCCCATCGACCAGGTCGCACAGGGTCTGATAGACCACAGACTTTCGCCCCACCGCCAAGACGATGGCTCCCTCCCGGGTCTCCAGACCCTCCATGAGGGACGAGTCCTTCGTGTCCACCAGGAGCCTTCCTTTGCGATGGGCTCGCCGAATCTCGGAGACCGTCGCCTCCCCCCCCCGCACGGTCTTGAAAAAGACCCGATCGTCCAGTTCCCTTTTGCGTACCTTGTTGCTCTTGACCACGGCGGACAGGGTGGCGTACAGGAAGTTCATCTCGGAGCCCGAATCCCCGTGGGCTACGCCATCGGCGAGCTGGTCGTAGAGCTTGTGGAGCAGGGGACCGTCCGCCATGGACCGGGCGATCTCCATGGCCTTATGGAAGTTGTCGTCCCGCAGCACGTTGTCCCTGGTGAGGGTGTGCTCCAGGTACCGGGAGTTGATCTTGAACACCAGGCCATCGAGCAGGTCCTCGCGCCCCTCGTGCAGGGTGAGCCCCTTATTATAGAAGCCGAAAAAAGGCTGTTTGTCCGCTCCAAAGCCCACTACCACCGCCGTGCCGTCGGCGTCGTAATCCACCTGCACCGGGCAGTCGAGGCCAAAGGGCTGATTCACGGACTCATCGTCGAATCGGATCTCCGCCGTGGCGTGCTTGCACCAGTAGGTCACCACCTCCCGAGCCCGCCGCACAAACTTGGCGTACTCCTCGGGCGTGGCCGTCTTGATGACCTGGATCTTGGTGCCGTCCACGGGCTCGTCCCGCTGGATCCGGTGGAAAGAGCGGTCCCTCTGAAAGAGAATGCGCCAGTTCTCTCCGCCCCGGGAGGTGTCCACGCACACGGCGTCAGGCGCGATGGCGAAAACCGAGACGAAGCCGATGCCGAACCTGCCGATCTTGGTGAGATCACCGTCCTTGCTCGAAGAGAAGAGCCGGGTGAGCTTCGAGTCGATGATCTCCCGGTCCATGCCCTCGCCAAAATCGTCCACGTGCACGATCATGATGCCGGCCTTGCCCTCGGGTTCGTCCTGGAATTCGAACCACACCTCAATCTCCGGGCTCCCGGCGTCCAGGGCGTTCTGGATGAGCTCCCGGAAAAAGGACATGGGATCGGAAAACTGATTCACCAGATTGTCGAGGGCGTCGTGGGCCTCAACGGGCGTCTGCTTCGCGGCCATACTAGTTCCTGGTTCCTGGTTCCTGATTCTCACGGAGAACGGGTCCAAGACGATCGGCTTCCAGGGCCTCGACGAGGTGGAGCTGGAAAACGCGCTCATGCACGTTGGTCACGGGATCGAGCAAAGCGTTGATGTGAGCATAACAAGCCAACAGCAGGGCGGCCAGGGCGTGGGGGTCACTTTGGAGTTGGTCCCGGGCCCACCGCACCAGCCAGTGGTCACCGTTGAGCAGCGCCGTGGGGATTCGCTCAAAATACGTGTACGCCATGAGCTCGGTGGGCTGGGTGAAGTTGCCGAAGACCTCACCGCTGCGCACGAGCACCCGGATGGGCTGCCGCTCCCCATCGGACCCCGGAGCAGCCTGTAGCTCCTGTCTGGTGTCACCCAGCATGTCAGGTCGCAGCTTCTCGAGCCAATACTCCACAGTCAGCGCCACCTGCTCGTCGGCGGGTCGATCCGCGCGCTGGGTCACCGCCGGCAGCGCAGCACTCCGAGCGCTCGCGGGCCGCACCACCCGGGACTCGGTGAGGTAGGTCCGCACCCACCGCTCAAGATATTTTGGGGCGTCCGAAGCGAGGGTCACAGGCTCCCGCCCCTTCACCACCTGGACTCGGGACGACGGAAGCACCAAGCCAAAAGTGCAGAAAGCGTCGATGAGCCGCTCACCGGAGATGAGCGAACCCGCCGCCGTGGGAAACAGCGGCATGGCGAGCACCTCCTGGGCCACCGGGTGGCGCACCGCGGCAATGGGCTGGAGCTCGGAGGTGGCCAACAACTGCAGCCGGGAGCCCGCAAAGGTCAGCAGGTGAACCACGGACGACCGGTAGCGTTCGGTGTCCGGCGCCAGGGTGGTGACCTGTCGGGCCAGGCCCCCGATGAGCTTCTCCCCGGCCATGCGTAGGTCGTCGGTGATGCGGCGGCCCACCGACTCGTCCAGCGTACCGCTCACCAACCGCACCAGACCCACCATGCCGTAGGCGAGGGCGATCTCCCGGTGGGCGTACAGCCGCCCGGTGGCCGGCTCCAGCACGGTGACCTGTAGCTCGGTGGTGGAGTCCGAGGGCAGCCCCACATGGCCGTGGTAGCCGCGCCCAGTGACCTCACAACGCTGCAGGAAGTCCACGTCATTGTCGGACTCCCCCGGCGACGTCGCCATCACCTCGTGGGGCAATTCGAAGTCCATGGCCACGTGGATGTTGCCCAGCCCCGACAGCAGCAGGGCGGTAAGGGGGCTGGCCGCCAGGTCCCGTGGCCCGGCCCGCCCAGACTCACGTGGGGTGTCATCCGCGGCGGCTGCGGTCAGAGCCCCGAGCTGGGAGCCCCCGAAGACGGGTCGAAAGCAAAGCCGTACGCCTTCGTCTGTGGCCAACGCCCGGGCCACCTCACGATAGGTCCAGGCAGTCCCCTCGGGATCGAGGAACAGGGGCAAATCACCAACGCCGTAGTCCAGCTCCGAGGGAGCCTTCCGCGCGGCGTGGTGGCAGATGAACCACTGCAGATGGCGGCAGGCCTGGCGCCGGTTCTCCTCCCACTCGGGTACCAGCGCGCGATCCGTGGGACAAGCGGGATCCACGCCGAGGAAACCCGAGGCCAGCTGCATCACCAGATCTTCCACCGCGGCCTGACGCTCGGAGGCGGGCCAATCCGTGGGATCGGCGCCCTCCACCAGGAGAGGAAAATCCCCGAAGCTGGTCAAGCCCAGCGCCAGGTCCCGACACTGCAAGCCGCGGTGCTCGGCCAGCACGTCCCGTCGATCCACGCGCACATAGGCCGCGTCGCCCACCAGGGAAAGTAGCAGCTGCTCCTCCTGGGGGTGGAGCTGCAGGATGTGGCTCGAATCCAGCCCCTCCAGGGCGGGCGGCACCGTGGGAACCACCCCGTAGATCAGACCCCCCGTCTGGGCCAAGAGCCGCTCCAGATCGCGCATGGACATCCAAGACCCACCCAGAGTGGGCAGCAGGGGCCGCTCCAGAAGCTCCTCGGCGTGGGCCCCCTCCACCAGGGAGAAACGCACCCGCGGCACGGACTCATGGTCCATCTGGAATCGGCTCACCAGGGAGCGCGAAAGGGACGCCAAAGCGATGGAGCGCAGCACCGTCGGCCCGCTGCCCTGGGCGTCCACCTTTCGGGCGAGGGCTTTGCCGGCCGCAGCCCGCAGGGCGGGGGTGGCCCGAACCACCAGGGCCCGGGCGATGTACTCCACCAGGGAGGTCCCGGATCCGGGATCGCCCACGGGCCTATGTAGTCGACTGGGCGAAGCGTCTGGCAACGTGGCCCGCAGCACGTGACCGGGATAGGCGCTGGTGAGGTGGATCTCGAACACCAGACGGTCCACGGTGACCAACTGCACCGTGAGCTGGGTGGCGGAGGGCGGCGTCTCGGGCGTGTAGACCGTGGCTGAGATCTCGCCCGTGGCTCCCAACACAAAGGTGGTCTCCTCCTCCACCCGGCGCATGCGGGCCCCTTCGCCTACGCCCACGAGGGTATCAGACTGCGCCTCATGGTTGTTTTCAGCCTGCGCTGACTCCTCCCGCGCCCGGGTCGCACCGTACCGCGATACGATATCCTGGATCAGCGATTGGGAATCCATCGAGGCCGTAGCCACCGGCGGCGCCAACCAGGGACGCGCGGGGACCTCACAGGACCGCTGCCCCGAGAAGAAGGCGTGATCCTGCCCGTCAGCCAGGTTGGGGCGCAGCAGGGACACCTCCGCCCCGGCCAACCCGCGCAGCCAGGCCTCGTCCGCGGCGTTGGCCCGGATCACCAACGCATCCAGGGCCGCGCCGATCTCGTGGGCCAGCAGCCCCTCGCGAGACCCCGGCTTCACCGTGGTGGCCACGAGCACCACCCGGTCGCTGGCGCGGAGCAGGGGCCGCACCTCCCGGGCCGTCAGGCTGGCGCCCGACAGCATGGTCACCGCGCCCCGAATCACCCCGGTGGCACCGGAATGCAGCTGCTCGGCGTAGGGCCTGATCCGCGCCCACATCTCCCGCCACACGTCATCATTCACAATCCCGGAGTGGTCCGCGGTCTTTCGCAACCGATCGAAGCAGATGATGCCGCCCACCCCCACCCCCGGCAATAGGTCCCGGGTTACCGACTGGATCCACACACCGAAGGTAAGCAGCTTGAAGCTCGGGGTGAAACCCTGGGGGTACATACCGAGACTACCGACCAGGTCCCCCTCATCAAACTCCAGGGTGCGCTGGTAGCCCAGCAACCGGGGAATGGACTGGGTGGCAAAGCCGAACATGGGCTTGTCATTGACCAGTATCGGGATGGGCGCGGTGAGGCAGCGCTCCTCAATGGCCGCCGCCTCCAGCGGAAGGTCCAACAGGGGCTCGAGGGAGGTCTTGTTGCGCACCGCCCGGCGGTGGAGATTCTCGGCGCGGATATAGGTCCCCGACAGGGCCAGCTCGGACCGCCCTATGTCCACGTTCTCAGCGTTCTTGTTCACCACCAGGCGCGTAGTGCCCTGGGCCGTGCCGTCGCCGGACTCCACCACGATACGATCGGGTTTGAACAGCAGCAGGGCGTTGACGCCCAGGGCCAGCTCGCGCACATGACCGATGTCGGCGCGATCCTTGCCGGCGAAGAGGAAATCAAATAGCTGTCCCAGCTCATCCTCTCGAAAGAAGCCGCGGGTGTACGACAGCGTAAAGGTGGAGGCGTCCGTGGCCACATTGATGTACGTGGCGCCGTTGGCCACGGCCGCTTGAATGAGCTCCAGTACGAAGTAGTAAGGGTCGGCCAAGGCGAACTGCCGCATCTTCTGGATGGCGCGGCTTCTGGCCAGGGTGAAGGTGCGACGCTCGGAGAATCCCCCGGCAATGCGGCTGCGCGCCACGACCGATGCGATGTCGCTCATGAGCCCACCTCCTGGGCCTGTTGGGTCCGCGCCCGGGCCTCGGGGAACACCGCCGCCAGCAGATCCAGATCCCGCTCCATGAGCCGGTCCTCCACCAGCAGCAGATCCTTGGCCAGACAATACGCCGCCAACCCTGGCGCCCGGCCCGACAGACTGAGCAGGGCTCGGAACTGCGGGTGATCCCGGTTCACCGCCGCCTCGGGACGACGGGGACGCTCCTTCTCCATCGGGACGTCCGAGGGAATGGCCATGAGCGGTCCCACCTCACGGGCCACCAGAAATAGAGGCGCCTTGTCGCTGGGTGCCGCCAGGACGCAGCCCACCAGGCGCCGGTAGCGACCGCCGATTCCGTCGAGCAGCCCGGCGGCGGCGGCGATGAGGACCGCCGCCTCTGGGGGCGAAGGGTCGTCCACCTCCACCGCCAGGTACACGTCCTCGGGGTGCACCATGAGCGCTGCTGTTTCGGCGCCGTAGTCGGTGGAGGTGAGCATCGCAAGCAGTCGCTTCAGCAGCTTGGAGCGCCGGTGGTGAGCCACGTAGGCCACCACCAGACGTAGGGCGGGCTCCAGATCCTCGCCCGACCGAAAGGCCTGGACGTCCCTTTCGGCGTCCGCGCGACGCCGCCCCAGCAGCACCGGGATGGACTGGTCGGCCAGGTGGGTCACCAGAGCCGACGGCGCATTCGTGATGAAGATGCGCCCGTCGGACACAGCCGCCTCGGCCACCGCGGCCAGGCTGGTGACGCCGCCATCCACCGTGCGCAGCAGGGGGTGATCTCCCAGGCTCAGAATGGTCTTACCGGGCTCGGCGAGCAAAAAGCCCATGAGCTGCTGGTAGCGCGTATGCTCTGCCAGGCCGAAGGTCTGGACCGCCGCCAGCGACTCCAGGGTCGCCACGAGCTGCTGGTGCAGGGGACCATTGGCCACGTCCCGAAGCATCTGCATGGCCTTTTCGTAGTTCTCGTCCTTGAGCACCGTCTCCCGACTCAGGGTGTGCTCGAGGTAGCGCGACTTGATCTTGAAGGTGATGTTGCGAAACCGCGCGTCCACTTCATCGGGGTCCGACTGCACCGCGAGGGTCAACCCCTGGTTGTAGAAACCAAAGGTGGGAGCCAAGGAGTAGGCCAACGCCATCTGGGTCCCCTCCACCGTCTGGTTCACGGAGATGACTCCCTCGAGCTCGAAGGGCTCGTTGATCTCCACGGGACCGTCGCACCCGGGCAGGCCCACCAACTCGGATCGCTCCTCAAAGGTGATCTCCACATCGGAGTGCCGACACCACCGCTTGAGGGTGTCAAACCCCTCCGAGACGATCTCCCGGTACCGCTCCTCGTCACCGGAGATGTACATGGTGATCTGGGTCCCCTCCACCGGCTCCTGGATCCGGGTCTTGGTGAAGGAGCGATCGGCGTGAAACAGGATCTCCCAGAACTCCCCCCCCCGGCCGGTGTGCAACAACACCGCCTCGGGCCCCAGGGCAAAAATGGACACAAAGCCAATGCCGAACTTGCCGATCTTTGTGAGGTCGTCCTCCTTGCTGGAGGCGAACAGCCGGGTGAGCTCCTTGTCGATGATCGCCGAGTCCATGCCCACGCCGTTGTCATCGACGTGCAAGGCGATGGTGCCCAGAGCGTCGTCCCCGGCGTGGAACTCCGTCCACACGTCGATGACGGGGCTCCCGGCGTCCATACTGTTTTGCACCAGCTCGCGCAGACAATCGAGCGCGGAGCTGAACTGGGTCACCAGGTTTTCCAGTGCCTGGGTGGCAAGCTGCTCCTCCATGGACAACTCCTGACTGCTGAAGGTGAGAAACCACACGACCCCCCGTCGCCGCTTTCGGTCACTAAATCACGACTCCGCAGCGCCTGGCAAGGGTGCCCCTACGGAATCCCAGGTCGACGCTTCTGACGGACTGGGACCTGCGACGGGGCTGTGGTACGATAAACCAGCCTCTGTCTCGCGAACCCAGGTCTGAAGGAAGTGAACCGTGAAGATGCGCCCCTGCCGGAATTCCCGCAGTTCTACCAAGACCATTTCACCTGTTCTCCGGACCTGGGCCTTGGTGTCAGCCTTGGCCTTGGTGATGCCCGTGATCCTGGCAGCATGCCTGTCGAACTTCGACACGCCGGGCCCGCTCACCTGCGATGTAGATGAGGACTGCCCGGCGGACATGGGGTGCGCCGGGGAGGTGGGGCTGTGCTTCTATCGGTGCGAGGAGGCCACCACCTGTCCGACGCTGGCCTATCGCTGCGAGGGCGGGCTGTGCCTGCCGGTGGTGGGCGCCGACTGCGAGGAGCACGGGGATTGCGGTTCGCCGGCGGGGTGTGAGACGGCGGACAATGCGTCCTGTGTCGAAGGGAAGTGCATGTACCACCCGGTGGTATGCGACACGCCACCACTGAAGGAGTGCCTACAGAACGATACCGTGATCCGGGTGTGGATGGAGGTGGGGATCTGCACGATCACGCCGGCCGGGCCGATCCAGGGGGAGTGCGAGTACGACTACACGGACGTGCCCTGTCCGAGCTGCCAGGCAAACTGCCTGGAGCAGGACCCCTGCGAAGACGTGATCTGCCCCGATGAAAACGGCGGGTGCCTGATTCATGGGGTGTGCCTCCCGACGACTCCGACCACCTGCCAGTACGCCGACGCGCCGGTGAACACGATCTGCGACCGGCCGGGGTCGGCGGCGGGGGCGCAGGACGGGTACTGCGATGCAGGGATCTGTGGGGCGGAGGTGCCAATACCGTGCACCGACAACACCGAGTGCGATCCGCAGACATGCATCGCGAACTTCTGCCGGGTGGTGGCCGGGTTCGAAGGGATCTGTGATGCCGGAGACGACGCGGACTGCGGGGCGGGCCTGGAGTGCTCCGGCGAGGTGTGCCTGCGGACCGAAGGGGAAACCTGCCAGAGCAACGGGGAGTGCGCGTCCACCTGCATCGGACTGGTGTGCGCGCCGCCATCGGCCGAAAACGGACCCTGCGACTCGGCGGGGGACGGAGACGACGACGACTGCCAAGCCGCCCTCAACTGCAACAGCGGGGTGTGCGAGACGGGGATCGCCTGCTCCGACAACGGCGTTTGTAACTCAGGCGACGTGTGTATCAGCGGCTACTGCCGGGCGCCGGCGGCCACGGGGGGAACCTGCGACTCGGGACAGGACGGCGACTGCCTGGCGGGCCACACCTGCGTGAGTGGGGTGTGCCTGCTGAACAACGGCCAGGCCTGTGGCTCCAACAGCCAGTGCCAGAACGTGTGCATCGCGTCGGTCTGCGATGACCTGGGCGCTACCCGACAACCCTGTGACACAGCAGACGGCGCGGCGGATTGCCAGACGGGGCGCACCTGCACCTCGGGACTCTGCCTGCTGTTGGATGGTCAAGGAGGGTGCACCGACGACAACCAGTGCGTATCCACGTGCATCGCCGGGACCTGTGGGCCCCGGGTGGGAACGGGGAGCACCTGCGACAGCGCAGGGGACTGCCTGGCAGGCCACACCTGTACCGGTGGGGAGTGTCTGCTCAACAATGGCCAATCCTGCACCACCAACAGCCAGTGCGTTCACGTGTGCCTCGGGGGGCTGTGCGGGGGAACCTCGGGGACCTTGGGTCCCTGCGACGTGGCGGACGGGGACGCGGATTGCCAGGCGGGTCTCGACTGCGTGGGCGGGGTGTGCCTCCTGCCTAACGGCCAGAGTTGCACAGCGAACGCGCAGTGCGTAACCACCTGCATCAGCCTAACCTGCGCGTCCCTTGCGGGAACCTCTCAGACCTGTGACACGGCGGACGGGGACGCGGACTGCCAAACGGGACACGACTGCGTGGGCGGGGTGTGTCTCCTGGACAACGGCCAGAGCTGCACGGCGGATTCACAGTGCGTCAACACCTGCATCAGCCTGGCCTGCGCGCCCCTGTCGGGCGCCGGGGAGGACTGCGACAACGCGAACGACTGCCAGAGCGGCTTGGTCTGCGTGGGACTGCAGTGCACCGAGAACGGCATCGCGCGGATCCGCGTGCAGGGCACGGGGGTCAGCGGCGGGGGAAATAGCCTCTCGGGGTGGTACCAAGTGGACGCGGCCGGCGCGAACCTCGGGTCTGTTTCTCCAAGCGGGAGCCAACCCCTGTACCGGGTCATCGACTGGACGGTGGACCTCAACACGGTCCTGGTGGGCAACGACTACTTCGCCCTCGTCGGAAACGAGTCGAGCGCGGACCTCACCCGGACCTTCACTTTCTATGACACCTTCGACGCGCAGATCGATCAGGTGGTGGTCCCGTCGGTGGATTCGGGCTGGATCGTCCGCAACTTCTCCGATAGCGACGACTTCTGGGTGCGATTCCACTTCGACGGCTCACAGGTGACCTGGACGCCGTTCACCAAGCCCATCACGCGCATCACCGTGACGGGCACCGCCACCAGCTCTGGGGGAGGAAATGGCCTGTCGGGCTTCTACCGGGTCAGCAGCGGCGGTCACGATCTGGGACAGCTATCACCAGGGACCAGCCAGACCCTGTACCAGGTGTCGAATTGGGATGTGAACCTCACCACGGACATTGAAGACGGGTTTGAATTCGCCCTGGTGGGGAACGAGGGCAGCGCCGCGATCACCCGGACCTTTACCTTCAAGGACTCCGGGGGGAACACCATCGACACCGTGGTGATCTCCGACATGGATTCGCTCACCATCGTCCGTTTGGACAACTGGAATTCCGGGGACACCTACATACACTTCGAATACAATAACGGAGTGGTGAGCTCATCATCCGCAGTCTCACAGTAGCGGCGCCACGCACTGGACCCGGTGCTGAAAAAGGACCCGTCATGCCATATCGAACCTGGCCTCCTTTGGTTCGCGCAGCTATCTATCTCATGGCTCTGCTCCTCATCCCCGGGGGACTGAGCGCCTGCAAGGATCGATCGGTAGGCGCCGGATTCGACGCCTCCACCCAGGTGGACGGAGCGCAGCCCCCCGACGCGACCCCGGATCCCGACGCGAGCACCGCCTGCGGTGACCGACGGCTTCACATGGACTTCGTCTGGTCCACCCAGGTGGATCCCACGCACCCCGAGCCGAGCCTGGACGTGTACGAAGTCGCCGGCACGGTGACCTACCTCGGTCCCATCACCGTGCCCCTGGCCGCCGATCCGGCCTTTGACCGGGAGGTGCAGATCGAGCACGACGACGGCCAAAGCTCCATCGTGCAGTACTACCTGCCCCCGGGCACCGGCCCCGCGATGTCGCTGCCGGTGCAGGAGGGCTCACCCTACACCTTCTGGCTCCGACATCGGCTGGGGTTCGAGGGGGTCGCCGTCGGGTTGGTGATCACCCGCCCCACCTCCGGGCTCGTGCCCTTGTTGTTCGTGGGAGACACCGGGAGCTACGGACGCGCTTTCTCTCCGGAGGATCCCGCCATGGCGCCCCTCAAGGTCACTGTGGAGCCGCGCCCCGAGTGTCCGGCGACGCCCAACCCCGGCTGCGGCGGCGACCTGATCCAGGATCAGCTCCGCTTCGACTCCTCCACCGGCGGCATCACCATGGACGTGCAGGTGATCCAGGGGACCACCGGTGAGCTCGAGCTCTTCGGCGATCCCTGGCGGGTGGTGAACCTGGCCTCCTTCCATGTGGACCAACCCTGCGCCGACGATCCGGGCATGCAGGTGTCGTACCTGGCGATCAACACCACGGCCGTGACCACGACCTGCGATCCCTCCCGTTTCTATTTCTGGGACACGCCCAACTCCATCGACGTGGGCACCTGGTGCGACGAGCTGTTCACCTGTGTGGACAGCCCCGCCCAGGTGGCTCAAATCCAGGCGGTCTCCCCAGACGCCCTGTGTGACCCGCCCGAGGGCAACTGCGGCCCCAACTCCCTGGGCTGCGTCTGGAACTCATCGCTACCCGTAGACCTCGACCTGTACGATCAGCTTTGCGCCGTGAGCGTGGTCTCCGATCCTCCCGAACGGATCAACTGCCACGTGTACTTTTACTAGCCCATCTCATTTGGGGTCGCCATCGCCGGCCTGCAGGTCCCGGGCGTGCACCACCCGGTCGCGCCCATCATCCTTGGCCCGGTGTAAAGCCGCCTTGGCCCGATCCAGAAGCTCCCGACCCAGCCGGTCCACCGACTGATCCTGGGGTCCGCTCCCGTCGGGCACAAAAGTATCCACGCCGAGACTGGCGGTCACGGGGCCGTGGGGCCAGACGGCGTCGGCCACGGCCGACCGGATGCGCCCAGCGCAAAAGGAGCTGCCCTTGGAGTCTGTCTCGGGCAACAGCACGGTGAACATGTCGGCGCCCACGCGCGCCACCAGATCGCTCCGCCGGGAGGTGTACCGCAAGATGGCCGACAGCCTCCTGAGCAACTCATCGCCGGCACCCTCCCCCAGAGCGCGGTTGACGGCCCCGAAGCCATCCACGTCCAACACCACCAGGGACAGGGGGTGACCGCCGCGCAGAGACAGCGCGAGCCGCGCCCCCAGATCCTCGAAGAAGGCGGCACGGTTCCGGGCGCCGGTGACCGGATCGATGAGCGCCACCTCGCTCAGCTGCCGCTGGGCCAGCTCCATCTGGTGGGTGCGGAGCCTCAGGTCCGCCTCGAGCTTTCGGCGATCCGTCAGATCCACCACGGCGGCCAACACTCCCGAAACCAACGGGGAGAGCGTGATCTGTACCTCCACCTGGGTGTTGTCGACGCGCAGGACATGGATGGGGCGACCGTCACCCATGGGACGGGCAACCCCTTCGGCCGCGAAGTACTGCCGATGCCGGGGGTGAGCCATACGGTGCTCCTCGGGCACCAGCTCCTCCACCGGTCGCCCCACCAGCTCCGCCGGGGTATAGCCCAGCAGCGTTGCGCACGCCCGGTTGGCGCTTCGAATATGGCCCTCACCATCCACCTCGAAAAGTGGCGTGGGTGAGGCGTCCATGATGGCTTGGAGAGAGAGGTCTGGATTCTGATCCTGCATGTAGTACTCCGTGGCCAATAGTACCGGAAACCCACCCCAGACACGAAGGGGCATTTTTCACGCAACCGCACGGCGCGACGGCCGATAACCCGGACAACACCCCAAAGGCAGCTACACGTGGCCCATGGCCAAAGGCCGGGTGCTCGCGCCCGCTGGCCTCAAACACCGGGAGAATCCCCAATGACCGTTCGTGTACAGATGACGCTGGTTTCGCTGGTCGCCTACTCGTCGCTGGCCATGCAGTTGGCCTGCAACTCCCAACCCTACCCCCGGTGGCATCCCCCCGTGGTAATAGCGTCACCGCCCGATCCAACAACGCAGAGGCCAACCAACAGACTCGCCACGGGCCGACAACGGGCCTGCAGCGACTGGGCCACGGTGCGCGGTGGCCCCCGGCGCACGGGACGCTCGTTCTGCCCGGGCCTGCGACGAGCACCCGTCATCCGCTGGCGGTTCGACACCGGGGCGCCCGTGGTCGCCTCCCCCATAGTCCGCAGACAGCGGGTGTACGTGGGCAGCACCAACGGCCGCCTCTTCGCCCTGGATCGAGGGTCCGGCCAACCCCTCTGGACCTTCAAGGCGGGCAGCCCCATCCGGGTGCCGGTGGCCCTCGGGGGTCACAACCTGCTGCTGTCCACCCAGGACCGAAGGCTCCGCTGCCTGGACGCCCGCACGGGACGGGTCCTGTGGACTTATCAGTCACAAACCGCCATGAACCACGCCCCGGTAGTGTACGGCAACGTCGTGCTCCTATCCACCAACGACGGCGCGCTGACAGCGCTCGATACCCGCACGGGACTCTATCGCTGGCAATTTGTCACCTCCAGTACCTGGGTACCGTCCCGGGGCGGGGGACGCACCCGAGCGGGGATCGGCGGAACCCCTGCCCGGGCGGGGGAGACGATCTACTTCGGCAGTCTGGACGGCCGCGTCCACGCTCTGGTCGCGACCAGCGGACAGGTCCGCTGGGGGATCCAGACGGGGTGGGCGATAAAAACATCGCCCGTGGTGACATCCAAGGGCCTCTGGGTGAGCGACAGCTCCGGCTATGTGCACGCCCTGTCCCGGGTGAACGGAGATCGGGCCACCGGGATCCGCTCCTGGTATGACCAGGAAATCTCCGCCCCCACCCTGGGCGATGGCGGCCTCTTTTTAACCACCCACTCAGCACTGCTGGCCCTGGATGTCAGCGGGCGCGTGCGCTGGAAGCACCCGCTGGGCACGGGGGTAAACAAGGTCCCACGCGCGGTCCACCCCGCCCCGGTGTCCGCAGGCGATGTGGTCTACCTCAACGACCGCTTCGGACGTCTGTTGGCCCTCGACGCCAGGAGCGGTCGACTCCTGTGGCAGCGGCTCTCTGGCCGGGGAGCGTTCACAGGGCCGGCCCCGCTTGCCGAGGGCCTCATCGTGGGCAGCGGCGACGGCAGCGTCTACTCGCTGGGACCCAGCGAATCGGCGCCCTGCGAACCGGCGACTTGCAAACGGGCGACCATCGAGCCTGCGATCGGATCGTCGCCGGTTATCGGTCCAGGATCAGGCGGTAGCTCCGGGACAGGTTCTCGACCATGAGCTCACGGCAAAAGTGGCGTCGGACGCGATCCTGACCGGCCGTTCCCCACTGTTGCCGCAGGGTCGGGCTCTCGGACAGACGCACGAACCCATCGGCCAGCAACCGGGCGCCTCCCTTGGGTACCAACAGCCCGGTTTCACCGTGCACAACCTCCTCCGGGATGCCGTCACTCGCCGTGGCCACCACGGGCAGGCCCGCGGCCATGGCCTCGAGGATGGATACCGGAAGCCCGTCGCCACCGCCGGAGGTCAGCGCGAAGATGTCCGAGGCGTGCAGCAGGTCCACGACGTCCTTACGCAACCCCGGCAGGATCACCTCCCCGGCCAGGCCGTGGGCTTCAATGTGCTGCAGGAGCAGCGGTCGCCAGGGACCGTCTCCAACCAGAAGCAGCCTCAGGGCCGGTACCCGACGCTTCGCCTGGGCGAAGCCCCGGATCAATGTAGCGAAGTCCCGCGGCCAGAAGAAGCGGCACACGGACGTGACCACAATCTCTGAAGTCCGCACCCCCAGCTCGGTGCGCAGCTCCTCGGGAGACCGCTGTGGACGCGCAAAGGCCTCGGTGTCGATGCCGAGCCACACGACGTCTATACGGTCCCCGAAGCCCGCGCGGATCAGCGCGTCCCGTTCGGCGTAACTGACAGCGATGTAGCGATCCACCTGCAGCCCCTGGGCCCGCTCCTGCACCGTGGAGACCACGCGCCGCAGCCGTGGGTAGTGCGGGATCATGAACCCGTGAACGCTGTAGACCAGCTTCGGCCGGGGCGACGGGAGCGTCATGTGCACCAGCCGCCCGAAAAAGGCGGCGCGCGCACCATGCAGGTGCAGGATCTGGCAACGTTGCCCGGCGATCAGCGCGCGCAATCGCATCATGGCGCGCCAGTCCCGCGGGTGGGCGATCTTGAGGGAATGGAACCGAACCGCGCTGCGCGCAAAATCCGGGGGCCCGACGTTTCCCTCGTCGTCCGGCATCACCACGTCCACTTCGAATTGGTCGCCGAGCCCAAGCGCGAGATCCCGGACATGGGAGGCCGCGCCGCCCCGACCCGAGGCGATGACGTGCATGAGCCGAATGCGCTTCACGGCAAATCCCCCGACGACCGCGGAGTTGGGACGACAACCACATCGGGCTCCTTGCGCGCCCAGACGAGGGCAGTTTCGACAATGGCGGTGATGTCGCGGGGCGGTGTCCAAATGGTACGCATGATCGAACCCCGTCGAACCCCGTCGAATCCCGTCGAATCCCTAACAAGGCCCGTGCCGGAATGAATCCTCAAGTCTGGGCGCATCCTACCTGAGCGGCGGCCCGATCGATCGAGTTATTTTGAGACGGGCACTTAGTGCTCATAGGCTCCTATGTCCGGGCTGGCGTCTCGAGGGAGTCCTTCCAGGTCCTCGGGGGAGCTCTGGGTCGGGTGTCCGTTGTCCACCAGGGGCGATGGCGCGCTCGCCGCTGATAGATCGTACCCCGGCCCGCAGTCCAAAACCGTTGTTCACAAAGGATCGGGTCGGTCAGAGATCGCGGTCCACTCCCGGATGGCGACGTGCTGCGGCGTGCGTCGACCATCGGCACGACGCAACACCAGAGGCTCGACCTCTTCCATCGGTGCGAGGCCAGCATGACCCGCTCCCACCAGCAGGGTCAAAAACGGGGGCTTGCCTGGTCGCGGCACCACCTCCTGGCGGAAATGAACGTGCAGCCCCGCGCGGTCAAAGGCGGCGGTGGCGCGTTCGAGCGGCTGGGCAGGAGCGCAGGCGGCAAACAATCCATCGGGCGCCAGGGCCCTCCGCGCGGCCAGCGCGTAGTCCTCGATTCCGCCGTGGAGCTCGAAGTGCGCCGCGGCCCTCGACGGGTCCTGACACACGGTGCCGCTGCCCAGCGCGAAGTACGGAGGCGACCCCATGACCAGATCGAACTTTCCCAGGGACCTGACCAGATCCTCGTCGCGTAGATCACCGGCCACGATCCGCACCCGGTCCTGGCACTGATTGAGACGCACGTTTCGCCTGGCAAAGTCCACGTGGTCAGGCAACCGCTCCAGCCCCACCAGCTGCGCCTTGGGAAAAGCCCAGGCCGCTATCAACAGCACCGACCCCAACCCGCATCCCAGGTCCAGCACTCGACCCGGCGGCGTCGCCGGGCGCCGCGTACACGCCAAATGGGCCACAACCATGTCGTCCACCGAGTACCGATGTCCGCGCAGGTTCTGGATCAGGCGAAAGTCCCCGGCCAGCGCAATGGACTGCTCCGTGGCACCCAGCGAGACTGGCGGACCATCTTCCATGACCCATGAGTACGCCTTTTTCGCAGTCGCCGCCAGGCACCTACGGGGACGGGGGGTCTCTTTTCACGCTGGAGGCGAAAAACCCGCGAACCCACCCCGGTCCCCTCTTCGTCTGCGAGTGGTTGGATGATCAGCGAACGATTTGCGTAGATTCAAAACCGAGCGTGATACGCAGTCGATCCGATGATCCCACCGTGTTCCCCATGGTGGTGTGGGTGTCGAGGTCACTGTCGATGCACAGGTCCACGTTCTCGGGGTGGGCGTTGTCTCCCAGCGCCACGAAGCTCGCCACCTCGCTACCGAACTCCGGAGGCGCCGAGGATTCGAAGTTGAGCTGCATCTCCGCCAGATTCAAACCACCACCACTGGGCAATGCAGCACCAAAGACGCCGGAGATCGTTAGATACCGGCCATCGATGTCAAAGACGCCCTCGGCGTCGGAGTAATACACGTCGTAGTACTCCGAGGAGGGCACTCCCATAATATCGTGGTTACTGCTCGTGAGTGGATCGGGCAGCTTGTTGGTCAACTCCGGGCCGTTGACGGTAAACGTATACTCCGTGGGCCCATCGCCCCCGGTTCGTTCCCAGAAGGTGATCGACAGCAGCCCTGGCAGGTCTCTGACGGGCGTTCCTGCAAATGCATCCGGCGTGGGACCGGCATCGGACGGGGAACCGGCATCGGACGGGGAACCGGCATCTGGAGTCTGGCCCCCATCCCCAACCGCCGCGTCACTGCCTTCGTTGGTACCCGCAGCCGACGGACCGCAGCCGGAAATCACAACGAATAAAATCGCCGCAAAGAGGTGAGTAGAAACAGATGGAAACAACATAGTACGCAGTATACATCGTCTCCGAATCTGCACGCAATGCCGCAACGGTTTGACGCCGCAACCTAGTCCGCGAGCTCTCGCTTGAAGTCGGCGAACTTTCCGCCTTGCTCCCAGGCTCGGAGGACGGCCTCTCCGGTGGACTCATCGCCCTGGGCAATGCGGGCCTCCACCCAGGCCCACCGGGCGCTGGCGGGCTGGATGCGGACGCGACCCTGCAGGGACTTTCGTATGTGGCGTAGGCGGCGATCCACCTCCTTGGGGGGCGCCTGGGACGCGTCGGCCAGGTCGGTCCCGGGTTTGGGCACGAAGGGAGACACGCCCAGGGTGACCGGCAGGATCCGACTGAGCTCCCGGGTGAAGCGCACCATCTCGTCCAGGTCCTCGTCGGTCTCGCCGGGCAGCCCCACGAGCTGATACAGCTTGAGCCGCCGCAGACCGGCCCCGGAGGCCAGGCGCGCTCCCTGCAGCACGTGCTCCTCGGTGATGCCCTTGTGCACCTGACGCCGAAGACGCGCAGAGGCGCCGTCCACACCGAGGGTCAGCGTACGCAGCCCGGCCCGGGCGAGGAGCGCAACGAGGTCCTCGTCCAGACGGTCTGCCCGGATGCTGGACAGCCCCACCTCGCGCCCACTGTCCACCAGAGGGCCGAGGATCTCCCGCAGCCCGGGGTGATCCGAAACAGCCGCGCCCACCAGGCCCACCCGGGTAGCCTGGTCTGGAACCCGCGCGATCACGCTTTTGGCCTCCACCACGCGACAACGCCCCCCCGCTGTCCGGCTCGTGGCGCAGAAGGCGCAAGCCCGATTGCAACCCCGACCCACCTCCACCAGGAACATGTCCCGCAGCTCGGCGTCCGGGGACCATATGGCCGAGTGGGCCGGCAGAAGCTCCGGGCCCACGCGCAGGGGCGACGGCGGCGGCGCGCCCGTGTGGGGCCACCAGAAGCCCTCGGCCTTGACCCCGGCCAGCAGGTCGGGTCCATTGTCCACCGTGAGCCCCTCCTCCAAGGCGTCACAGAGGCCATGGATGGCGGAATCCGCCTCGCCCACCACCACCAGGTCCGCCAGGGCCGCCAGGGGACGCGGGTTAATGGCCGTCATGGGACCGCCCACCACGACCAGCGGCGAACCACGGAGCTCCTGCCGCTCCCGCCGCCTGGGGTTCAGGCCCAACCCCCTGAGGAGCGCCGCCACGGCCGGAATTTCGAGCTCGTGGGCCACGGAGATCCCCACAGCGTGGAAGTCCGTCACCGGTCCACCGGTCTCTAAAGATCCAAGGCGTGTCCCCGACGCTGAAGGGGTCCCGAAGACCCGCTCCACGCTCCAGTGAGGTCGGGTCGAAACCGTACGATGCAGGGTGAGATATCCCAGAGAGGACATGCCCACCCGATAGGGCGCCGGGTAGCCGAGCAGCAGCCGGTAGCGCCGTCGGACAAAGGGGTCGAGTCGGGTCTCCCGCGCCAGGAGCTCGGAGGACTCGACGACTTTTCGTGGACGCTTCATGGATTGTTCAGAGGCTTCATGGACGCATCTCAGCACCTGTCGGCGCGGCTGCGAACGCGGGTTCCGTCGACACGATCTTCCACCACGTAACCCAACGTCACGAGCTGATCTCTCAGGGCATCGGCCTGATCAAAATCCCCCGATAGCCGCGCCTTCTCCCGCTCCGCCACGAGACGACTCACCTCCGCGGGCAGGGCCACATCAGCGTCGGCGGGCGCCAGGATGGACAGCACATGATCCACCTGCCGGAGGGCGTCGAGCACATTCTGAGCGTGGTTGGTACACAGCCGCCCCTGGGCCATGAGGTAGTTGGCCCGACGCACCAGATTGAACACATGTGCCAGGGCCGCCGAGATATTCATATCCTCGAGCATGGCCCGGCGGAACCCGTCCCGCATCTCTAGGAGCCACGTGTCAGCCTCGATCACACACTCCACCTCGGACTGGACCGCGCGCAAGTTGCGCACGCACTCGTCGAAGCGACGGAGGGTGGCCCGGGCCGCGTCGAGGCGCTCGTCGGTGAGATCCACCGGCTGCCGATAGTGACTCTGTAGCAGGAAGAATCGGACCTCCCGGGCAGTGTATCCCCGCTCAAGCAGATCAGGCAGGGTCTGGCAGGTGTCCTCGGCGTAGGTCATCTTCTTGCCGCCGGCGCGGACCAGCTCGCTGTGCAGCCAGAACCGCGCCTGAGATTCTCCGGTGAGAGCGCGACTCTGGGCGATCTCGTTTTCGTTGTGCGGAAAGATCAGATCCACCGAGGCCATGTGAATGTCGAACCGCTCCCCCAATTGGGCCCGGGCCATGGCCGAGCACTGCACGTGCCAGCTAGGCCGCACGTTGCCCCAGCGGGTCTTGCGGGCCATGCCCCGACGCAGCTCCTGCAAGTTGGCCCGGCGCAGCAACGTAAAGTCCCGCGGGTCATCCTTGTCGTACCGATCCAGATCCACCGTGGCGCCGATCTTGATCTTGCCCAGGTCCTTACTCGACAGCTCGCCATACGTATCCACCCGGCCGATATTGAAATACACCGAGCGCAGCTTCTCGTAGGCGAAGCCGCCCAGGACCAGCTCCTCGGTGAGGGAGATCATATCGTCGATGGAGTCGCTGGAGCGCACATAGGTGTCGGCGGGCAACATGCCCAAAGACCGCATATCCTCATGGAAAACGGACTCGAACCGGGCGGTCAGTTTCTCCATGGGCTCGCCGCTGGCCTCGGAAGCGGCCAGGGTGTTGTCGTCCAGGTCCGTGATGGAGACCACGTGCTTGACCGCGAACCCCGCATACTCAAGGGTGCGGCGCACCATGTCATCAACCATCATCCGACGCAGGAGCCCGAGGTGGGCCCGGGCGTGCACCGTCGGCCCGCAGGAGTACATGGTGACCGGCCCCTCGGGATCCAGGGGCTCAAAGGCCTGGTACCTACCCGAGATGGTGTTAAAGAAGTTGAGCTGAGACACCGGCACCTCGGGCTCGGCGACCTCGAAGAGCGTAGTGGACAGGTACCGCTCGCCTCCGTCGGGCAGGATGGTCACAATGACACCGGACTCGATCTGCTGGGCCACCTCGCAGGCCACATGAGCCGCAGCACCGCAGCTCATGCCCACCATGAGCCCCTCTTCCCGGGCCAGCCGCCGCGCCATCTCGTAGGCCGCGTCGTCATCGATGTTGATCTTCTCGTCCACGGCCGAGTCGTCATAGATACCCGGGACGTACGCCTCCTTGAGATTCTTGAGCCCCTGGATCTTGTGGCCCAGGTAGGGCTCCACGCCGATGATCCGGATGCGTGGGTCCAGCTCCCGAAATCGCCTCGAGCAGCCCATGAGCGTGCCCGTGGTCCCCATGGTGGTCACGAAGTGGGTGATCTCCCCGTGGGTCTGCTCCCAGATCTCCAGGGCCGTGCCGTTGTAGTGCGCGTCCAGGTTCGCCGGGTTGTTGAACTGATCGGGCAGAAAGTACTTGTCCGGCTCGGCGGCGGCGAGCTCGTAGGCCCGCTCGATTGCGCCGTCGGTGCCCTCGGAGGCCGGGGTGAGCAGAAACTCAGCCCCCAGGGCGGCCAGGATCTTCCGCCGCTCCACCGACACCCCCTCGCTCATGGCGAGCACGATGGGGTACCCCTTGATGGCCGCCACCACGGCCAGGCCTATGCCCGTGTTGCCAGAGGTGGGCTCGATGATGATCTTGCCGGGGGTCAGCTCCCCGCTGGCCTCGGCGGCCTCAATCATCCACAGCCCCACCCGATCCTTCACCGAGCCGCCCGGGTTGTTCTTCTCGAGCTTGGCGTAGAGCTTGACGTTGGGGTTCGGGTTCACCGCCGCCAGCTCCACCAGGGGCGTGTTGCCGATGAGAGCGAGGGCGCCCGGCCGGGCAGGCGGCGCGGGGGGAGGCGCGAAATCGCGGGGTCCGTCGTGATCGCTCATGGGCTAAAGCTTCTTCCATAGGGTCCGGGCCGCGGCGCGGGTGCGCGCGGTCACAGCGGCGGAATCGACATCTGTAAACTGTCGATCCCGGTACACGAAGCGCCCAGCCACCACCACCGAACGTACCAGGTGCGCACCCCACCCGAAGCCCACGTGTCCCACCAGGTTGTCCGCCGTCATGGGCGTGGGCGACTCGTAGTCCAGGATCGTCAGGTCCGCCGCGGCGCCGGGTGCGAGGGTGCCGATCTCCAGCCCGAAATACTGAGTGAGCAACCGCCCGGCACCCGTCAGCATGGACACGAACCGTCCCCCATCCACAGGGGGTTCGTGCTCCCGACCCCGGAAGGCCGCGGCCCGGGCCTCGGCCAGGATGTCGCCGTCGATGCCGTCAGTGCCAAGCACCACCCGATCCCCCATGCGCCCCACGGGTGCGGTGCCCACGCGGTTGTTCATATTGGAGCGGGCGTTGTGGGCGAGAAAAACCCCGGCGTCCAGGAGCCGCTCCAGCTCGGGTTCGGTGAGGTGCACCCCGTGGGACAACAGCGCGTTGGGCGAAAGCAGGCCCCGCTGATCCAGCCGGGTCACGGGATCGGCGCCGTGGTCGGCCACCGAGATCGTCCGGTCCACACCGTCTTCGAGCAGGTGAATGTGGATACCGGCGCCGCTTTCGTCGCAAACCGCCGCGAGCCTGTCCAAGGTCTCATTGCCGATGGTGAAGCTGGCGTGGGCCCCGATCATTCCGCGGAGCAGCGGGCTCTTGGCGTGGTCCGCCTGGAACCGGCGGTTCTCCTCGAGGCCCGCCCGGGCGACCTCCAGTCCGTCCCGGTCCGACACCTCATAGCAGAGCAGTCCCCGCAGGCCCACCTCTCCCAGACCCCGGCCGATGGCGTCCAGGGAACCCTCCACCCAGGCCGGAGAGGCGTGGTGGTCCACAATGGAGGTGATGCCGCAACGGACGGCGTCCAAACCGCCGGCCAGAGCCGAGCAGTACACCGTCTCAGCGTCGAGGGCCGAGTCGAGCCGCCACCAGATCTTCTTGAGGGTTTCGTGAAAATCCTTGGGGCCGTCCGCCGGAAAGGGCATGCCCCGCGCCAGCGCCGAATACAGGTGATGATGTCCCACCACCAACCCCGGCATCACGACCTGGCCGCCGAGGTCCACCACTTCGTCTCCGTCGCCCGGCGTCAGATCCGGGCCCGCCGCCACGATCACGCCATCGGCGCAACGCACCGAGCAGCCCGGCCGTACGCTGGCCGGCGCGAGGTCCACCAGGGTGACATTCTGGAGAAATAGACTCATGACTCAAACCCTTTCCGGAGCGACAGGTCCCGACCCATCGATGACATTCCGCGTAAGTAGCCTGCCAAGCGGTCCATCCTGAGTGACCTTGCCGGCGGCCACCACCAGAACTCCCTGGCGCATGACGCCCACCACCCGCCCCTGGGCCCACAGACCCTCGTAGGGGCTGTGATCCACGTTCATGTGCAGCGCGTCGACATCCAGCGAAGTACCACCCTCTGGATCAAAGAGTACCAGGTCCGCGTCCGATCCCGGCAACAGGGCGCCTTTTTGCGGATAGATTCCCGCCAGCCGGGCCGGCCCGGAAGAGACCAGCTCCACGAACCGCGCCAGGTCGAAGCGGCCACCGGCCACACCCCCGGCGAAAAGCAGCGGCAGGCGCGTCTCCACCCCGGGCAGTCCCCCGGGGGTTCGCGTGAAGTCCGCCCCCTCAACCGTAAGGCCTCGGTCCTTGCCTCCATGCCAGTCGAAGGGACAGTGGTCCGTGGACACGGCGTCCAGGGTCCCGTCTGCCAGTCCCCGCCAAAGCGCATCCAGGTGTTCGGCGGTACGCAGGGGCGGCGCGCAGACGTGGCACAGGCCGGCCGCCCCCTCCAAACCAAGGCGATGCTCCTCCAGCCACAGGTACTGCGGACAGGTCTCGCCGGTGACGGCCTCGCCGCGCCCCTTCGCCTCCCGCAAGGCCTCCACGCCGCCCACCGTGGACAGGTGGGCCAGATGTACCGCGGCGCCGGCGGCCCGGGCCAACTCGATCACCTCCCGCACAGCCCGCTCCTCGGTCTCGGGAGGCCGCGTCCGCGCGTGCCACAGCGCCGAGAGGTCCCCGCGCTGCCGCGCCTCACCGATGTTCTTCTCGATGGCGTGGCCGTCCTCGCAGTGCACCATCACCCGCAGGCCCAGCGGAGCCGCCGCCCCGAGAAGTCGCGCCAGCTCGTCTGACTCGAGCATGAGCCGCCCCGGGTAGGCGGTATAGGCCTTCAGGGTGGACTGGCCGGCGGCCACCACCTCGGCCAGCTCCGCAAGCCGGACATCCGACGCGTCGGTGACGGTCATGTGCAGGCCCAGATCCACCACCACCCGCCCCACGGCTTCGGCGGCCCGGGCAAAAAGCCCGCTCAGGAGGCCGCCGTCGACCCCGGGCTCGGCGAAGTCCACCACGGTGGTGGTGCCGCCCCACAGGGCCGCCCAGCTACCGGTCTCCCAGTCGTCCGCCGTGTGCAGGCCGCCCACCACCATGTCCAGGTGCGTGTGGAAGTCCACGCCGCCGGGCATGACCACCAGACCCGTGGCATCCAGAACCAAGGGCTCCCCATCAGACGGATCCGGCCCGTCCCCCACGGTCTGGATCACCCCCTCCTCAATGCAGAGCCACGCCGGCCCCACACCCGTGGGCGTCACCACGCGATCGCTATGAACATATGCCTTCATCCGGTCGTTTATATCCATTCACCCCATCGGAGTACAGAAGGGGCTCGGCTTGAAGTCGCTAACGAAGGGGCCTACAGTAATTCTCAAATTCTCAGACAGTCAAGAGAGACGAGCATGCATAGTCCCCCTCGCCGAACCACGCGCCAAATTCCTCGCCGAACCACGCGCCTGCGCGCTCTGCTTTGTATTGGGCCTCTGATTGCGGTCGTCGCCATCGCCATCGCCGGCGCCGGCGCCGGCGCCTGCGACAAGAGTAGCGGCCACACGAATGTGGACAGCGGCCTCGACGCGGGTCTGGACGCCGGACCGGACGTCGCGCCTCTGGACGCCGGGCCGGACGGTAGCACGAGCGACGCCTGCGCCGACCTGCTGGTCACAGACACGATCTTCGAGCTGGATCCCGATGGACCGGACACCCAGATCCACGTGAACGCCGCCTTTGATGGCCAAGGCGTGTGGATCGTGTGGAACCGGCCCGATGGGAACAACTACTTCGACGTCTGGGCCCAGCGTCTGGGGTGCGACGGCGAGGCCCTGGTGGAGCCCTTCCGGGTGAACACCACCGACCACAATGAGATCGACCCCTCGGTGGCCGTGGGGGACGACAACGTCTACCTGGTCTGGCAAGCGGACAACAACACCGGCATGAACAACATGGACATCCTGGTGCGCACCTACACCGTGGACGGCGTCGCAATCATGGCCGCGGACGCCATCCTGGAGACCACCTACGACTCAACGCCCGTGGTGGGCAACGCCATGGCGCCTGCTGTCACTGCCCTGCCCGGGGGGCAGTTCGCCGTGTCCGGCGTGCGCGGCCTGGACGTGGCGCCCGCCTGGCAGGCCTTCGCCCAGCGACTCAACGCCGACGGCAGCCTGGTGCAAGAGGCGCTGTACCCCATCATCGAGCCCGCCGCCACTCACATGTACCCAGCCATTG
>JAOZUO010000111.1 GCA_029938605.1 Deltaproteobacteria bacterium | reverse complement strand
CCATTCCTCTTTGCCAGATCCGGGCAAATGGTGTACGTGTCGAGGCTATGAAGGCAGTTATCCTCGCGGCAGGTGTGGGCAGTCGGCTTCAACCTCTTACGGACACGACCCCCAAGGGGTTGGTGCCCGTGGCGGGTAAGCCCATGATGGGGTACGCTCTGGAGGCTTTTGGGGCGGCTGGTTTCTCGGAGGTGGTGGTGGTCACGGGCCACCTGGGGGATCAGGTGCGGGCCTTCTGCGACGCCAGTCCGGTACGCTGTACGGTGGTGCACAACCCGCGCTACGACACGGCCAACAACTACTACTCCCTGCTGGTGGCCGAGGAGGCCTTGGGCGGGGAACCCTTCGTGAAGGCGGACTCGGACCTGGTGTTTCTGCCGCCGGTGCTCGATCGGATCCTGGCCGCCGAGGGGGACCTGTGCATCGCCATGGACCGTGGCGTGGACCTCGGCGAGGAGCAGATGAAGGTTCAGCTCGACGACGGGGGCCGGATCACGGGGGTGTCCAAGCTGCTGGATCCAACCACCTGCGTGGGCGAGTCCATCGGCATCGAGCGTATCAGCGCCGCGCTGTTCGGTGTGATCTTCGACGAGCTACGGCAGATGGACGCCGAGGGCTTCACCGGCGCCTACTACGAGGACGCCTACCATCGCCTCGCGGGGCGGGGCCAGACCGATATTCGACCCGTGGATGTAGCTGGGCTCCCCTGGTCCGAGATCGACGACGCGACGGATCTCGCTCAGGCCGAAGCCCTTTTTGGTGCCTGAGTGCCGGGGCTCGCCATGGGTGCGCCCGCACAACAGCCACCAGACCAGCCGCTCACGGGATACATTTCCCTCGGAGAGACCGACTCCACCGGGGAAGATCTGACGCCGGCCACCGTGGTGGCAGGGCTGCCGCTGTTGGTGCGTCTAGCCCGACAGATGGCGCGGCTGGGCGTGGGGCGGCTGATCCTGATCTCCTCCGCGCCTGTCGAGCGGTGGCGGACTCTGCTCGAGCGCTACGATGTGAAGCTCGCAGTGGACTCTGTTCCTCCCGAGGGTGTGCCCGAAGGTGTGGTGGTCCCCGAAGCCATGGCCCTGTATGACGCCGATACGCTGGCGGCGGGTTTCGAGGAACCACCGGCCCAGGACGCGCCCCGGATTCGAGTCGTGGATGAGCGGTCGCGCCGGGAGGCCGAGGCGTGGCTCTGGAGCTCCATTCGCAAGTCCATGAGCCATGATGGGCCCGTGGCCTACTATTTGGCGCGACCGGTGTCCAATGGCATCAGCCGGCTGCTGCTGCCCACGGGGGTGGCGCCCAACGCCGTGACCCTCTTTGGCCTCGCCGTGGGGCTCGGCAGTGGCGCGGTGGCGGCGGTGGGTGGTTACGGCGCGGTGCTGGCGGCCACGCTGCTGTTCTATCTGGGCATGATCCTGGACTGCGTTGACGGGGATCTGGCGCGCATCAAGCTCGCCACGTCGCGCCGGGGCCAGTGGTTGGATTCGATCACAGACGATCTCTCCGTGGTGTTTCTCACGGCCGGCATGGGCGTTGGACTGTGGCGCGTTTCCGGACAGACGCTTTACCTTTGGGTGGGCTTGGCGGGGGCGGGTCTGGTGGTGGTGGGACAGATGGTGATCTACGTCGTCCTGGCCCGCGGAGGCGGGCCCATCGATACGGCCAAGTACCCCTGGTTTTTCTTGGGGGGCGAGGGACTCGCGCAGGAGGGCAAACGATCGCTGTTTGGATATGTGTCCTTTGCCGCCCGCAGGGACAGCCTCACCCTGGCCTTCGTGATTCTGGCGGTGGCGGGGCAGGGGCCGGCCATTGGGGCGATCCTCGCTGGTGGCGGGGCCTTCTATTTCGTGCTGCTTTGCGTGGACCGCGCGGTCAAGGCGCTGCAGTCCGGGGAGAGTGCGCGGTGACTTGGCGCCTTCCCATCGGGTCGTTCTCCGGCGGGTTGTTCTCCGCGGGGTTGTTCTCCGCGGTCGTGCTCCTGTGGGGCTGTGCTGAAAAGAAGCGACCGCCGCCGGGCCGGGTGGCTCCGTCCGCCCCCGTGGCGCTCCCTCGTCGGGGTCCCCCCGTGGCCGCGCCCCGGCCCGTGCCCGTCACCGGACCCCAACGCCTCTTTGATCGTCAGCATCGGGTTGCCTTGCTGCAGATCGTCGGTGACCTGGACCGGCTGTACACCCAAAGCGTGGCGCTCCAGGCTCGAGGTGTGCGTACACCAGCTTCCCAGGACTCCTGGCCCCTCAAGCGCGAGCGGCTGCTTTTCGAAGCGGGCCGAATACGTGTCCGGATCCTCGCGGTGGACCCCCTGACCAATCGCTCCTGGGCCGCGGCCCGGGCGACGGTGCTGCTGCGTTATTTGACCGTGACGCTGCCCGACGCCATCCGGGAATCCTGGCGTACGCGACCCAGCGGAGCTTTTGCTACCTGGCGAAGCGATTTTCGCTTGATCTGGAGGCGGCTTCAGCGGTACGTGGGAAGTCTATCGAAACAACTGAGTGGGCCCCCTTCAAAGGACACCAAATGACTTCACTATGTACGCAACTGGATGGCATTTTGGGCCAGCACGCCAACGTGTTAGCTAACCCCTCTCGCCAAGAGCTGATTCGCCTGGTGGTGAAGAACAAGGAAGCGGTGATCTCCGCGAACGGAGCCCTGGCCACCTGGACGCCCACGGAGTCCACCGGGCGGTCCCCCAAGGACACGCTGCTCGTACGGCGGACCACCAGCGAGGACACCATCGACTGGGATTCCCCCAACAACCTGTCCATCGAGGAATCCACCTTTGACATGATCTGTTCGGACGCCATGGCGTTGCTCGCCGATCGTCCCCTGATCGTTACCGATCGGGTTGTGGGCGCCGACGTGCGGTATGCCCTGCCCGTGCGCACCGTGGCGGATCACGCCGTCACGCAGCTTTTCGCCGACAACATGTTCCGCCCGGTGCCTTCGGATCTCTCGGCCAGCGCCTTTGCGGACAAGCCATTTAACCTGGTGGTGTTGCCCTACGATAAGCTGGATCCGGCGCGGTACGAGGGCAGGCTCCGGCTCGACCCGGCCACGGGGCGAACGTCTGACATGGCCATCGCCCTGGACTTCGATCGGCGGCTGGGGGTGGTCTTCGGTTCGGCCTACGGTGGCAGCGTCAAGAAGATGATCTTCACGGCCATGAACTACTACCTGCCCGCCGAGGGGATCTTGCCGCTGCACTGCTCAGCCAACGAGGGACCGGACGGGGACTGCGCCCTGCTGCTCGGCCTGTCGGGCACGGGGAAGACGACCCTGTCGGCGGATCCCCGGCGCGCCCTGCTGGGCGACGACGAGCACGGCTGGAGCGATTTCGGCGCGGCCAACTTTGAAAACGGCTGCTACGCCAAGCTCATCAACCTCGACCCGGACAAGGAGCCGGAGATCTTCGGGGCGTGCTTCCACGAGGCGGACTGGCTGGATCATGGGGCCATCATCGAAAACTGCATGATGTACCCCGACGGCCACTTTGACGTGGATGACGAGCGGCTCACGCCCAACTCCCGGGGTTCCTATCCGCTCACCTACCTGTCCAATATCAAGGAGAGCTCCACCTCGGGTCACCCCAAGACCATTTTGTTTCTGACCGCCGACGCCAACGGCGTGCTGCCCCCCGTGTCCCGGCTCACCGAGGATCAGGCCATGTTGTGGTTCCTCATGGGGTACACCAGCAAGCTCGCCGGCACCGAGACCGGCATCACCGAGCCGCGCACCACGTTTTCCCGGTTCTTTGGTGAGCCCTTCATGCCCAGGAATCCCGACGTCTATGCCCGCCTGCTTGGCGACAAGCTGCGCGAGCACTCCACCCAGGTGTACCTGGTGAACACGGGTTGGACCGGTGGCCCCTACGGCGTGGGCGCACGCATCGACATCAAGGTCACCCGGGAGATCGTTCAGGCGGCCCTCTCCGGCGGGCTGGTGGACGTGGAGTATGACCAGGACCCGCTGTTCATGGTGCAGGTGCCGCGCTCCTGCCCGGGGGTGGAAGACTCCTCCATTCTGGTGCCGAAAAACACCTGGCTGGACAAAGACGCTTACGATAAGCGGGCCGCCAAACTGGCCGACGAGTTCGCCGCGCACTTTGACAAGGCCTACGGCGAAAAGGGCATCGACAAGTCTGTCGCCGATCAATGCCCCGGCTCCTGGCAGCATAGTTGAGCCACGGAATCACAGCCATGACCGACGAATACACATTCGAAACCGTGAAGATCGAGCGCGACGGGTATGTGGCCGAGGTGGTGCTCAACCGCCCGGAGGCGGGGAACGCCTTTAACGCGCAGCTCTTCGCCGACGTGCACGACGCCTTCGAGGCCCTCGATGGCGACGACGACTGCCGGGCCATCGTGCTGAGGGCCGAGGGCAAGGCCTTCACCTACGGCTTGGATCTCATGTCGGCACCGGTGGACTTTGGCCCCGTGCTCAGCGAAGGGCTGGCCGGAGTGCGGCTCGAGCTCCGGCGGCTCATCGAGCGTCTACAGGTGCAGACGGGCAAGCCCGCGGTGATTCGCAAGCCCGTCGTGGCGGCGGTGCACGGGTGGTGTATCGGCGCGGGCCTGGATCTGATCTCGGCCTGTGACATCCGCCTCTGCTCCGCTGACGCCCGGTTCTCCCTGCGGGAGGCGCGGGTGGCCATGGTGGCGGACATAGGCAGCCTCCAGCGGTTGCCCCGGATCATTGGCGACGCGGCCACCCGGGAGTTGGCTCTCACGGCCAAGGACATTGATGCGGCCCGGGCCCTTGCGCTTGGGTTGGTATCCCAGGTTCACGACGACCGCGAGGCGGTCTACGCCGCGGCCCGGGTCGAGGCCCAGCTCATCGCCGGTCTGTCACCGGTGGCCGTGCAGGGCGTCAAGCACGTGCTCAACGAGCAGGACGGAATGACCGTGCAACAGGGCTTGGACTACGTGGCCACCTGGAACTCCGCCTTCCTTCAGTCTGAGGACCTCAAGGAGGCCTTCGCGGCTTTCTTCGAGAAACGCGCGCCCGAGTACAAGGGCCAATAAAGGGAACCATGGGAACGATATTTGGTAAGCACGCCCGGAGCGGTGACTGCGGTTCGCTCCGAGCCGCGGATGTGGATCGTGAAGTCACCCTCATGGGCTGGGTGACCCGGCGACGGGATCTGGGCAAGGCCGGACAGTTTGTGGTGCTGCGGGACCGGGAGGGTGAGACGCAGCTCTTTTTGAGCCCGGATGTGTCCGCCGAGGCCTTTGCGCTCGGTGGGACGCTGCACGCCGAGGACTGCGTGGCCGTGCGCGGGCGGGTGGTGGACCGGGGCGACAACCGCAACGCCGACATGGACACCGGGGAGATCGAAGTTCACGTGGCTGAGGTGGAGGTGCTCTCCCGATGTCAGACGCCGCCCTTCCCCGTGCGGGACGATCCCGGCGCGGGCGAGCCCCTGCGGCTCAAGCACCGGTACCTGGATCTGCGACGGGGTCCCATGCAGCGCACCTTCCGGGTACGGTCGCAGGTGGCCGCTGCCGTGCGTCAGACCCTGACGGCGGGGGGGTTCATGGAGGTGGAGACCCCCATGCTCATCAAGTACACCCCCGGGGGCGCCCGAAACTTCCTGGTGCCGTCGCGGCTGCACGACGGCCGGTTCTATGCCCTGGCGGAGTCGCCGCAGATCTTCAAGCAGCTGCTCATGGTGGCCGGCTTCGACCGCTATTTCCAGATTGTGAAGTGCTTTCGGGACGAGAACCCGCGTCAGGATCGCCAGGCGGAGTTCACCCAGATCGACGTGGAGATGAGCTTCGTGACCCCCGAGGACATCTACCGGGAGGTGGAGTCCATGATGGTCGCGGTGTGGGAAGCGGTCACCGGAGAGCGTCCCGAGACGCCCTTCCCCCGCATGGCCTGGCACACGGCCATGGAGCGGTATGGCACCGACAAGCCGGACCTGCGTTTTGGTTTGGAGCAGGTGGACATCACCGAGACGGTTCGCGGCTGTGGCTTCCGCATCTTCGACGCGGTGGCCGAGTCCGGTGGGCTCATCAAGGCCATGCGCGTCCCCGGCGGCGCAGACAAGTTCTCCCGCAAGAAGCTCGATGGGCTCACGGCCCACGTGCAGCGCGAAGAGGTGGGCGGCGCCAAGGGTGTCGCCTTTGCCAAGGTGGGCCCAGACGGAGCCTGGACCGGCGCGCTGGCCAAGCCCCTGCCCGACGAAACCAAGGCGAAGATCGCCGAGGCCGCGGGCCTGGCACCCGGAGATCTGCTGCTGGCCATCGCGGATCAGCCCACGGTGACGCACAAGTCCATGGACGCCCTGCGGCGGGAGGTGGCCGCCCAGCTGGATCTCGTTGTCGCCGGAACGTGGAACTTCACCTGGATCACGGACTTTCCCCTTTTGGAGTGGAGCGAGGAGGCGGGGCAGTTCACCTCAAGCCACCACCCCTTCACCATGCCCAAATCCGAGGATATGGACCTCCTCGAGAGCGACCCCGGGAAGGTTCGCGCCCTGGCCTACGATCTGGTGCTCAACGGCAACGAGATCGCCGGCGGGTCCATCCGCATCCACGACGCGGCCATCCAGGCACGCGTGCTCAAGGCCCTCGGCCTCTCCGAAGAGGAGGCCCGCGCCAAGTTCGGCTTCCTCATGGACGCCTTCCAGTACGGTCCGCCTCCCCACGGCGGGATCGCCGCGGGCCTGGATCGCCTGGTCATGCTCCTCACCGGTGCCGAGTCCATCCGGGACGTCATCGCCTTCCCCAAGACCATCAACGGCGCCGACCTCATGACCGGCGCCCCCGACCCCGTGGCCCCCGACCAGCTCGCCGAGCTCCACATCGCCTCCACCACCGAGCCCACCGACCCCGCCGTCTGATCCCCCCGGGGATTGATTTCCTACTTTGCTTCCATCCCAGAGGTGGGCGTCGGCTGCAGGCGGGACCGCAGGCGGGACCGTAGGCGGGCCAGGAGGCGATGCCCGATGCCGCGGACTCCGAGGAGATCCTCGGGGCGGCGGAAGGGGCCCTGGCGGCGGCGGTGGGCCAGGATGCGGCGGGCGAGCTTGGGCCCGATTCCCGGCAAGGTGGCCAGCTCCCGGGCGTCGGCGCGATTCAGGTCCACCCGGAGTCCGAGGGCGGTGATGAGCTGGGCGGGCATGCGGCCGAGCCAACAGGGCGCGTCCTTTTCCAGTACGATGCGGTCCCCGGAGCGCAGAGTGGCCGGCGAGTGGCGCTCGAGGCACGCCCGCGAGACGCCGGCCCGGCGCAGCCGGGTGGCGGGGCGGCGATCCAGACATACCAGGGGTGCGTCTTTCGCTCCCACCTGTATCCAGCGGGAGCAAGAGGTGGGAGGCGACCCCGGATCAGGTCGGTGGTCCGCGGCCTGGGAGAGCAGTTGAGCGGCCAGACCGAGCAGGATCGGGCCCATGAGCCAGAGGGCGTGACGGTGGTCCATGACCAGGTTATCGGCACACACCTGAGTGGGTTGCGTCATTTCGTGGTAAGAATTCCCCGATGTACGATCGGCGCAATCACGCCAAGCGGCTGCTTTTCGGCGGGATCCTCCTGGGAAACTTCGCCGGCGTCTTTCTGGCGCTGGTGGAAGTGATCTTCCTGGTGGCGTGGGAGGGCGGAGCGCGGACCGTGGGCACGCCCCGGTCGGTGCTGTTTTTCGATGGATTGGTGATTCTGGTGGCGGGCCCATTCGCCGGGCTCCTGTTCGGCTCCATCGCCTCTGCGGTGCACCTCATCGCCACCCGGGTGGCAGGGCAGCGCCGTCAGGAGCCCATCTGGAAGGCGCGGTTGCACACGGTCCTTGCCATTCCGCTGGTGTCCTATATGGCGGTCAAGGCCTTTGGGGGCCCCTGGGCAAGCGCGTTGCCCGGGTCGAGGTTCCTCTCCATGGCCACCGGTGGCTTGCTGCTTTTGGGTACCTACGTGGCCAGCCGGGTGATCGTGCGACACTCAGAGCGGCTCACCGTGGGACACTCCGGGCCCTGGATGCGACGGCTGGCCGCGCCCACCCTCATGCTCGCGGCCGTGCTGTTGTATGTGGCTGACCAGGTGGTGCTGCCGCGGCTCTATCTCTTCTTCCACTGGGGGCTGGCCGGTCTTACCCTGCTGACGGCCTGGCTCGCCATGGGCGCGCTGCACCTGGCCCTTGATCGTTCCCGCCGGCGCAGTACGGGCCGGTTCGCGAAGCCTCTCACCGTGGTCCTGGTCTCTTCGGTGGTGGTAGTGGTGTCCATGGTAGGGCACCGCGCCATCGGTCGCTCCAACCTGCACAGAGCCATCATATTTCAGCGTGCGGGCCTGGGCGGCAAGGTTCTCGCCTTGTCGTCGCGGGCCGGGATCCTGCCGCGACCCCGGAAGCTACGTCCCATCGCCCCCCGGGACACGGGGTCCGTCCTGCGTGGGCCCCGCCCCCAGATGCGCGGGGCGGATGTGGTGATCATCACCGTGGACGCCATGCGCGCCGATCGGTTGGGGCTCTTTGGTTACCGGCGTCGCGTGGCCGGGAAGGGGCGGAGCATTACGCCTAACATCGACCGGATTTTCGGCAAGGGGGTCCGCTTCTCCCGGGCCTACTGCACCACCCCGCGCACCTCTTACTCGTTGGTGTCGTTGCTCACCGGTCAGCCCGTGTACACCCTGGCCAAACTCGGGGAACACCGACAGTGGCCCACCCTGCCCGAGGTCCTCGGAGCGTCCTTCCGGTACCGCACCGCCGGCTTCTATCCGCTGGCGGTGTTCACCATCGACGGGCCGCGCTTCGAGCGGTACCGGAGTCAGCACCTGGGCTTTGAGTACTTCAAGTTCGAGGACGAGGATCTACCCGCGGCGCGGCGCACGGATCAGGTCATCGCCTTTTTCGATGATCACGCCCACGCCAAGCGTAAGGAGTCGGTGTTTGTGTGGGCCCACTACTTCGATCCCCACGAGCCCTACACCGTGCGGCCCGGCTTCGGCGGCTTCGGACGGTCCGCGGCCGCCCGGTACGACGCCGAGATCGCCTACGTGGATGCCGAAATCGGTCGCCTGGTTAACACCATCGCAAAGCGCCGAAAGCGGGTGCTCTTTGTGCTGACCGCCGATCATGGTGAAGAGTTCGGCGAGCACGGCGGCGCCAATCACGGCACCACGGTGTTCGACGAGCAGGTGCGGGTGCCGCTCCTGTTCGCCGGGCCCGGTATTCCGGACCGACAGGTGGACCTGCCGGTCTCCCTCACCCAGGTGCCGGCGACGATCCTGCGTTTGCTCACCCAGCGCGTGCCGGTGTCCATGGACGCCCGGGCGGATCTCACGGGGCTCATGACCGGGATCTCCGAGGACGCCGCGGGGGACGCCTCCGGCGCGTTGACCGAGGTGACGGATCTGCGCATGTACGCCCGCGGGCACCACAAGCTGCTGCAGTCCACCCGGCACCGGTATTCAGTCGTATTTGATCTCAAGACCGATCCGGGCGAGCAGAGGCCCCTGGGCGTGGATACGCCTGGTGCCACCCAGAAGCGGGCCCGGGAGCTCCTTGGACACCTGGAACACCGCCTGAGTCGACTGGAAGCGTCGGTGCGCCGGTACCGTCAGCTAACGCGCCGGAGCGGGCTCTCCGATGGGCTGGCCACCGGCAGCTCCCAGGGCCGCCGGCTCGCCGCGGCTGGGCTCATGCGCCGGGCTGCCCGCAAGGGGCTGAATGTCAACGAGGTCACGGCCCTGCGTCGGGTCCTCGGAGATCCCGATCTCGAGGTGCGCCACCGGGCCCGAATTGCCCTGGCGGCCCATGCCGGGCGTTCGGGATTGAAGCTCGACCTGGTGGGCCTGCGGCGGGTGCTGTCCCGGCCGGATCTTCCTGACGACATGCGATTGACCGCGGGGCTGGCCCTGGCTGCTGCCCGGGACCCCGGTGCCCTCGCTCCGCTGGTAAGCTTGTTGCCGCGCCTGTCCGACATCGACAGCCGCCTGGAGGTCATCCGGGCCCTGGGGCGTCTCGGTGGTGCTTCTCCCGAGAGCGTGGCGGTGCTCGTCCGCTCGCTGGAGAATTCGGAGACCGCGGTGGAGGTCATGCGCACCCTGCGTCGCCTCTCTCGGTTCCCCGTGACGGCCTCCCTGGTCACCGAATCGGTGCCGGCCCTGTACCGGTTGCTGGGTCGGCGACCGGAGCACATGGGGCAGCGGTCGGAGATTCTGGCCACCCTGGCCTGCCTCTCCACACCGCGGTCCCGGACTCTGCTGACCGAGTGGCTACTCGCCGAACCTGAACGTGCCGTCCGGGCCGTGGGGCTGGGCCTGCTTGCCCGGTTGCCCGGTGACTCCGGTGACGTGGCCGGATTGGTCTGGCGGGCGGTGGACGCCCAACCTCAGGGGCCCACCGGAGCCTGCCTCCCGGGGCGGGGCTGTCGGCTGGAAGCGGCGCCCGTGATCCTGCGGGTGCAACCGGCGTTGGGCATTCGCGGTCGGGCCGCCACCCTGTGGCTGGTGGTGGAGGACAAGACCCGGGAGGCCCCCACGGTGCAGGTGGACGGATTCCCCCTGCGGCCCGGAGAGGCGGTCCCGATTCAGTTGGATGAGAGCGGTCGCATGGGTCGCGGCCCAAAGCACCGTGGTCTTTGTGCGCGGCAGGGACGGTTGCCGCGTCTGGTCTGGCGCTACGTGGTGCCCGCCGGGCGGCTGGGGACCGGTCCCGTGCGGATCGGGCTCCAGGACGCCTCCGGTGGCGGAGCTGTGGTGAGAACCGTGGCCCTGCTGCCCCTGCCACCACAAAAATAGGAGCCCCTGGCGGCGCAGTTGAGGAGCCAGCCGCCTTACGATCGGTGGCACCTGTCGGTCACCCAGGCCAGGTAGTCCGGGGCGCCGTGCTCGATCTTCAGGGCGATGACCTCGGCTACCTCATAGCTGTGCAGCTCTCGCACCCGGGTTTCCAGCGACTGGTAGCGGTCGGCGGTGGTCTTGATCACCAGCAGCAGCTCCTGTTCGTCCTGGACCGCTGAGTCCCAGTAGTAGACGGACCGAATGGGCCCGACGATGTTCACACAGGCGGCCAGCCCCTCGGCCACGAGGGCGTGGGCGAGCTGTGCCGGCAGGTCGCCGGGGGGCGCCGTGACGAACACCACGAGTTGTTGATTTTCCATGGATCACCCTCCATTGAGAATCCGATGAGAATCTGACTATACTGGATTCGTCATGTGCATAGGAGATCAGCGATGACGCTGCCCCCCGATACCACCGTCGAGGTGTGTGAGGTGTTCCGCTCCCTGCAGGGGGAGACGACCTGGAGCGGGCGTCCGGCCACGTTCATACGGCTGGCGGGGTGCAACCTGCGCTGCCGGTACTGTGACAGCGCATATGCCTGGGAGTCAGGCGAGTCGCGGACCGTGGCGGCGTTGGTCCGGGACGTGAAGCGTCGTGGAGAGGTGGTGGTGGTCACCGGGGGCGAGCCGTTGCTCCAGCCCGGGACCCGCGTGTTGCTCGACATGCTGGTGAGCGCCGGTCACATCGTGGTGCTCGAGACCAACGGAACCCAGGACATCGACGGCCTGCCCTCGGAGGTGGTGCGGGTGGTGGACGTGAAGTGCCCGGGCTCCGGGGAGTCGAACCAGAACCGGTGGGCCAACCTGGACCTGCTCGAGCCCAACGATGAGGTTAAGCTCGTGGTGTCCCATCGCGAGGACTTCGATTTTGCGGTAGACGTGGTGGACCGCCACAGCCTCGAGGAGCGCTGCTCCGTGCTTCTATCCCCGGTAACAGAGTACCTGGCGCCGGCCACCCTGGCCGAGTGGATCCTGGACCGCGGCGGCGGTCTGCGGCTGCAACTCCAGCTTCACCGTATCGTCTGGCCAGATCAGGACCGAGGCGTCTGAGTGCCTATGAATCGGTCACGAATCGGTCACGCCTTTTCCACTTCTTGACCCGGCATGTACCGTTGCCGATACTGTGGTTCATGACGCATCGGGCACTGAGCTGGCTGGTCTGGCTGATCCTGTTTTCGCCGCTGCTTGGCTCGGGCGCCGCCTGGGCAGCGCCTCCTGCCCGGCCACCGGCCAAGACCACCGCTGCCGAGCCGTGTCAGCCGTGCGCGTGCCGCAAGCGGCCCGAGGTGCGCATTGGCATGGCTGGAGGCATCGGCGGTTTCTGGTCCAAGACCACCGGCCTGACGCGGTCCGACTGGATGGTCCGCCAGGATCTCGGGATCCGGCTACATCGCCTCGTGGAGCTCAATCTCAACGTGGGCTCCAGCGTGGAGAGGTTGTCGTTCTTCTTCGGGCTTGGCGCCACGGTGTATCCCTGGCACCGTGGACCTTACGCACGGTTGACCTTCGACATGGTGCTCGCCGGCGTGGGCGTGCAGCCCGGCCTGTCCCTCGCGCTGGGGTATGCGTACTTCACGAAGTTCCCCTTCGGGCTGTTTGTGGAGGTGCAGACCTCCACCCGGCTCAAGGCGCCCTTCGTCGTTGAGACGATTCCGTTCGGGGGCGTGTTTGCGTACTTCTGACAAATACAGAGGACTCGCCGCGCTGCTCCTTTGCCTGGTGCTCACCCACTGCTCCCGGGAGTATGTTCTCCCGCCCGAGCTGGCCGAAGCGGGCTCGCTTGCATCGGCCCGGTACGTTACGCGTCACGTGTATCCGGCGCGGGGGATCGCGCTCCAGGTCATGCGTCCGCGCCTCGGAGATCCGGCCTTGCTCCACACAGACGGGCAGGAGATTGAGCTGGTTTTTTTCACCCAGCGTCCACAGGACGCCTCGGGTCTGCGTTTCGTGCTTAGCGACGAGCTCTTACCCGTGACCGAGTACGAGCTGACCCTTGAGGCGCCGGCGACCTGCGATGTCGACGGCCTGTGTCACGCCATCGCCACCGCACCGCTCGCACTTCCTTCAGAGCGGTTGCTCACGCTGTGCGTCGATGGTCCCGTGGAGTCCGACTGCCAAAGTAGCGCAGTGTATCGCTTCGGCGAGGTTCCCGATCCCCTCCGCCTGGCTGTCATCGCCGATCCGCACCTCGGCGGCATCGAGGGTGAGCCGACCCCGAGCCGGCGACTAGCCAGGATCCTTGAGGTCATCGCCACCCGGGAGCCCCGCCCCGATCTCGCCGTGGTGGTGGGCGACCTCACCCAGGATGGCACCGCCCAGATGCAGGAGCTGTTTTTGTCCATCGCCCGGACCTTCCCGTTGCCGATGCTGCTCATCCCAGGGAACCACGACTTTAACGACGGCAACATCAATGAATACCTCGTCCGGGTACTGCCCCATCTCGATCACGTGAATCGGCTGGGGCCTTATGTGCTGGTGGGCGTAAACAGTGGGCCCCAGCTCCGGGACCAGGGAGGGGCCGGGTTCACCGGCGGAGTTAGCTACGGTTTGGAGGCTGCCCAGATCCACTGGATCGCCGACCAGATCGCTCCCGAGGATCAGGTGGAGATCGTGTACGTGCACCACTCCCCCTACGCGGTGTTCTTGAGCGTGATCGGGAACCATCGGGAGCAGCTTCTGGAGATCTGTGAGGCCGGCGGCGTGGGCCTCATCCTCGCCGGCCACACCCACATGAACGAGGTCTACGACAAAGCCGGAATCGCCCAGGGCCTCAATCCACGGTGCGACCAGCTTCCGGGGCCCGAGCGTCGCCCCATCTCCCTGGTCACTGCCCGAGCCACGGATCGCTCCGCCGGCTTTCGCGAGGTCGTCGTACAGCCCTCGGGCGTGGTCAGCTACTGCTGGATCGACGTCGCGGTACAGTAGCAGGGTCGATCCAGCAGTAGCTGGTTCATGGACCCTTAGGCGGCCGGACCCTTACCGTTTGCTGGCGCCAGAGTTGGGACGTCGACTCCGGCTTCGGCTTCGGCTCTGGCTCTGGCTCTTGTTCTGGTTCTGGTTCTGGTTCTGGCTCTGGCTTCGGCTTCGGCGCTTAGAGCCACCGCGACGAGCGGCGCGGTGCTCACCCGTGGCGCGGCGCGACCCCTTGGCTTCGAGCAGGGCCTCGATGAATCCGTCGGGCAGGGTGGCGAAGCCGCGGTCTCCGGATTCCAGCAGCTTCTGGGCGGCGTCGCTCTGGCGCCGCCGGGATTCAGAGATCCGATGAGCGACGGTCGGCCGCTTCCCCGCGGCCATGGCCTTGAGCGGATCCGAGGCAGCGCCCATGGCCAGGTGACCCCGGGCGTGGGCCAGGGTGTCTGCAACCTGGGAAACCTCCCCTTTGCCCGTCCCTTGGGCCGGCGTCTGCGCGGCGTTCTTTGGCCCCGACTGTAGTTCGTCTCGCTCCTTGGTGAGGGACTGGACCTGCTTCACAGATTCCTGCAACCGCTTGGTGAGCGCCTCGGTCTCAGCCGCGGCCTGCGCGGGATCCGGACGACTGGCGGCCTCCTTCTCCATCGCTTCGAGCTGGGACTTCATTTGAACGATCTGCTCCTCCTTGGCCTTGTGGCTCCGGCGGAGGTCCCTCAGATCCGAGTCCAGCTTCTTGGCCTGGTCCTTGGCGCCCGTGCCGTCGAACTTGGCGTCCAGGATTTTGGCTTGTAGCTCCCGGTCCCGCTGGGTGAGCTTCACGATCTTGTCCAGCAGCTCGGCGTTGCGCTCCTGCAGGTCCTGCAGCTCGTTTTTGAACTCGGCTTCCTTCCCAATCAGGGTCACCTGGACGTCGTCGAGCTCCTTGGCCAGGCGGTCACCGGTCTGTTTCAGCTCTTCGGTCTCCTGCTTGAGCCGTGCGATCTCTTTGGCTTGCTGAGCCATCCTGAGATCAGGCTGCATGCCCCCGCCCACGGGTCCACGTCTGGGAGCCTGCCCACCCTTGCGACGGCCGCCCGCCAGGTCCTCCACCTTGTCCGAGAGCCAACGGGTCAGGCTGGGCCGGCGGCTACCATCACTTTCATTCATCTGTGGGCCTCTTATGTCAAAAGGGCTGAGCTGAAGCTCGGGAAGCAAAGACACTGGTATTATGGGCATTCATGCTCCTAGATGCAACCGCCATCGATTGCGCTGGATTCATCTCGATCCGCCCCGAACGATAAACCCGGGGTTGATCTCTGGGATCGGCCAGGCTATCTCTGTGGCGACTGTTGAAAAAGTACGCCGTGAAGGAGTAGGTCATGGACCTGGCAAAGATGAAGGCGGCCCACACCGTGCTGGCCGAGCTCGACTACGAGCCGGTGCAGATTGAGCATGGGTATGCGGGCCAGACCCTGTACGTCAACCTATCGGAGAACCGCATCGAGACCAAGCCGGTGACCCCGTACATGAAGGACGTGTTCACCGGAGGTAAGGGCTTCGATCTGTACCTCATGTGGAACGCCATTGACGGGCCCATCGCCTGGGACGACCCGAAAAATGAGATCGTCATCTGCTCGGGTCCCCTGGGCGGCACGCCTGCGTTTTCGGGCACCAGCAAGTCCATCGTCACCTCCATCTCCCCCACCACGGGCTCGGTGATCGATTCCAACGTGGGTGGGCACTTCGGGCCGCTGCTCAAGTTCGCCGGCTTCGATGCGCTGGAGATCCAGGGCAAGGCCTCCGAGGACGTGCTGCTCGTGGTGGACGGCAAGCGGAGCAAGGTCAGCCTGGAGACGGCGCCCCACGAGGCGGTGAACTCCTACGATCTGGCCGAGCAGCTTCACCACATGTACGCCGACTCGGACGACGAGCTGCAGCACATCTCGTCGGTGACCGCGGGCCTGGCGGCGGAGCACACCCTCATCGGGTGTCTGAATTTCTCTTTCTACGACTACCGGCGAGGAATACCCCGGCTCAAGCAGGCCGGCCGGGGCGGCCTGGGCACGGTGTTGCGGGACAAGAAGATCAAGGGCTTGGTAGCCAAGGCCGTGCACGATCGGCCCCGGTGGCAGATCTCGGTTCAGAACCCGTAGGGACAAAGAGGGATAGAGCCCCTGAGACCTCACAGCCCGAAGAGGCGATCATGAGCATTGCAATGGAAATCGACCCGCAGAAGATCGACGCGATCATCGAGCGCTGGGATCGCGATCCCTCCTTCGTCATAGAGATGATGCAGGACGTACAGGAAGCCTACCGGCACCTGCCCCGGGTGGCCCTGGCGCAGGTGTCTCGCGCCACCAGGACCGACATGGCGCGCCTGTACCACATCGCTACATTCTACAAGGCATTCTCCCTGGAGCCCCGGGGAGTCTTTTCCGTGCAGGTCTGTACGGGTACGGCCTGCCACGTGCGCGGCGCCGCCCGGTCCCTGGATGGACTGGCCCGGGAGCTGGGGGTGGCCCCCGGCGAGACCACCGAGGATCTGACCTTTACCCTGGAGGGGGTCCGGTGTCTGGGGTGCTGCTCTCTGGCGCCGGTGGTGGCGGTGGGGCCCGATCTCCATGGCGACCTGGACTCCTCCAAGGTTCGAGGGTTGGTGAAAAAGTACCGCAAGCGCGCCGAGAAGATGGAGGGCGGCAATGCCTAAGGTAACTTTGGAGAACCTGGAGAAACTGGCGGCCGACGCCGAGGCTGCGCGGGCGGGTATGCGGGCCGACCTGTGTGTGTGCGTGGGTACGGGTTGCGTGTCGGCCGGGTCTGTGGCCCTCGTCGATGAGTTGAAGCGTGCGGTAAAAGACCAGGGCCTCGACGGCGAGCTCAAGGTCACGCCCACGGGCTGTAACGGCTTTTGTGCCCACGGCCCCATCGCCGTGATCCAGCCCGAGGGCGCCTTCTATGAGCGGCTCAAGGCGAAAGACGCCCCGACCCTCATCCAGAAGCACTTCGTGGATTCGACGCCCCTCGAAGATCACATGTACCGGGATCCCGAGACCCGAGAGTTGGTGCCCCTGGAGAAGGACATCCGCTTCTTCGCCAAGCAGCAGACCATCGCCCTGCGCAACCGCGGAATCGTAGACCCCGAGGACATCGCTGACGCCATTGGGCGCGGCGCCTACCGGGGACTGCGCAAGGTGCTGGCCGAGGACATGGCGCCCGAGGCGTTGATCCAGATGCTCATCCGGTCGGGCCTGCGCGGGCGCGGCGGGGGCGGCTTCCCCACGGGCGTGAAGTGGCAGAGCTGCTGCGCCGCTGCCGTGGAGCGGAGCGAGACGCCCTACGTGGTCTGCAACGGCGATGAGGGTGATCCCGGGGCCTTCATGGATCGCTCCATCGTGGAGGCCGATCCCCACGCGGTTATCGAGGGCATGATCATCGGCGCGGTGGCCGTGGGCGCGTCCGAAGGGTTCGTCTACCTCCGCAAGGAGTATCCCCTCGCCTTGGAGCGGCTGTACAAGGCCCTCGACCAAGCCCGTGCCTGGGGGTTGTTGGGCGACTCGGTTATGGGCACGGACTTCGCATTCGATATCATTGTGCACCAGGGCGCCGGCGCCTTTGTCTGTGGCGAGTCCACGGCGCTCATGGCCTCCATGGAGGGGCGAGCGGGAGAGCCCCGGGCCAAGTACGTGCACTCGGTGGAGTACGGCTACCGGAACCGGCCCACGGTGCTCAACAACGTGGAGACCTGGGCGGTGGTGGGCCAGATCCTGGATCGTGGCCCCGAGTGGTTCGCCTCCATCGGCACTGGGGACGTGTCCGAGAGCCCCTGGGGCGGCAGCTCAGGCACCAAGGTCTTTTCCCTGGTGGGCAATGTCAACAACACCGGCCTGGTGGAGGTGCCCATGGGCATCACCTTGCGGGAGATCGTCTACGACATCGGCGGCGGGGTCCCCGATGGCCGCGCCTTCAAGGCCGTGCAGACCGGTGGACCCTCCGGCGGCTGTCTGCCCGAGGGATCGCTGGATCTCCCCGTGGACTTCGACACGCTGCAAAAGGCCGGGTCCATGATGGGGTCGGGCGGCCTCATCGTCATGGACGACCGCACCTGCATGGTGGACGTGGCCCGATACTTCATCGAGTTTCTGCTCGATGAATCCTGTGGCAAGTGCACGCCCTGCCGGGAGGGACTGACCTGCTTGAACGAGATCCTCACGCGCATCACCGAGGGCAAGGGCAGGGACGAGGATCTGGGGCTGCTCGAGGACTTGGGGGCGGTGCTCAAGGACGGGGCCCTGTGCGGCCTTGGCCAGACCGCGGGCAACCCGGTGCTCTCGACGTTGCACCACTTCCGGTCCGAGTACGAAGCCCACATCCGGGATGGAAAGTGCCCGGCGGGCACCTGTAAGGCGCTCATCAAGTACACCATCGACCCCGAGACCTGCACCGGATGTACCCTCTGCGCCCGGGTGTGCCCCACCGAGTGCATCTCCGGTGAAAAGAAGCAACTCCACACCATCGCGCAAGATGAGTGCATCCAGTGTGGAACTTGTTTGGACGCGTGCAAAGACGACGCCGTGCTAGTGGAGTAGAACCCAATGATCCAGGTGACCATCGACGACAAGACCCTCGAAGTCGAAGCCGGTACGTCCATCGTGGACGCGGCCAAGTCCGCGGGCATCTTCATCCCGACCCTCTGCCACACCGACTTCCTGGAACCCGAAGGCGCTTGCCGGGTGTGCTCCGTGGAGATCGAGCAAAACGGACGTTTCCAGGTGGTTACGGCGTGCAACTATCCCATTCGTGGGGAGCTCACGGTGAAGACCGCTAGCGAGCGCGCCCTGGCCACGCGCCGGACGGTGCTCGAGATGATGCTCGCCCGGTGGCCTCAGGTGAAGGTAGTGCGCGATCTGGCGAAGCATCTGGGCATCACCGAGCCGCGGTTTGCCCACCCCCAGAAGAACGAGGATCCCCACGCCTGTATTCTGTGTGGGCTTTGCGTGCGCACCTGTCGGGAGGGTGTGTGGCAGAACGTGCTGGGCTTCGAGGGAAGGGGCGCCTCCCGGAGGGTGGTGATGCCCTACGACGGCGTGGCCCCCGAGTGTGTGGGCTGCGGTGCCTGCGCCTTTGTCTGCCCCACCGGCGCCATCCAGATGATGGACGACCCGAACCATCCGGCGGACGCGGCGCGCATCCGACGGGCGGGCATGGTGGTCACCAAGGAGATGGTGCTGCTCGACGATGATCAGTGCAAGATGCGACGGGCGGGCACGGCTCACCTGGTGGAGATCATGAACGACTACGATCTCCTGCCGGTGAACAACTACCGGTTCGGATCGAGCGACGACGCGCACAAGATCTCCTCGCCTCACTTCGTTAAGCGCTTCACCCAGAACATCCAGGATGGCTGTGCCCTGGGGTGCGACATGGCCTGCGCCAAGGGAAGCGACGATTTCGAGATCACCACCGGCCCGGACAAGGGCAAGCGGGTCTGTGTGGACGGCCCGGAGTACGAGACCGCCGGGGGCACCACCAACATGGGCATTTTCGATCCCGAGTGGTGCATCGAGATGAACTACTACTGCGACCACTACGGGGTGGACACCATCTCGTACTGCACGCTCATGGCTTTCGTCATGGAGTGCTATGAGGCGGGGGTGCTCAACAAGGAGCGAACCGGCGGGCTGGAGCTGCCCTTCGGCGCCGCCGATGCCGCCATGGAGGTGTTGCACCAGATGGCCCGGGGCGAGGGCTTCGGCCTGGTGGCGGGCCAGGGTGTCCGGCGCATGAAGAAGATGTTCGTGGCGGACTACGGCGCGGACCCGGACTTCTTGAACGACATCGGCATGGAGTCCAAGGGGCTGGAGTACTCCGAGTACGTCACCAAGGAGAGCCTGGCCCAGCAGGGCGGCTACGGCATCGCCCTCAAGGGCGCCCAGCACGATGAGGCCTGGCTGATCTTCATGGACATGGTCAACAAGCAGATCCCCTCCTTTGCCGACAAGGCCGAGGCCCTGCACTACTTCCCCATGTGGCGCACCTGGTTCGGGCTCATGGGCCTGTGCAAGCTGCCCTGGAACGACGTGGAGCCCACCGACAACGCCGAGACGGACGAGCCGGCCAAGGTGCCCAAGCACGTGGCGGGCTACTGTGACTTCGTGGCGGGCATGACCGGTCAGGAGGTTACCCCGGCGGACCTGATCCGCATGAGCGAGCGGGTTTATAATTTCCAGCGCATCTTCAACCTGAAGATGGGCTTCGGCCAGCGAGAGCACGACCGCATCCCCTACCGGTCCGCGGGACCGGTGACGGCCACCGAGTACGAGTCGCGGGCCGAGCGCTACGACAAGCAGCTCGCCGAGGAGGTGGACTTCGATCCGGCGGGCAAGTCCACCGACGAAAAATGTGCCGCCCTACGCACGTGGCGGGAGGATCGCTACGAGAAGCTCTTGGACGCCGTGTACGAGCGCCGGGGCTGGACCGCAAACGGCATCCCCACCCTGACCACCGCCAAGGCGTTGGGTATCGACAAGATGGACGGCCTCGTGGATTTGCTCACCGCGAACGGCGCGGCCCAATGATCCAGGCGCGGGCGGCCCAGGTGAGCCAGGTGACCCCATGGCCCTGACTGTCAACGGCGAGCCCCACCCCTTCCGCGAGGGACTCACCATTTCAGCCCTCATGCAGGAGAAACGTTTCTCCTACCCCCTCAAAACAATCTTCGTCAACGGCGCCCGCGTCGACCGCAAAGCCCAAGACACCACCCTCCTTTCCGACGGCGACAAAGTAGACGTAATCCACCTCATGAGCGGCGGATAGCCCCACAGGCTCGACGGCTCGCTCGACCCGAGGTCGTCTCGGCTTGATCACCGGTGGTTCCGCCGCCGGGCAGACGGTCTGGGAGGCCCCCCCGGCCCACCGATACTCGCCTTCAGGCTTGAACAGCCGATATTCGACTTGCCAGCTGTCCCGAAGATACGATAGGATGAAGAACGGAAATTGAAATATTGTGTGTGAATCGCCGGGCTTGGAGGAGGTAGCGATGAATCCCAGATGTGGAGACTCGAATGTGAGCAGCTGCGCTCGGAAGTCATGGCGGGAAAAGGCAGATAGGCGGCGGGTACTTCTGTACTTCTGTACTTCTGTACTTCCGAACTTCAGAACTTCAGAACTACCTGGATCTTCACTGCTTGTCTGATCTTAGCGAGCATGATTTCCGCACCGGAAGCCCACGCGGTGGACGAGACCCTGGTGACACCCTACCTGCAACCATACCAGTCCGGCCCAGCGGTCGGCGCGAATTCCGATGGTGATGTAGTCATTGCGTGGATGAGTGGCGAGGTGGCCTGTGTGGCCAAGGCCAAGCAGGGGATCAGCCTGAAGACCGTGGACCTCTCTGATCCAGCGGCCATGCAGGTACTCGGTGCTCTGCAGACTCCCGGCGTGTCGCGCCAGGTGGGTGTTAAAGGCGCTAGGTGGGTGTACCTGTCCGACGGGGGTGCCGGCGTCTCGATCATCGACGTGTCGGATCCCGCCCAGCCGGTGCGCGTGGGCTCGGTGAATCAGCCCGGTGTGGTGACCGCCTTGTACGTGGTCGCGAATCGGCTGTATGTGGGCACCCACCCACCCAATCGGATCTACATCTACGACCTCACGGTAGAGCAGGCGCCGGTGCTGCTTGGGAGCTTCGGGGCCGGCGCTATGGTGGAGGCCATGCGCGTGAACGGCGAGTTTCTTCATGTGGCCGAGATCGGCGGTTCGGGCTGGCAGGGCTGTATCACCGGGAAGTACTGCCCGCCGGGAACCCAGGTCGAGGTGTATGACATCTCGGATCCGGCGGCAGCGTGGCTCGTGGACACCTACAGCGAAGATCAGCAGCCGGCCGTGCACATGAAGACCTACCGCGACTATGCTCTGGTCCGAACCGACAGCGGGTTCACGGTCTACCGCGCGGTACCACCACAGTAGCCATTCGAGTAGCCATCGGGAGGTGCCGAATGCGGCTGATGTTATCCATTATTCTTGTTTCTGTGTTGCCGGCCGGCGGCGGCGGTTGCCAGTGCCAGGGGCACAGCCCAGCCGGCTCAGACAGCGGCGTGGATTCTCGGGTGGTTTGGGATAGTGACGTGGATGCGGCCGCGGATCACGATGCAAGTCTAGTAGATGCCGCGGTGCCTCAGGATGCCGGGGATGCAGGCCCAAACCCCTGCGTGGTTGAGCTGCCCCCATCAGGTGAAACGGATATCATGGGATTCGAGAACTACGGTCACATCGTGACTTATGCCGATACTCGAGGAACACCGGAGTATAGAACCGACGTCTACTACTATGACCTCAACACCATGCAGGAGGTCCAGGTTACAAACAGAATAGAATCTCAAAACCTGCCATCTGTATATGGTTCTGAGATAATGTTCCGGGATACTCAATTTTGGGATCCGCAGACCGACCCGGACAAGGCGGAATTGTATATATACGACCTGGTCACCCATGCCGAGACGCGCCTAACCGACGATCCTTTCCGCAAGGCGTACCCGAAATTCAATTCAGATTACTTCCTGTATAAATCCAATGAGGGGTGTGTCAACACAGCTTTTCATCGCTTAACCCTGATGAATAGACTTACAGCGGAAATCACTGTTCTTGCGGAGTGCGAGCAGAACGCGGAGACGCATAGTATCGGCGAGCATTACGCAGCCTGGGCGGCCAGGCCCTACCCGGGCCACAACAAGGACATCTATGTGCGTGATCTTCAGGCCGCGTACACCTTCCGGATCGAATCCACTGACTACCAGGACCAGTACTTTCCGTACACGGACGACGATCACGTGATCTGGCAGGACGGTCGAGACGGCCGGCGGGAAATCTACATGTACACAATCTCCACGGGAGTGGAGGAATGTCTGACCCCCGACCTCTTTGAGCAAGCATGGCCAAGACTTAGAAACGGTGTCGCCGGCTGGTGCGACTACCGTTATAGCCAACAAGTCGGTCAGTCCGCGCCCTGCGATGTTTACGTGTACGAGCTCGCCACAGGCGCTGGACGCCGCGTGACGTCTGTGTCCAAGACATGGATGCCGCGGTTCGTTGACTCGGGGTGGATGGTGTATGGGCTGTGGATCATTGGGCACAAAGCAAAGCTCTATGCCCACGATCTGGTGTGCGAAGGGATCCTCACTCTAGATGGGCACGTGATCCCGTGACAGAGCTGGTCGGTGCTCTGTAGAACCCCGTGGAATTTCGAGCAAACGCTGGCGCCGGTGCTGCTCGGGAGCTTCGGGGCCGGCGCCAAGGTGGAGGCCATGCGCGTGAACACGGATCCCTGGTTCTTCAGAAACCGCTCAACCACCCCCATCGGGGGCTTGACCCGGGTGTGAGCTTGTTTCAGCATGGATGGCATGTGCGGGCGCTTCGCCATCGTCAGTCCGGCTGAGAAGCTGTTCGAGTATTTTGGTACAGAGGTTGGCATGGACCTGGACCTTCGGGCCCGGTACAACATCGCGCCGGGTCAGACTGTGCCGGTGCTACCCAACAAGAGCCCCAGGGGTTTCGAGCTGTTTCGTTGGGGGCTTTTTCCCCCCTGGGCCCAGGATGGGGCCGAGGGCGGCGGCGGCGGGCTGATCAATGCGCGCTCGGAGAGCGCCCATGAAAAGGCCTCCTTCAAAAAGCCCATGAGGCGGCAGCGGTGCATCGTGCCGGCCGATGGTTTTTATGAATGGACCCCCGCGGGTACGGGCAAGCAGCCGGTGTTGATTCGACGTCGAGACGAAAAGCCCATGGCCTTGGCGGGGCTGTGGGAAACCTGGCTGGAGGGTGATCGGAAGCAGGAACGGGATCGGGACCGGCCACTGTCCACTTTCACCATCTTGACTTGTGCGCCCAACGCGCTCTTGGCGCCCATCCACGACCGTATGCCGGTCATCTTGGCTCCTGAGCACTGGGACAGGTGGTTGGCACCCGAGCCGTTGGAGCCCGCCGATGTTCGAGACCTGTTGGTCCCATGCCCTGAAGACGGGCTTACTCTCCGGGAGGTCAACCCGGCGCTCAACTCGGTTCGTAACGAAGGACCGAAGCTCTGGCAGGTCCCTCAGCAGTCATTGTTTCGAGAATAGGGGGGAGGGAGGGGAGCACCGGGCGGCCAGCCACTTCAGCTTTTGCTTTCGCTTCAGCTTCAGCTTCAACTTCTATTTCTTCTTCTTGTCGCAGACCGGCTTGGTCTTCTCGATCAGTTCATCGATGGACGGATCCTTGAGCTGATACTTGACTACGGCCTTGTAGACTTTCCCGGCGTGGTAGCTGCAGTACTTGCGGCGGGCCTTGAGCATCTTCTCGAGCACGGGCTTGCCCAGGGTGATGTAGCAGGCCTTGAGCAAGACGGCCTTGCGACCCTTCACAAAGGCGGTCTGCTTCACTTTGTCGACCTTCTTGAGCGCGTAGGAGCAGTTGAAGGGGATGGAGACCTTGCCGGATTTCTGGACCTTTTTCACGGCGGTGAGGGCGCTCTGAAGCGTACCCGCTACCTCGATGTCCGAGGCGAGCTCCGTGGCCTTTGCGACCGTGTCCGCGCCTAGCTTCTTTGCCGCATTTTTGAGGCTGTAGCGCAGCTTGTAGGTGCTCTTGTAGGGTCCGTTGTCACGGATCTTGAGGGCTTCGGCAGCCAGGCGGTCGTAGTGCACCTTCAATCCCTTTTTGCAGGCCTTCTTTCCCTCTTCGCTGAGAATGTCGTCCTTGCTGTAGTTGCACCAGGAGAGCACCTTGTCGATCTGCTTCTTGGTGGAGCCTTTTACCAGCCCCGCTTGGATGAACGCCAACTGGCCCGCTGTGCATGTCTTTTTCGCTTCGGCGGAGAGGTCGTCCTTGGCCATGGAGCACTCGCTGAGCAGCGACTTCCAATCCTTCTTGGCCGCCATGGCCGCCACTTTCTTTCCCAGGGCGGCCTTCTCCTTGCCCGCCTCGGCCTTTCTCATTTTCTTGAAGGCCTTCTTTACGCAGCTTTTGTACTTGTCACAGCTCGAGTGCTTGGTGCAGTCGAGCATGGGCTTGAGCTCCTTTTTGTTCTTTTTGCACTCCTTGACGAAATCCGCTTTGTCGGGCGCCTTCTTGTCACCGCCGCATTTTTTGCTGATGTCGTAGAATTTTTCGCAGGGGCTCGAGCACCCGGCGGAGGTCGTCGAAATCACCGCGACCAGTCCCACTGGTAGGACGAGGGCTGTGAGCCACTTGGAGCTGGGGAGCCTGAATTGTCTAAATTGAGGGAATTGCTGAAACATTGGATTCTCCTTTGATTGCGTGTTGGGGCTGACCTTAGCAAGTTCTGGACCAATGCCAAGGGGCCTGTTTTGGGGAGCGGACACCGGCGACCTGGGGGTCGGCCACTGGCGACCTGGGTGGTACAGTACCCGAGCCGAAGGAAGGCGCTGGGTGGGGGATCACCCACCTCGGGTCTTTGCCCAGGCGGCGGGCAACGTCCCGATTCGGCTTGCCAACGGATCGTTTTGATGGTGCAATTCGAAGGAGGGGTGCCAGATGTTCGGTGACGATCCCATGCAGTTGAGCACGCAGTCGAGCACGCAGTTGAGCACGCGGTTGCTTCGGTTGGGTGCGGTGATGCTCCTGGCCATGGGGCTCGCGTTGGTTGGCTGCGGGGACGATGCCCCACACCATGAGCTGACCTGTGATGACGGCGTGGACAACGATGGAGACGGCCGCTTCGACTGTGAGGATACGGACTGCTGGGGCACCCCGGAGTGTCCCCAGGCCCTGTGCGGAGATGACGTGGCCGATGGGACCGAGGAGTGCGACGGCCCCGATTTGAACGGACGGACCTGTCAGGATCTTGGCTATGACGGCGGCTCCCTAGGCTGCACCGGCGACTGTACCCTGGTGACCAGCGGCTGCATCGGGGATCCCGTATGTGGCAACGGCGTCATCGACACCTCAGAGGAGTGTGATGGGGCGGCGTTGGGAAGCGCCACCTGCGTGGGTTTGGGGTACACCAGCGGCGCGGTGACCTGCGACGCCAGTTGCCTGATCGATGAGTCCGGGTGCGAGGGAAGGCTCCTGGCGGAGTGCTATGACTACGGCAACCTCTCGGGCGGCGTGGAGGGCGAGCTCACCTGTGCTTCCGAAGTGGGCGCCATGCAGTGGGACTGGTACAGCCTTGAAGTCCAGGCCGGGGACTGTCTGGACATCGTGGCGGACAACGGTGTGGGAGGAGCGGACCTGGTGGGCTATGCCGAGGACGCTGACGGGGTGACCTCCTACGGCTTGTCCGACGATTTCAGCCAGCTCGATGACGAGCTGGAATGCGCCCAGGTCCCGTGGAGCGGATGGGCATGCCCCGCCGCCACCGTGGAGGTCCAGACCACCGGCACCTTCCACATCTACGTGGCGCAGTGGCACGTGGAGTCGGGCACCGAGCCCGGCGTGGACACCTGCGGGCTGGGGCTGTCGGCATACACCCTCTTTGTGGCCGTCAACGGAGACGCCACCTCGCTGACCCTCGCGTACAACGACCAGCCTTTGTAGACCTTCGGTCCCACTCGTGCGTTGCAAACCCTGTCTGAGCAGGTAGCAAAACACGAGGAGAAGTTTCATGACCAGATTGGTGATGATGGTCACCGCGGCGGCCCTGCTGCTCGGCATGGCGCAGACGGCCCAGGGGCGTGGCGGGTTCAATCGGATGCCCAACTTAGACGGCCAGGGCAAGACCCTGCGCCTCAAGATCGTGGGCTACAAGGGTGGCAAGATGCACGTGCAGGTGCGCAACGTGGGGTCGAGCCCCGCGGTCTTCAAGGCCGATGGCCTGTACTTCGTGCCGTCCGGAAAACCGGAACACGCGCCTCAGCGCATGGGCGCGGCGGGCCCCATGGAGGTCAGCGAAGCGGGGATCTGGAAGCGGAAGCAAGCGTACCGGGTGGGCGCGAACAAGACCGTCGTACTGCGGTTGGACGTCTTTTGCCTGGACTCCCATCGGTCCAGCCCCTCGGACGGACAGGGCTTCTCCGTGGCCCGTAAGCGGCTTCCCAAGCGGCTACGCAAGAAGATCGTAGACGGCTCCAACCTCATCTACCACCGGTCCAAACGGGCCAAGCGCCCCTCCCGGAGCGCCATTCAGGGCTACATCTGGAAGACCCGCAACAAGCGCTGGATCAAGCTCCAGGGTGAGCGCAAGGCCGAGAAGTCCCGCCGCATCCGCCGACCCACGCGGAGCCATCACCGCTACCGCCAGCGTATCCGCCGTCGCTACAAGAGCCCTCAGCGTCCCTGATCAGCAACTCCCATTGGCGGCGTCCACGTCTAGCACCCGGACGCTGCCCGGCGTGACATAGACGGGGCAGTCGAGCGGGGGGGGACGTACTTAAGTTATGAAGTTTCGTTCGTATCATGCTGTAAACAAAGAAGATTGTTGGTTTGTGCGCAACCGGGTCAGCTTGCGTCCGATAACTTGGGGGCAGCGGGGGGGGACGTACTTAAGTTATGAAGTTTCGTTCGTATCATGCTGTAAACAAAGAAGATTGTTGGTTTGTGCGCAACCGGGTCAGCTTGCGTCCGATAACTTGGACATGCCACGTCTACGTCGTCATGTCACTCCTGGTTCGATCCAACATCTCATTAGCAGATTCGTTGACCACGAATATCGAATCGACACACCGGAAATTCGCGCCAATTATCTGCGGCGCTTTTCCGACGTCCTACCGCGCAATGATTGGAGTGCTCTGGCATACGCTGTGATGTCAACACACATACACAATGTGCTAAGAGCTGGATTTGCTCCTTGTGCGCGCATCATCCAGCCCATCCACACCGGTTTTGCGACGTGGCTCAATCGGAGGCAGCAGCGACTGGGCCCCGTGTTTGCGGGTCGTTACAAGAACGTCGGTTTCGAGGGGGAGCTCCTTGCAATACTGCTGGCCTATTTGCACAACAACCCCGTGCGGGCGGGTGTTGCAATGGACCCGGCTGACTCGGATTGGACGAGCCATCGCGCCTACATCGGAGACGTGAAGGCACCCGTGTGGTTAGATGTCGACCTTGGCCTCTCACTCTGTGAATTCAGCGCGACACCCAGTGGACGGTTGGCATTCCATGACTTCGTCCGGTCGCGCAGTGTGGATCATGGAGGTCTCATTGTCGGTGATAGTGAGGTGGTGAAGTCGAGTATCGGTTTGCGCGCAGCCGTTGGAGGCCCCGCAGAGATTGGATCAGTTCACGTGCTCGGGGAGGGTCTGCAGCGTACACCGGTGTGGACGTGTCCCGAAGCGCAGTACTGCACACCGTGGCGCGGTAACCCTGACGTTGTACTTGAGCTCGTGGCTAGCGAAACGCAAATTGACCTCAGGCTGATCAAGTCGAAAGCAAGGCGCCGCGACATTGTGCGGGCACGGCGGCTGTCTGTCTTGATCTGGTATCGATATTTGGGCAGATCCCTCAAGCAGATCGCGGAGCCTCTTTCAATTTCGCTCAGCGCTGCCAGTCAGCTTCTGACCAACACCAAAGCGATCGAAGCTTTGGCACCGGCGGCAATTCGCATCGCGAATAGGTGCCATAGTGTTAAGTTGCGCGAACTTGTGAACGAAACTTAACAACTTAAGTACGTCCCTGATCAACAACTCCCATTGGCGGCGTCCACGT
>JAOZUO010000110.1 GCA_029938605.1 Deltaproteobacteria bacterium | reverse complement strand
AAACTGTGAAGGCCTCCCCGGCAAAGCCGGGGGGACTCCTATATTGAGCTAGCGACGCCGGGAGGAGGAGCCGCTCGATCGCGACGAGGATCGGGACGAAGAGGAGGACCGGGACGAAGACGAAGACCGGGACGAAGACCGGGACCGGGACGGAGACGAAGACGAAGACGAGGACCGGGACCGGTAGCGGGTCGAAGAGCGGCCGCGGCGGGACCCAACGCCCCACCCTCCGCTCCGTCGGCCAACCGAACGCCCTGCTCGGCGGCGTAGGCCCCGACGCCTACGCGGAAGAAACGACCGCCTCCGGCGAGCTCTGCGACGCTGGGCCCGAGCCCAGGAGCCGCGTCCGAGCCGGGGGAACCTGGGGAGCCGCCGCAGCCGCCGCCCGGTGCGCGAATTGCGGACCACCACGCCGACACCTCGATCGATGCGTCTGGTCATGTTTCGAGCATACCGCCTGGGCTGGCCCCGGGGAGTCAGACCCCCTGACCGCCCAGGGCGCCCTGGACGCCGCGTCAGCAGACCGCAGCTCGGACGCCGGGTCATGTGCGGCCGGTAGGGCCGGAACCCGCGGGTTGAGCGCGGCTTCAGCACACGATACTGCCCCGGGCCCACCCGCACGTAGCGCCGCGGGTTGCCCTGGTATACCCGACCGCGCAGGTACCGCCGCTGATAGTGTCGACGAAAGAAACGTCGCTTGTGCATAAAACGCTTGAAGAAGCCCCGGGTGAAATCACCAATGAAGTACGTTATGCCCCCAACGATATTAAACAAATCGCCGCCCATGGAGAAGGAGTGACGGTGGGGCCAGGGATAGTGGCACCAGTCGCCGCCGTGGGCATCGTCCAAAGGATGCGGGTTGGCGTACCAGTACATCGGGCCCTCATACTGAAAGTCCGCCGGATCGCCGATGAACACGAGCTCCCCGCAGGAGGCGCAGAAGAGCTCGGGCTCCAGCGGCGGATACACGTGGGTGTGGCTTCCGGGAACCGAGCACCAGCCCCGACCGAAATCCGGATGGATGGGGTGGCCTCCCCGGTAGCGGAACTGCCCGCTGAGCTGCACGATGCGCCCGGCGTAGTTGGACGGGACGTGCGTTTTGGGCGGCGTGGGGCGCAGGTGATCCATCTGGTACGTGCTGCTCGCCACGGACAACAGACCGGCCACCGCCAACAGACAACCCACCACCAGCGGACGCCTGTGAGACCCTCTTTTTCTGTTTTGCATCGAACGCTCCCGAACGGCCGCAAATAGTATAGCACTGGTTAGACGCGCGGCCAGCCGGTTATTTTCGGGGTTCTTTCCGGCGACGCCGCCGGCGGGCACGGCGGGTGGGCTGCGCCGTGCGCGGATCCTCGGGCCAGGAGTGCTTGGGGTACCTCCCCTTGAGCTCCTTTCTGACGTCGCTATAGCCGCGATCCCAGAAGCTCTCCAGATCTCGGGTCACCTGCACCGGGCGGCGGCTCGGGGCCAGCAGATGCAGCAGCACGGCCACCCGGCCACGGGCCACCCGCGGAGTCTTCTCGAGGCCGAAGAGCTCCTGGATCCGCACAGCAAGCACCGGTGGATCGGTGACCGCTTCCCCGGCGGACTCCACGGACCCCACGGACCCCACGGACCCCACGGACCCCACGGACCCCACGGGCCCAACCGGATAGTCCACCTGGATCCTGCTGCCGCTGGGCACGGTCAACCGCTCGGGTACTTCCCGGTCCAACAGCAATGACTGGTCCCGGGTGAGCCGCACCCCCAGCGCAGCCAGCACATCCACCCGGCGCAGCTCATCGAAGGAGATGAGGCCCCCGCACAGGTCGGCGGCCAGGTCCGCCAGGGCCGCCTCGTCGAACACCGGAAAACTCGCCTCGGGCAGGTGATGCGCTCCAAAACGCACCCGGGCCAACCACTGGTCCACCGCCGGACTCCACCCCAGTCCCCGCCGTGGGTCCCGCGCCGCGGCCCGGGCGAGCAGCTCCCCGGCGGCGGCCCGGTCCTTCACCCCCACCGTCCGCTGGTCGATGACCAGATCTCCAAAGCGTCGCCGGCGCCGGGCTACCACCCGTCCGGCCCCCTCGTCGAAGATCAGCACCGTCTCGTCGGACAGAGAGCCGGGCATCGCCTCGGCCAGGATCCCAGGCGTGACCTGACTGGCCAGCACCACCCGGGCGGCCCGGCCACGGGCACCGTCGAGAACCCGGTGGGCCACTAGCAACGTGCCCTCCCGAACCACACTGGAGTCGTCGAGCTCGGCCTCCCGCCCCCCGGCCAACAGCAGACGCGATCCCCCCTCTCGGCGTCGCGCCCCCACGCGATCCGGAAAGCCCACCACCAGCACCTTCACCAGATCCCGCTCAGACGGCGCCTTCGACTGCGTGGGCCCCAGCACGGACCGCGCGATGCCTTCGAGCTGCCGGGCCACGGACCGCACCCGCCTCGTGGCCCCCGGATCCAGCCCAAAGCCACGCAGCTCAGCGCCACCGCCACCGCCACCGCCACCGCCTGCCCGACGCGCCGCGTCCAGAAGCTCCAGGCGCCACAGGAGATCCGACACGCCCACCGACTCGGCCGGTCGCCGGGCCCCTCCTCCAAAGGCGCGCGACGAGCTCACCACATCCCGCTCCGAGGCCAGGGCCGCCAGCAGAGCGCCCTCCTTCAAACACCCGGCCCCATGGGCCGCCACCAGCATCCGAGCCAAACGCGGATGCAGGGGCAACGCCAGCATCTGTCGGCCCCCGGGAGTGACGCCCGCCCGATCCACGGCTCCCAGCGACCGAAGCAGCCGATCCGCCCGCTCCAGGGCGGCGGGGGGGGGAGACTCGAACCAGGGAAAGTCCGCCGGATCGGAGCAGCCCCAGGCGCGCACCTGCAACACCACCGACGCCAGCTCCACCCGCCGCACCTCGGGCAGGTCCCGCTCGGCCCGTCCCAGGTGATCTTCGCGGGTCCAGAGCCGGTACACACGCCCCGGCGCGGTGCGCCCGGCCCGGCCCGCCCTCTGGGTGGCCGAGGCCCGACTGATGGGAGCGAGCACCAGCCGATCCAACCCCCAGCGGGGATCCTGTCGTAGCTGCTTGACTTGACCGCAGTCCACCACCGTGGTCACCCCGTCAATGGTCAGGGAGGTCTCCGCCACGTTGGTGGCCAGGATGATCTTGCGCCCTCCGCCGGGATCGAGGGCAGCGTCCTGGGCCGCCGCCTCCATATCCCCGTGCAGGGGCAACACCCGGACCCCGGGCTCGAGCCCCTGGCGCCGAACCACACCCTCCAACGCCTCGGCCGTACGACGGATCTGGGCCGCCCCCGGCAAAAACACGAGCACATGGCCTCCGTCGTCGTCGGGGTCCGCCAGTCCCCGCGCCACGGCTCCAGCGGCCTGTACCGCCAAGGGCCGGTCGTCGGGTCGGGGGGCAAAGTGTACCTCCACGGGGTGCGCGCGACCCTGGGCCTCCAGTACGGGGCAGCCCCCCAGGTAGGCCGCCAGGGGTGTGGCCTCCAGGGTGGCGGACATGGCCACCAGGCGCAGGTCGGGCCGCAGGTCCCGCTGCACCTCCACCACCAGGGCCAGCGCCAGATCCGCCTCCAAGCTGCGCTCGTGAAACTCATCGAGCACCACCACGTCCACGCCTTCGAGCAGCGGATCCCGCTGGAGCCGCCGGGTGAGGATCCCTTCGGTCACGAAGGTGATGCGCGTGAGGTCCCCGGCGCGGGTGTCCAGGCGCACCCGGTAGCCCACCTCTTCGCCCACCCGAACGCCACGCTCAAAGGCCAGGCGACGGGCCGCGGCCCGGGCCGCCACCCGACGGGGCTCGGACACGAGGATCTCCCCGGTGGGCGCCAACCCGCCGTCCAGAAGCGCCGGTGGCACCCGGGTGGTCTTGCCCGCGCCGGGCGGCGCCACGATGACCACCGACGGCGTCCGCTCCAAGCTACGCACAATCTCCGGCAACAGCGGATCAATGGGCAGCGACGCCATCATCTATTTGGAGGTGGAACCGCTACAGACGGCTTCTTTGCACGTTGTGTAGCTCGAAGGTGGGGCCGGTGGCTCCCTGACGCTCGTCCTGGCGGTAGAAGATGCCGAAGCAGAGGCTCTCGGTAACGTAGAAGTTGCGCCCGTCCCGGGTCACCTGGTGGGTGGGTCGCAGGCTGCCCACGTTCACGTAGTGCAGGTCCCGCTGGGGACCGCCCTCCTCGCCCAGGAACTTCAAGGGGATGTGTTGGGCCCAGTGGGTGTGGCCGTAGACCACGTACTGCACCGCCGACCCCTCCTGCAGGGCCATCTCCTCCTTGGCCGCCATGTCCACATACCGCTCGTAGGGATCGTAGGCCGCGAACTTGTCGTAGATCTTCATGGCCGCGCCGATCTTGCCCAGCCACAGCTTGTCGAGGCTCGCGAGCAACAGCTCCAGCCGGTCCGCCTCGTCCAGGGGGTTGTACCACTTGTCGTGCCCCGCCGAAGAGAGCCACCACTTCACGTAGTCCTTGCCGTTGAAGTTGGTGAGGGCCCGGCCGATGCACTGGCTGAGCATGGTCTTGTCCTCGCTGGTGGTGAAGTGGCGGGTGAGCCACTGCACCACCGAGGAGACCGGTCGCACGTTATCGAGCTGCTCGAGCTTATGGCGGAACTGGGCGATGGCCTCGGCGCTGAACTCGCCTCCGGGCTGCTGCAGGCTGGCCTCGTAGGTCAGCCGAGCGAAGAGCTCGCAGCTGATGAGGTCGTTCATGGGCACGCAGTCGTAGTCCTGGGGCTCCAGCCGATCGGAGTCGCCCTCGAAGGAGTACACGTCCCACTCGTGACCGTGCCGGATGAGCACGCCGTGACCGGGCTCCACGTACTGCGTGGGGAACCGCAGCTCCGAGTTCCAGCCCTGGGGAAGCCCCAGATCCAGCCCCAGAAAATCGATGACCCGGGCCCGCAGGGCGGGGCTCATGTTGATCAGCCGGTCGCTGTCCCCGGGCAGGTAGACCCGCGTGGGCTCGATGCCGCCGAAACGGTCCGCCAGCCGATCCCCGAGGATGCCCTTGATGGGGGCCACGTTCTCGTGGGTCATGATCTGCGTGAAGAGCTGCACGGCGCGGTCCAGGTAGCCCTCGCCAGAGGCAGACGGCGCCGGAGGCTTGGCGTGATCTGCGCCCTCCACCGGCTGAAAATGCCGCCAGGGAGACTGCTCGCCCTGGAACCAGAAGTGGGTGCGCCGCAGATCAAAGATATCACCGGCGTAAACGATCTGAACCTGGCTGTGGGGATTGACAGCCCGCACCTTGGCGTGGGCCTCGGCGATCCGATCGAGCAGGTCCACGTACACCTGCGGTTTCAGGTTGTGATCCCCCGCTGTTCCATCGGCGAGGTGCAGGTCACTGATGACGACTAGCATCGGTTCTCCTCCGGTTCATTGGCATGACAGGTCCTATGGCCGAGACCATAGCCACGACCTCTCCACGCCGTCAAGGGAGCACCAGCACCGGGTGCCGGAAACTACGTAGTTACGTCCCCCATCCCGATCCCCATCCTCATCCCGATCTGTCGGCGTTGAGCCCGGCTCACGCCGGCCTGGGCTGATAGGTCGTCCCAGCGAGCGACCGCGGCGCGTACCTCGTCGAGCACGGCCTTGGCGTCGACGGCGGAGATGCTCGACCGATCGGCCAGGCGGAGCAAGTGCTCGGGGCCGGGGCGGCGGCCCTCGCCGGCCACGGTCATGGTGTGCTCCCCGCCGGGACCTTCAGCGAACGTCAGATCGTAGGCCGGGGTCAGGGACCATTCGCCGGTTTCGGAATCGAGACGAAAGGCGAAGTTCTTCACGTGGTCATCGCGGTTGTGGGTCGCCACGTTGAACACGGCCTGACGGAAGACGCGGAGCACTTCCTGGTGGTTGCCGGTCAAGCGAGAGGTGACCTTGAGCAGGTCGGTGTAGTCGCTCGATGGGATCCGGAAATCGGCTCCGATGAGATTTCCGAAGGTGTGGACGTGAACGCGCCGATCACCGGTGCGATCGAACCGTTTCACGCCGAAGAATCGGTCGCCATCGGTGGTTTCGAAGAGCCGTGTTTCGGGCATGTCGATGCCGGCGGCCCGCGCCATGAGCGCATAGGCGAGCTCGATGGGGCCGGCGTCCGTGTCGCCGGGTGTGGAAGCGAATTTGACGAGCCAGTGCTCATAGCCCGGGGGCAGGTCAGCCTCACCGGAGGTCAGCTTGCCCGAGAAGGGATCGTATCCGACGAGCACCTTGGGTCTGGCGCCACCGGGCGAGCCACCGGCCCGCAGGAGTTGGGGGAGGACCTCGCTGGCCTCGCCCGACAGGATCCGCTGGGAGTGATGAGCGAGGTTGTGAAGGTCGAAGACGCTCTCGTCCGCGTCCACGTCCACGTCCACGTCTTGGGTGATAGCCGGGGGATAGTAGGTGAGCGCACCCATCGTCCTGGTGCCAAGCCAGGACAGACGATCCAGCGGGCTGAGGGTCGCCAGGGAGCGTCCGAGCCTCCGGAAGTGCCGGTCCATCAGCACCAGGCCCCAGCCGTCTGGAAGCGAGTCGTCGAACAAACCGGGGAGCGGACCGAAGTCGCGATCGGTGTGCTCGAACAACCCGGGAGCGAAGGGCAGTCTGAGCGGCGATAGGCTGTGGCCGGTTCGCAAGTAGGCGTCGGCGTACTCGAAGTAGACCCGACCCTGCTGCTCGGCCAGCGTGCCGACTACCGGGGCGTGATCGACGTCGAGCGCGAGGCGGACCTCGAGCCTCTTCATCGCCGACCTCGTTTGCGAATGGGACGGGCGGACTGCGCCTCGAGCGCCTCAAGCTCATCGATGCTCCGGGCACGGGGAGGACGCAGCAGGGCGTCGACCTCGCCGAGCCGATCGAGGGCGTACGCTACCTTCAGCACCAGCTCCAAAGAAGCCTTGCCCGAGGTCTCGAACCGTCTGAGCGACGCAAGGGTCACACCCGCCCTCGCCGCCAGGGTTTGGCGAGTCCAGTTCCGAGTCAGCCGCAGCGCCCGGGCCCGCTCGGCCAGATCAGCCGCTACCTCAGCCGGAGACTGGAGTGAGACCAGGGAATTGTTCATGCGCCGAGCATATCACGCGAGACTATAAATGACCATATATGAGCGATTGAGGACAAATATCAGGTTAAAGAATAATGTTTTAGCGTTTAAACAGCGCCTTCAGTTTTACGGGATCACGTGCCCATCTGGAGTGAGGATCCCTTCGCACACCAGATCGTGGGCATAGAGCTTTGGTGTGTGCCCAATGGTCCACAGCCCATACACCATCCACCCGGAGTCAACGAACCGTGGCCTCCATGTCTTGGACGCGGACGTCACGCGGCGTCCAGCGCCCGTGGCAAGCTCATATATGTACACATCACAGGGTGCGTACTCACCGGATTGTTGGCTAAAACGGTAGTCGCACCAGCCGGCGACACCGTCTCTAAGCATTGGCCATGCCTGCTCATAGAGGTCGGGGGTCAGACACTCCTCCGCTCCCGTGGAGATCGTGTACATGTAAATTTCCCGCCGGCCGTCTCGACCGTCCTGCCAGATCACGTGATCGTCGTCCGTGTACGGAAAGTACTGGTCCTGGTAGTCCGTGGATTCGATCCGGAAGGTGTACGCGGCCTGCAGATCGCGCACGTAGATGTCCTTGTTGTGGCCCGGGAAGTGTTGTGGCCCGGGAAGGGCCTGGCCGCCCAGGCAGCGTAGTGCTCGCCAATGCTGTGCGTCTCCGCATTCTGCTCGCACTCCGCAAGAACGGAAACCTCCCCTGTTTGTCTGCTCATCAGGGTGAGGCGAATTAGCGCTGTGTTGACACACCCCTCGTTGGTGTCGAACAGCACATAATCAGAATTGAATTTCGGGTATACCTTGCTGTAGGGATCGTCGGTTAGACGCGTCTCGACCTGGGTCACCATGTCGTACAGGTACAAATCCACCTTATCCGGGTTGGTCTGCGGATCCCAAAACTGGCTATCTCCAAAAAGAATCTCAGAACCAAAAACAGATGGCATATTCTGCGATTCTATTCTGTTTGTTACTTGCACTTCTTGCATGGTATTGAGGTCATAGTAGTAGACGTCGGTTCTATACTCCGGTGTTCCTCGAGTATCCGCATAGGTCACGATGTGACCGTAGTTCTCGAATCCCATGATCTCCGTTTGGCCCGATGGGGGCAGCTCAACCACGCAGGGGTTTGGGCCTGCATCCCCGGCATCCTCGGCTACCGCGGCATCTACTTGATTTGCATCATGGTCCTCGGCCGCATCCACGACCGCATCCACGTCACTGTCCCAGGCAACCAGAGAATCCACGCCGCTGTCTGAGCCGGCTGGGCTGTGCCCCTGGCACTGACAACCGCCGCCGCCGGCCTGCAACACAGCAGCTAGAAAAATGGAAAACAACAGCCGCATGCGGCAACCTCCCGATGGCCTATTGTAGCGGCAATAATAGTATCTTTGGGACTTTTGCCAGGGTGGATGCAAGATCTTGTGGGGTAAGGCCGTGAGATTGACGCTTTGTCACTTCCATGCAGTATGGACAGAGACAGACTGTCAAGCTATGTTGCGTGGTTGCTTTGGTAACGGCGTGAAAATGCACGTGCCTTGGCTGGTATCTGGCTGGTACCTGGCTGGTATCTGGCTGGTACCTGGCTGGTACCTGGTTGGTACGATCGTTGCTTGAGAACACCGTTTGGGAAATAGGTACGAGGTCTCCTGGGTCGTCAGGGACCGAAAGGACTTGAATGCGTTATCTCCGTCTGATTGGTGTGCTGCTGCTCGTGACCGTGGCCACGGTCACGGTCATGGCCGGGGCTATGGCCGTGGGGCCTGGCACCGCCCGGGCCCAGGTCTTCGAGTTTTACCCCTACGACGAGAACGACGATGAGGCCCTGACCACGCTCGACTACGCCGAGTGGGCCAACATGGCTCGCTGCCTGTGCGACGCCTACAACGAGAGCGAGGGCGCCCAGACGGCCACGCTGAACATCCACGTGCGGGACTCCGGCGGCGTCTACACAACGGAAGAGGTGTACTTCTTCCTGGGCGACGCCTGCGACAGCGAGTCCACGGCCATCAACGATGTGTGCCAGGAGCTGGTGGTCATCAACCACTCGGACTTCAGCCAGGAGCAGACCATCGAGGTGCCCATCCACTGGGTGGTGGACCCCATCAATGGCGAGTGCACCGAACAAAACGGTGGATCCACCACCCTGTACGTGATCATGGGCGACCCCGACAACGCCCCGTCGGCTACCTTGGAGATCACCTATGACACCGCCCCTCCAGGCGTCCCCTCCGCCGTGGAGGCGAACGGAGGTGAAGGCGCGGTGACCGTGTCCTGGGAGCCCCCCGAAACCGACGATGAGAACATCGAGTACTACAACGTGCTGTGCGCCTTAGACGGCGTGCCCTTGACCAGCCCCAGCGCCACGGAGAGCTGGAAGACCACCCAGGAGGTCTGCGGCCAGGATCTCACCCCCGACAACATCCCCGACCCCGACCCCGACGCCGGGGTACCCGACGCGGCCGTGGCCGACGCCACTGTCTCCTCAGACGCGTCAGTCACGCCCGACGCCTCGGGTCTGGACGCTGCCGTACAGGTGGACGCTGCCGTGCAGGACGACGCTGCCGCGCAGGACGACGCAGCAACGACGACGATTGACTGCAACAGCGTATCGGGCGGGTTCACCGCCGGGACAACCTACCCCAACCCCTGCTTTGTCTGCGGCACCGCGGGCGTGTCGGCCTCGGATCTGCGGATCTCCGGCCTCGACAACAACGTCATCTACGACTTCGCCGTGGTGGCCATCGACGAGAAAGGCAATGTCAGCGCCGTGAGCGAGGTGGTCTCCGCCACTCCGGTGATGACCACGGACTTCGCCGAGCACTACGCCGCTGCCGGGGGCGTCGAGGAGGGCGGATTCTGCTTCATCGCCACGGCGGTCTACGGAGACTACGACCACCCCGACGTACGCAGTCTGCGGTCCTACCGGGACCAGGTGCTGAAGCGATCGACGGGCGGCCAACGATTCATCGGTTGGTACTACGCCCACGGCCCCAAGATGGTGCAGCTCCAGCGCCACTCCCCGCTGGTCTGGGCCGCCACCAGGCTCGGTGTCGAAGGGCTGGTGTGGATCTCGAGGCAACTCACCGTGGGACAGCCCGGCGGCGCGGATCCGCAGCGGGCGGCGCTGCCCCTGGGGTTGCTGCTCATGGGCATGATGCTCGGCCTGAGCCGGCTGGTGGGAAGGCGGGAAGAAGAACGCGAGGCGGCTGACGGGGAGGACCCGGCGAAAGACGCGTCGGACCTGGAGGTGACCCCGTGAAAGCGCGCTGGCTTCTGTTCGGGTTCCTGCTCTTCCAGTGGATCGGTGTCGGGACGGCCCGCGCCCAGTATGCCGATCTCGCCTCCGCCTACGAGCCCACCCCCCAGTGGTTTGCCATGGAGCTCAAGTTCGGGCCCTACCTGCCCAACATCGACTCCGAGCTCGGTGACGGCGGCGGGCCCTACGAAGACATCTTCGGACGCAAGCTGCGACTCATGACCCAGCTCACCTTCGACGTGCAGTTCCTCAAGAAGCACGGCACCCTCGGCGTGGGCGGCACCATCGGCCTCTTCACGGCCCAGGGCAAGGCCCTGCTGGAGTCCGGCGAGCCCTCCTCGGACACCACGAGCCTCAACGTGGTCCCCACGATCCTGCAGCTCGTCTACCGCTGGGACTACGCCGCCAAGAAGTGGAACGTGCCCCTGGTCCCCTACATCCGGGCCGGCATCGTCTACTCCTTCTTCTGGATCACCCAGGGCAGCGGAAAGCTGGCCCGGTTCCCCTCCAGCGGCGAGAAGGCCCGCGGCGGCGTGTGGGGCTACCAAATCAACATAGGCCTGGCGTTTCTTCTCGACGTGCTCGAGCCCTCGGCGGCCAAGCGAATGGATTCGGAGATGGGCGTCAACCACACCTACCTGTTTTGCGAGTTCGTGCACTCGGGCGTCGATGACTTCGGCGGAGACAGCCTCCACCTGGGCATGAAGTACAGCCTGCTGGCGGGTCTCACCGCCGAGTTCTAACGTCCCACGATCTGGCACACTGGCACACCCTGGGGCCACATGTCTCACGAACGCTCCGTCCACCTCAAGGTCGCCTACGACGGCACCGCCTACTCGGGCTGGCAGATCCAGCCGCGGGATCCCACGGTTCAGGGGCGGCTCATGGAGGCGGTGGCCGAAATGGAGGGGCGACCCACCAAGGTCTACGGCGCCGGCCGCACCGACGCCGGTGTCCACGCCCGGGGTCAAGGGGCGAGCTTCACCACCGGATCCACCATCCCGACCAAGGGCTACCTGCTCGGGCTCAACGCCCTGCTCCCCGACGACATCGCCGTGCTGGAGGTCACCGACCTCGACGTGGATTTCCACGCGCGATTCTCGGCCCGGGGCAAGCACTACCGCTACACCATATATAACGCGCCCACCCGGCAGCCCCTCGCCACACGCTTCGCCTGGCACCGGTGGAAGGACCTGGACGCCGAGGCCATGGGGCGCGCCGGCCGCCACCTGGTGGGAGAGCACGACTTCAACGCCTTTCGGGCCGCAGACTGCGAGCGCGAAAACGCCGTCCGGCGACTCTGGCGCGTGGAGGTGACGTGCCACCCCAACCGTATCCGGATCGACGTGGAGGGTACAGCCTTCCTCAAGTATATGGTTCGCACCATCGTCGGCACCCTGGTGGAGGTGGGCCAGTCCAAGCACCCCCCCGACTGGATCGCCGAGGTCCTGGCGTCCGGGGATCGCCGCCGGGCCGGAGCCACGGCGCCGCCCCAGGGCCTGTGCCTGGAGCACGTCTACTACCCCGAGCTGGGCGACACGCCTTCCAGCCCGTAGCACCTGATTTTTTTCGCAGACAATAGCATTTCACATCCTACTCATATAGGGTCGGCCCAGTGAATGAGGGATACGGCACAATGGGAGGACTACTACGATGACACTGCATAGACGGCTCTTGGCAGCCATGACCACCGTGGCGATACTGCTGGCGACGTCCCCGGCTTCAGCGCAACTCAAAAAGCAAAGCCATCTTGTGGAGCTGGGCCTCTACGGGGGAGCACACATTTATCCCAGTGAGCACGACCTGCTGGGAGATACGGCCCTACGCCACCACACCTTCAACACGGTGGCTCCCGAGATCGGTTTGCGCCTGGGCTATCTGCCCATTCCCTACCTGGGCGGCGAGGTCGAGCTGGGCATCATCCCCTCCCGGGCAAATGACCGAAGCGCCATCGCCTACGGTCTCCACGCACACTTCATCCTCGGGTACCCCACAAAGAACCTCATGCCCTTCCTGGTGGTGGGCGGGGGCATGCTCGGGGTGTCCTCGGCGGCCGACGTCCTGGGCAACGACGCGGACGTCGCGTTTCACTGGGGCGTTGGCCTCAAGTACTATTTTGCCCAGTGGGTGGCGGTACGCCTGGACCTCCGTCACATCGTCTCGGACGGTCTGTACCATTCGGTACACCACTTCTCCGCGCTGGCGGGACTCTCCATGGTGCTCAACTGGGAGAGTGACTCCGACGGAGACGGTATCTCCGACAGCAAGGACCACTGTCCCAAGGTCAAGGGCCAGGCTCCCAGCGGCTGCCCGGACACCGACGGGGACGGCCTGACCGACAACCGGGACAAGTGCCCCAAGCAGGCCGCCAAGACCCCGAACGGCTGTCCCGGGGACCGGGACGGAGACGGCATCCTCGACAAGCAGGATCTATGCCCCCATAAGGCCGGCCCCGCGCCCCACGGCTGTCCCGATTCGGACGGCGATTCGGTGGTCGACTACCTTGACAAGTGCCCCAAGGTGCCCGCAAACACCCCCAGCGGCTGTCCCGGGGACCGGGACGGAGACAGCATCGTGGACGCCAAGGACCGCTGCCCGGACAAGGCCGGCAAAGCCCCCACGGGCTGCCCCGACGGTGACGGGGACGGCGTGGTGGACCCAGACGATAAATGCCCCAAGATCGCGGCGCGCACCAAGGACGGCTGTCCGGCCGACACCGACGGCGACTCCATCCCGGACAACATCGACAGGTGTCCGAAAAAGCCCGAGACCGTCAACGGCTTCCAGGATAAGGACGGTTGCCCGGACAAGATCCCCGTGGCCGTGCGACGCTTCTCCGGCAACATCAAAGGCATCTACTTCTCCTACAACAAGGCCAAGATCCGTCGGCGCTCCCACCGCACCCTGCGGGCGGCGGCGCGCATCCTCAAGAAATATCCCGGCCTGCGGATCTTGATCCGTGGCCATACGGACAACCGCGGCAAGGTGTCGATCAACCTCGCGCTGTCCCTGCAGCGGGCCGAAGCGGTGAAGGCCTGGCTGGTGAAAAAGGGCATCGATGCCGAACGCCTGGATGCCGAGGGCGTCGGGCCCAAGGAGCCCATCGCCAGCAATCGCCGCCGACGCGGGCGGGCCAAGAACCGCCGCATCGAGTTCCAACTGATCAAATAGCTCCCCGAACCCAAGCCCCCCGTACCCGGAAAGACCGCAGCGCCTTAGGACCCACGCCAGAGGGCCCACGCCAGAGGACCCACGCCAGAGGACCCACGCCAGAGGACCCACGCAAAAGCCAGTGTGTCCACTTGCACAATCCCACCAAAAACCCGACACTGGCAGTCAAAGCCCAATGGCCAAATCTCGCAAAAAACGGCGACGCGATCTCTCCGCCATGGCCCGCCAGGCCAACCATGTGCTGGCCACCGCCGTGTTGGTGTTTACCGCGTCGATCCTGTTGGGGCGACTCACCGATCCCTGGATGCTAAGCCTGCAGATGTGGCTGCGGGGCCACCTGGGCACGAACGCCACGGCCCTGGCCTTCGGCCCCTTCATCATGGACACCCCCAAAGTGCTGCTCCTGCTGCTGGTGGCCTTCCCCCTGGGACGGGTCACGATGCCCAGGCCTTGGCCCGGTGGCTTGGGCCTGGTGGCGCTGGTGTATGCCTTTGACTTCAGCATCGACTACGTGCTGGGCGCCCATCATATCACCTGGCTACAGTGGAAAGCGCTGGTGGGACGCAGCCTCCTGGCCGCGGCGGTGACCTGGGGCGTCGTAGGGCTCCTGAAGCGGGGCCTACGGGCCGCCCACACCGCGGATCGCCACGGGGCCCGGCTCTCGAAGCCGGACAAGGCCGAACCCGACGCCAAATCAGAAGTTAAGGATCCCATCGAACCCGATGTGGAGGATCCTGCCTGTAAGCAGTCGGGGTCCGACGGCGTTAGTACAGGTGAGCCATGAGTGGGCCCGTGCCGGACGATGCGGCGGGGCTCGCCGAGGAGCGCGAGCTGATCGAGCAGGCCCAGACCGGCGACCGCGAGGCGTTCAAACCGATCCTGAAGCGATACGGTCCGGTGCTGTTTTCCGGGGTAATCCTGCCCCGACTCGGCAACGAGGCCGATGCCGAGGACGTACTACGAGACACCATGATGGCCGCCATCGACCGCATACAGACCTTCCGCTGGAAGGGCCGCAGCATCTACTACTGGATGCGCCAGATCGCCATGAACAAGATCATCGACGTTCACCGGAAGCGTCAGCGTGGGACCCGGCTGATCACCGCTCTGGCGGCAGAGGCCTCCGTGGAGCCCGCACACTCCGACCAGGCGGACGAGGCGCTCATCGCGGCCGAGGAGCGCAAGATCAACCGGGAGCGAATCATCCGCACCCTCGAAAAAATGAACCCGCGCTACGCTGAGGCCGTTCGTTTGCGGCTGGTGGAGGAGCTCCCCCGGCGGGACTGCGCGGCCCGCATGGCAGTGAGTTTGGGCACCTTTGACGTGCTGTTTTTCCGTTCCGTGAAGTCCTTTAGGAAGAAGTTCTTGGAAGAATGAGTGAGGATCGAAAAGACAAAGATCTCCAGCAGGAGTTGGAGCGTCTGGGCGAACCGGCGGCGGACGTCGAGGAGATCGCGGCCGCCGAGCGGCTCGCGGCCCGGCTGGAAGGTACCCTGCACGTGGCGGATCCGGCCGAGGATGGGGACCTGTCCACCCTGGCCCAGACCCTGCGGACCAGCGGCCAGCACCCTGGCAAGGACACCGGGGTCGCCGCCGCCGACCGGGCCCTGGAGTCCATCTTCGGCGATTCGGCCCAGGGCGAGGGCCAAGATCAGGGCCGGACCCCAGACCTAGCGCCCGCCGATGAGCTGGAGCAGCACCGGGCCCAGACCCTGGCCAACGGAGTGGACCGGATGATCGCCGGCCTCGGGCCCAAGGATGTGGACGCGCCAGCGCCAGCGCCAGCGCCAGCGGACGTGCGCGACCTGCTATACTTGGCGGGGCTGATCCGCGCCGCGACCCACGCCACCATCCTGTCCCCCCGTCGTCTCGAGACCCTGTTGGACGAAGCCTACGGCGCCCAGGCTCCCGCCGCCAAGACGTCCCAGGACCAGACGCCGACTCAGGCCCAGAGCCGATACGCCACCGTCCTACGCCTGGCCCTGGTGGCAGTGCTCTCGGTCGTGGTGCTGGGCGCCGCCCTCATCATGGGTGACACCCTGCGCCGCGAGCCCGCGCCCACAGCCCAACAGCAGTTGCCCACGCACCTGACCTCCCGGTCCACCCGGGACATCCTGCCCACCGCCTTCGAGCGCGGTCAGACCTCCACCGAGCGCATCAACCTCATCTATCACGACCGCATGCGCTCCTTCCGGGAGCTCCACCTGAGCCAGCCTTCTGCGGCCAGGAGGGGGCGATGAACCGCTGGGCACACAAGCTGGCCGTGGTCGGTCTGGCGCTGACCGTCGCTCTGTCCATGGCGTTGACGCTGACCCTGGGGCTCCTGTCCGGAACCACCGGCTGCAGCCGTCGCAAAGCCGACCAGCAGACCGCCAAGGGACCCCGGGTAGACAAGTCCCTCATGGCCTGTCTGGGCGCCATGCGGGCCTACCACCGGCAGGCCGATCTGCACCTGGCCCGGAGTAAACCCGCCCAGGCCCAGGAGGCCGTGGGACAGATCCTGACCATGAAGTGCATAGCCCGTCCCAACCCGGAGATCCAGGAGGCGGTACTGGACGCATATGGCCGCCTGGCGCGACTGCACATGCAGCAAGGCGAGCTGGACGAGGCCGCCCGCTGGCTCGCCAAGGGCATGGCACGCAAGGGCCCGCCGTCCTTCTTCCGAGCCAACCTGTACATGGTGCACGGCGATCTGCTAGACGCCCGCGCCGGCGCCCTGGACAAGGCCGGCAAAAAGGAGGAAGCCGACAAGCTCCGCCGCCAGTCCATCGACGCCTTTGAACGATCCTCCAAAATGAACCGTCAACTGCTCCAGGAGATGGTCCAGTGAAACCCGACCATATCCGGGAGCGAAAGCACACCCAGCAGTACGCGCCGATGGTCGCGCTTCTCGGAGCGACTCTGGCCAGCGTCCTGGGCAGCTGCGCCATGCCGGGCCGCGGCCCGGCCCCGGCCCCGGCAGGGGGCTTCGCCGCCGAGCCGTCCTATCGCGAGCACGAAACCTCCAAGAAGCTCAAGATCAACGAGCCGCAGACCATCGCGGCCTGGGAGGCGCGCATCCAAAGGCAAGGGAGCACCCTGTACACCTGGGCCCCCGGCGGGGGCGGCCCCCCACCCCCCCCCCCGCCCCCCGCGGAGCCCCCAACCCCCGGGCCACCCCCCGCGACTCCCACCCCGGCAACACGTCCCTCTCGTCGCCAATCAGTACGCCGGTATCCGACCCGGGCGAATCGCCGCGCCACCGCGGGAGCCTCCGGAGGAACCTCCGCGAACGCCAGACAATCCCTCCGCTGCCGTCGCATCTGCCGTACCGTGCGCGCCATCTGCTACGCGGCCAGACGCATTTGCCAGATCGCCGCCCGCATCGGCGGTCAATCCGCCCAGGCCGCCTGCAAACGCAACCAAAAGACCTGTCGATCCGCCCGCGCCATCTCCACCCTCCAGGGCTGCGTCGCCTGCGGCCACGCCAAACGAAGCCGCAAAAAACAAACCCGCCGGGCCTGCCTGAACGGAAGGTAGAAAAGGCCCTACGTACTCTTTGGGTTACGCCTTGGTTACGCTTTGCTTATGCGGGCGGAGCAGACTTTTAGCTCGGGGATTTTGGCGATGGGATCCAGGGCGGTGTTGGTGAGCTCGTTGGCGGCGGCCTCCCAGAAGTGGAAGGGGATGAACAGCACGCCTTCGTCCACGCGATCCTGGACCCGGACCTCCAGCTCGATGGCGCCCCGGCGGGACTCCACCCGCACACGATCGCCGTCCTCGATGGAGAGGTTCTCGGCGTCCACCCAGTTGAGCTCGCAGTAAGGGCGCGGCACCAGGGCGTCCAGGCCCTTGGACTTACGGGTCATGGTGCCGGTGTGGAAGTGCTCCAGGATCCGGCCCGTGGTGAGGATCAACGGGAAGTCGGCGTCGGGCATCTCGGCGGGGTCCCGGTGCTCAATGGCATGGAACAGGCCGAGACCACGGGAGAACTGTCCTATGTGCAAAACGGGCGTACCCGGGTGATCCTTGGTGGGCACGGGCCAGCAGAGCTGCTCCCCAGCCTCGAGCCGGGCGTAGGAGATCCCGGCGTACTGGGGCGTGACAGCGGCCAGCTCATCGAAGATGTCCGACTCGGAGTCGTAGCTCCACTGGTAGCCCATTCGAGTCGCGATGTCGCAGATGATCTGCCAGTCGGGCCGCGTGCCCGGCAGCGGGTCGATCACCTTCTCCATGAGCTGCACCCGCCGCTCGGTGTTGGTGACGGTACCGCGCCGCTCCACGTAGGAGGACGCCGGCAACACCACGTCCGCCACCTTGGCGGTCTCGGTCAAGAAGAGATCCTGTACTACCAGGAAATCCAGCTTGTCGAAGGCCTCCCGGACATGGGTAAGGTCCGGGTCTGACAGCAGGGGGTTTTCTCCCATGATGTACAGCGCCTTGATCTCGCCCTTGGCTGCCTTGGGGATGATCTCGGTGAGCGGAACGCCCAGCTCCGAGGAGAGCTCGGTGGACCAGGCCTTCTCGAATTTACCCTTGGCGTCCTCAATGGTCACCTTGGCGTAGCCGGGATAGACATTGGGCAACCCGCCCATGTCACAGGCGCCCTGGACGTTGTTCTGTCCCCGCAGGGGGTTCACGCCGCCACCCTCGACGCCCATGTTGCCGCAGAGCATAGCCAGGTTCGCCAGGGACTTGACGTTGTCGGTGCCCGAGGTGTGCTGGGTGATGCCCATGGAGTACAGGATAGACGCCGGCTTGCCCGAGGCGTAGAGCCGCGCCGCGGCCACGATATCCTCGGCCGCCACGCCGGTGAGCTCCTCCACCCGCTCGGGGGTGTACTTCTCGACGACAGCCTTGACCTCTTCGAACCCTTCGGTGCGCTTGGCGACGAACTCGGCGTCCTGCAGGTTCTCTTTGATGATCACGTGCATGAGCCCGTTGATCCAGGCCACGTCCGTGCCCGGGCGCATACGGCCCCACACCGTGGCCAGGCTGGTCAAGTAGATCTGCCGGGGCTCGAAGATGATCAGCTTCGCGCCCTTGGCGATGGCCCGGCGTACGCCGTGCCCAATGATGGGGTGGTTGTCGGTGGTGTTCGAGCCCGCGATCAAAAAGACCTCGGCCTTCTCCACGCACTCGATGGAGTTGGTCATCGCTCCGGAACCGAATGCGGCGGCCAGACCGGCCACCGTGGAGCTGTGTCACAATCGTGCGCAGTGATCGATGTTGTTGGTCTTCATCACCGCGCGCGTAAACTTCTGCAGCAGGTAGTTGTCCTCGTTGGCCACCTTGGCCGAGGTGAAGGCGCCGAACTCGGAGGGCTTTACCGCCTTGAGCTTCGTCGCCACCAGCTCCAGGGCTTCGTCCCAGGAGGCCTCCACGAGCTCGCCGGCCTTGCGGATCATCGGCGTGGTCAACCGGTCTTCGTGGTTCACATATTCGAAAGAGCCGAACCGCCCCTTGACGCAGAGCACACCCTTGTTGACCGGGCTGTCCCGGTTGCCCCGGGCGCTGACCACCTTGCCATTGCGGGCGCCGAGCGTGATGCCGCAGCCCGTACCACAGAAGGGGCACACCGTGTTGGCCTCAGTCGCGGGCACCGGGTGCGGATTGACAAAAGTCAGGGCGCCCGTGGGACAGTGCACCACGCACTCCCCGCAGGACTCGCAGGAGGAGCTGCGGATGTCCTTGGCCAGAAACGGCGCCGGCTCGGTGCCCAAGCCCCGACCCACCAGCTCGATGGCGCCGACCCCCACGATCTCATGGCAGGTCCTCACGCAGCGCGCGCAGAGCACACACTTGGACATGTCCCGCACAAAGACCGCGTTGGAGTCATCCTGGGTCCCCTCCCTTCCGGTGGGGGGCAGGCCGTGGCCATAGATTCCCAGGCCCCGCGAGAGTTTCTGGAGCCCGCAGTCCAGGTTGCCCCGGCAGTTCAAGCAGTCCACGGGATGGTCCGCCAGCTGCAGCCGCACCACCAAGCGACGAGTGGTCAGGATCTCCTCGTTCTCGGTGATGACCACCATACCGTCGGCCACCTGGGTAGTACAGGACGGCGGCAGCCCACGCAGCCCCTCCACCTGCACGATGCAGAGGCGGCAGCCGCCGTAGGGCACCAGGTCCGGATCCCAGCAAAGCGTCGGGATGTGAATACCCACCGCATTGGCCGCCTCGAGAATCGTCATTCCCTCGTCGGCCTTCACGCTCTGCCCGTCGATGGTCAGCGTCACTTCAGCCATACCTTCGCTCCTATTCCACTATCAGTTCCAGCTCAGACTCCGCCACGCAATAGAGGCCACGGTGTCTGGCTGCGCCTATCTTTTGACCCATTCCAGACACGTCGTGGGGCAGGCCTCTACACAGGCGGGGATCCCGCCCTTGTCCAAACGATCGATGCACAGGTCACACTTGGTGATCTTCTCACCCTCGAGGTACGCCTCGGGCACACCGTAGGGGCACGCGATCACGCAGGCACTGCAGCCGATGCACACGTCATCGTCACACAGGACCGGTCCCCCCTGGCCGGTTTTGGCCATCGCCCCCGTGGGACACACCAGCACGCAAGCCGCGGCCTCACAGTGTCGACACGACGTGGGGACGGTGACACCCCGGACCGGCTGCAGCCTCACCCGCGGCCGGGGAAGCGGATCTTCGTTCATCGCCAGCTCGGGGTCCTTGCTCTCTGAGTGGGCCACCGCGCAGGCCTCCACACATTTGCCGCAGGCGTCGCAGCGGTCGGCGGTCATCCTGATCAGGCCCGTATGCACCAAGGTCGCTTCTGAATCGACGGGGAGCAGTGCCTTACAGGTCTGACCCGGACACGTATGGTCACGGATGTGCGCCTCGTACTCCTCTCGGAAATACTTGATCGTGGTCAATGTCGGGTTGGGAGCGGTTTGCCCCAAGCCGCAGAGGGACGCTTTCTTGATTGAATCGCCCAACTCCTCCAGCAGCTCGATGTCACCTTCTTGACCCTTGCCGTCACAGATGCGCTCCAGGATGGTGAGCATCTCCTTGGTGCCCACCCGGCAGGGAGTGCACTTGCCGCAGGATTCGTTCTGCGTAAAGGTCAAAAAATACCGGGCGATGTCCACGGTGCAGGTGAGATCGTCCATGATGACGAGCCCGCCAGACCCCATGATGGAACCCGCCTTGGCCAGGGAGGCGTACTCGATGGGCATGTCCAGGAACTGCTCGGGAAGACACCCCCCCGATGGCCCGCCGGTCTGCGCCGCCTTGAAAGGACGACCGTCGAGGACGCCGCCTCCCACGCCATAGACTACCTCCCGCAGGGTGATACCCATGGGCACCTCGATGAGCCCCGGATTATTTACCTTGCCCGTAAGAGCGAAAGTCTTTGTGCCCGGACTCTCGGTGGTGCCAAAACCGGAGTACCACTTGGACCCCTCCCGTAAGATGGACGCCACGTTACCCAAGGTCTCCACGTTATTGACATTGGAGGGCTTGCCAAACAGTCCCTGGTTGGCGGGGAAGGGTGGCCGCGGCCTCGGCATGCCCCGCTGGCCTTCGATGGAGGCGATAAGGGCGGTCTCCTCTCCGCACACAAAGGCTCCGGCGCCCTGTTTGATCTTGATTTCTAAATCGAAACCCGAGCCCAGCAGGTCTTTGCCGAGGACCCCGATCTCCCGCATCTGATCCATAGCGTGGAGCAACCGCTGGACCGCCAGGGGATACTCGGCTCGGATGTAGATGTACGCAACGCTAGCCCCGATGGCATAGGCCGCGATGGCCATGCCCTCGAGCACAGCGTGGGGATCCCCCTCGAGCACCGACCGGTCCATGAAGGCCCCGGGGTCACCCTCGTCCGCGTTGCAGATGAGGTACTTCTGATCTCCCTTGGCCTTGCGGCAGAAGCTCCACTTGAGCCCCGTGGGGAAGCCGCCGCCGCCGCGCCCACGCAGCCCCGAGTCCACCACCTCCTGGATCACCTCCTCGGGTTTCATGCCTAAAGCCCGCTGCAAACCCACGTAACCGTCACGGGCCAGGTAGTGGTCCAGAAGAGTGGGGTCAATCCACCCGCAATTGCGCAAGGCGATACGACGCTGGGGAGCCAACACGGCCATCTCCTCCAACCGCCCCAACTCCCCGTAATGACCTTCGCCCAGGGTGCCAAAGACCCACTCTTTCGGGGGACCACCGTTCTTGAGCTGGCCCTCGAGGATCGAGGGCAGGACCTCGCTGCTGACGTTGCGGTAGGACACCCGGGGCTTGCCCGGCTCCTGGATATCCACCAGGGGCTCGGCGAAACACATGCCGATGCATCCCACGGGCACTATTTGGGCCTCGATATTGAGATCCGCGAGAATACCGGGGAGCTGATTCAAGATCCCCCGGGCTCCCGCGGCCAGACCGCAGGTGGCTGAGCCCACGTAGACGCGGACGTCGTCACCCTCCTGCTCGGCCTTCCAATTGTCTTTTGCCGACTGGATTCGCTGGTCGAGATTCACAGTCTTTTCTCCCTCGGTAGGCTCCAAACGGTCCTGCCGCCCCAACTCGGGCGGTAGGGCCATAGGGGCGCTACTCCTCCGTTGAGTCCTCGCGGAGCTTGTCGACGGCCTGCTTGACCGAGTCCACGGATTGATCGCCGAACACTTCGCCATTGATCACCACCACCGGGGCCAGGGCACAGGCGCCCACGCAAGCCACGGCTTCCAGGGTAAACAGCATGTCCCCGGTGGTGCCCCCCGGCGGAACACCCAGCTGGTCAGAAATTTCGCTCTCGATGCGACCGCTGCCCTTGACGTGGCAGGCGGTGCCCCGGCAGATGGTGACCCGGTGCTCGCCCTGGGGCTCGAAGTTGAACTGCGCGTAAAAGCTGGCCACCCCGTACACCTTGGACTCCGGGATCCGGAGATGCCGCGCAGTGGCGACCATGGACTCCGGCGGTAGAAAGCCGGCGTCCTCCTGAATGGACTGAAGGATGGGGATCAGATACTCCGGCCTCGAGGCGAACTGTCCGGCGATCTGGCGGCGCCAGTCGACTACGGAAACGGACGGTACATCTTCCATGAGGTCACTCCTTTCTTGCAAAGGCAGCCGCGCCACGTACCGCCCTGGAGTCTCAAACCGCAATGGAGCGAAAGGACTTCGAGCGCGGGTTGCACGCCACTGAGAACTGCATCTCTGCACTGTCGAGGGGGGACAATACTCTTTGGTCCAATGACCTGCAAGCCAAGACCGCCCTGGATCGCGGCGTATGTAGGGCAAACGGGTGCCGGCAATGGCCTGGGACTAGATTGTGGCGGGGTCGCGTTGAGGAATGAGAAATAAGGGGAGACTACAGGTCGTTGGGGGTGACCGTCTTGCGCTTGTTGTTCTGGGCGCGGGTAACACCGGCCTCGAGCAGCTCGTGCACCTTGGCGGACACGGCAGCGATGAGCATGCCATCGGCGCGCATGTTATTGGCCTTGACGACCTCTTTGACCTTGGAGCCCACTACGAGGATCTCCATGGCGCCCTTCTTCTTCTTCTTGGAGGCGGCCTTCTTCTTCGCAGGAGCCTTCCGCTTGGGGGCGGCCTTCTTCTTTGCGGGGGCTTTCTTCTTCGGAGCTGCTTTTTTCTTGGTGGCCATTTTCTTGTCCCTCCTGCGGACCCTCAAACGTTCCGCAGATGTAATGCCGATGAATCGGCTGTTTTCGCGCTCTCGCGTTTGATTTCAAAACATTTTGCCAGGCTGATCGCCAAAATCAAGCCAGATCTTCGCCTAAAGTGCGTTTTTTTGGCGTTCTGGGCGATTTTTTCACTCAAAGCACACATGGGAAGTCTCTTAATTGGCCTTTGGAAGCTGTTTTAGCCTGTCGACGAGCTGCATCCATTGTTCCTTCCACCACCCATTGAGTCGCTCCGAAACTATGGTATCACTCGGCTCAGTCATGACTGAACGCACCTCCAAAAAGCTCAAACAGAAGATTGAATCCCAGCTCACGCAGAAGCTGGGGCTCCTCGCGGCGACGGCCATCGTCCTGGGTAACATCGTGGGCGTAATGGTGTTCTTGACGCCCTCCATCGCGGCCACGCACCTACCCTGGAACGGCTGGTACATGGCCGCCTGGGCGGTGGGCGGTGGCTTGGCCCTGCTGGGCGCCCTCTGCCTGGGAGAGCTGGGCGCCATGATGCCCGAAGCCGGTGGCGACTACATCTTCATCCGGGAGGCCTTCGGCGATCGCACGGCCTTTTTGTCTGGTTGGACCTCGGTAGTCATCACCTTCCCCGGCTCCATCGCCGCCATGGCCGTGGGCCTCTGCTTCTTCCAGGGACCGGCCCTGCTGGGGAACTGGGTGCGCAGCCCGATCCTGACCCTGGACTTCGGCTCCTACTACTACAGCCTCTCGGGGGCCCAGGCGCTCGGTCTGGGGATCATCGCTGCGCTCACGGGGATCAATCACCTCGGCCTACGACTCACGGGATGGGTGCAGACGGCCATCACCGCCACGCCCCTGTTGCTCGTACTCACCGCGGGCATCGCCGTGTTCTTCGTCACCCCAACAGGGCCGGTGCCGCCCGCCGTGGCCCTGGTTGACAAGAGCCCCTGGCTGGGTCTGTGGCCGGCCATCGTGCCCATCTTCTTCGCCTACGCGGGCTGGAACGTGACCACCTACATCGGAGGCGAGATCAAAAACCCCGGGCGGAACATTCCCCGCTCCCTGATCCTGGGCACCGGCCTGGCCGTGGTGGCGTACCTGGTGGTACAGTGGGTCTTTCTCAACGGCATGCCCGCCGCCTCCATGCCCAACGCCAAGTTCGTCCCCGCCGAGGCCGTGACCCGCCTCTTCGGAGGGTGGGCCGGCCACCTGCTCACCATCGTCATCGCCCTGGCGGTCATGGGCAGCCTCAACGCCACGGTGCTCGCCGGCGCACGGATCAGCTACGCCATGAGCGGCAAAGGCATGGCCTTCGGCTTCCTGGGCTCCCAGAGTCGCCGTTTCGGAACTCCGGCCGCGGCCCTGTGGATCCAGGCGGCGCTCGCGGCGGTGCTGGTCCTGACGGGCCGCTTCGATGAGCTGATCAAGTATGTGGTGGGCGTGATGCTCATCTTTTCCATCGTCACCGTCGCGTCAGTCCTGGAGCTGCGCTATACCCGCCCCACTCTGGAACGCCCCTATCGCGTGTGGGGCTACCCGTACACCCCCATCGCCTTCATTCTCTTTTGTGGGGCGGTGCTCGTGTTCCTGTGGCTCGAGTCCCCGCGAGAGCTGTTGTGGGGCGTGCTCATCACCGCCCTGGGCCTGCCGGCCTACGAGTGGCTCCGGCGCCGAAGCGACCGAAAGGACTGACCGCCCCCATGGACAAAGACCACCGCGACCAGGTCCTGACCTTCTTCCGCGACGCCATCCCCTTCAACCGCTTCCTCGGCATTGAGATGACCCGGATCGAAGCCGGACTGGTCCAGCTCACCCTGGAGTTCCGACCCGAGTTCATCGGCAATCCACTCCTGCCCGCCCTGCACGGTGGGGTCATCTCGTCGCTGTTGGACACGGCGGGGGGGGCCGCGGTGTGGTCCCAGGCCGAACCCACGGACCGGGTCTCCACCGTGGACCTGCGCGTGGACTACCTGCGCCCGGGCCGCCCCGAGACCGTGGTTGGGCAGGGGAAGGTGGTGCGACTGGGCAACCGCGTCGGCGTGGCGGAGCTCAGGGCCTGGCACCCGGGCCGGGAGGACAAGCCCATCGCGGCGGGCATGGGCGTCTACAACGTCGCCCGGCTCTCCTCCGAGGAGCTGGCCGCCTGGCAGGAGAAGCTCGCCAACGAGCGCGCCAAGCCGTAACCCGTGTATTCTGGGGGCACAACCTGACTCAGGTGTGCGGTGGTGTTGGGCGGGGGAAGGTGTTGGGAGGATCAGTGTAGGAGCTCGTTCACGTCGGCACCCTGGAGGATCCGGTCGAGCCAGGTATCCAGGGTGTCCAGATTGGTGCAACCGAGGATCTGAGCTTGCTGGTCCTGGGTGATCTGCAGGCCACGGGCGGTCACGATTTTGAGCAACGCTGTTGCCAGACCCTTTGCTTGGCCTTCTGCCAGGCCCTTTGCCTTGCCTCTTAGGGCGATGTCGCTTCTAAACTCGTAGTCTTCGATTTGCATCCGTTCCTCCATCTTCTTGCGGGCCACGACGTGTACCGCCTGAAGAATCATGTCTGAGTATAGCATCCTCGTCTCCCGATCCAAGCCACTGGCACCATGGTATGCGGCAATTCCCACTTCGTAGCCCTGGTCGGACATGCCGTGTGCCAGCACGGATAGGAGAGCGAGCTCGGGGCGGTGCCGGGCCTGGTCGGCTTCGGTGATCACGGGTACGGCGTCGGGGCCCAGGACGACCGGCGCGAAGACGAACCCCGGCTGCCCGGTGTCAATGGGGGTACCAGCCCATCGCGCCACGGAGTCGGAGGGAGTGACCACGAGCAGGCAGCAGGGGCAGCGCAGACGGGCCCGTTCAATGACCTGGTAGCAAGGCCAGGAGAATCGCTTTTCCTCGTCTGTCTTGAGCTGAACCTCGAGAACGATGCTCATGACGGGCTTTCCGGCCATACCCTCGCTGTGCCTCTGTGACCGTAGTATCAGCACCTGGTCGGCGCGGTATTCTGGGGGCACGACCTGACTCAGGTCCGCGTCGGTCAGCTCTACATAGTCGAAGTCCGGAAGAACCAGGCCCAGAGCGTCTCGGAGCAACTCCGGCGCCAGGGTAGGTCGTCGCCCAAAGAGATCGACGAGTATTTGGTGCAGTACAGATGGCATGTGCGTGTTTTCCGCTCCTTGTTTCTTGATTCTTCTGCCCAAGGAAGGAGCAAGTCGCGTGCCATCTCTGACCCTCCAGTCTCATCGGGTACTTAGCTGGCAGCGTGTCCGGTATCCGTCCCTGCGGTACGGTATCCGTCCCCCTGTCCGGAATCCGCACCGGCGAAGTGATGGTCCCGCTTGACTCAAGAATCGGATATGGAGGGAAAGGTCATTCGACTGGGCAACCGCGTCGGCGTGGCGGAGCTCAGGGCCTGGCACCCGGGCCGGGAGGACAAGCCCATCGCGGCGGGCATGGGCGTCTACAACGTCGCCCGGCTCTCCTCCGAGGAGCTGGCCGCCTGGCAGGAAAAGCTCGCCAGCGAGCACGCCAAGCCGTAGCCCGTGTGTTCTGGGGGCACGACCTGTGCAGTCGAAGGTGGTCCAAAATCTTCGCCACGGTGGTCGGGCGCAGTGATCCGTGGCCAAGAGAACCATTTGAGCGCCAGGATTGAATTTCTTGGCGTTCTATCATAATTTTGTACGGTCGGGGTAACGATGCGCGACGTGAAATGATGCGGTGTTGTTCTCTATTCTTGGCGCTAGCTGCGCTGATTCTGGCTTGCGGCTGCGGTGACGGAAATGCCCCTGCCGCAGACGCAGGCTCGTCGGACGCCTTGGCGCTCGACGCGGCACCGCACGACGCCGCACCCAGCGACGCGTCGGCATCAGATGCCGCGCCCATTGACGCAGAGTCGGGGGATGGTGGCACGGGCCTCGGGCACCCATTTGGTACACACAGTGGGTACTACTCCCCGGGGGTCATCCTCCCCTCTGTGCCCACACCGCAGCAGCGGGATCAGGCCACCGCCGACTACTATGACGCGTGGAAGACCGCCTACCTCGAGCCGGCCTGCGAGCCGGGGCACTACCGCGTGCACTCCGCGCCCGCCACGGCGGCGTACACGGTGTCCGAGGCCCACGGCTACGCCATGCTCATCGTGGCCATGATGGCGGGCCACGATCCCGACGCCCAGACGATCTTCGACGGGCTCCACGCCTACTTTCTCGATCACCCGAGCTCCTTGAGCCCGGATCTGATGGCCTGGGCGCAGAACGACACTTGCGACGACGTCATGGGCTCGGATTCAGCCACAGACGGTGATCTCGACATCGCCTACGCGCTGCTTCTGGCATCAGTGCAGTGGGGCAACGGCGGCGCTATCGACTACCAAGCCGAGGCGACGCGCGTGATCGGCGCGATCCTCGCCTCCGATTTCCATCCCCAAAACACAATCCTGCTCGGCGATTGGGCCAATAGCCCCGGCGACTCGTACTACACCGGCACTCGTACCTCGGACTTCCTGGTGAGCCACTTCAAGGCCTTCCGCTCCGCGACGAACGAGGCGCGCTGGGACACCGTGGTGGACAAGACCTACGCCATCGTGTCGCACCTGCAGGACCAATACGCCTCCTCCACGGGTCTGCTGCCTGACTTCGTGGAGGACGCGCCTGGGACCGATCCCTCCCCGGCGTCTGCCGGCTTCCTGGAGGGAGCCCACGACGGTCACTACGGCTGGAACGCCTGCCGGACGCCCTGGCGGCTCGCGACGGACTTCCTGCTCTCGGGCGAGCCGCGGGCGCAGGCCGCCGTACAGCGGTTGAACGCGTTCTTTCGCAGCGAGACCGGGGACGACCCGACGCAGCTGGTCGATGGCTACCAGCTCGGCGGAACCCCCTTCGGCAGCTACACCGCCATGGCCTTCCTCGCGCCCGTAACCGTGGCTGCCATGGTGGAACCCGACAACGGCACGAACCAGGCCTGGCTCGACGCGCTGTGGGACGAGCTCGTGGCCAGCGGGATCGACGAGTACTACGGCGACTCGATCAAGCTGCTCGCGATGATCGTGCTGTCAGACAACTGGTGGACACCTTGAGGTGGCGCTGATCCGGCTCGGGCTGACGAGGACGATGACGATAGACGATAAAGAACTTCATGCAGACTTTTAGGCATTTCAAGTATGAAGGGGTGGGAGTTGGGGGGTCAAGTGGTGAGGAAGGACAGCCTGAAGGGCACTGAGGGGCATAGGTTGGGTTCTGGTTTGCGTTTGCGAACGTAGCGGTACCTGCGTCGGAGTTGGACCAATGCTGGGATCTCCGGACTTCGTCTGGGTTGAGGGTCGGGCTTTCGGCTTGGGATTGGATTGGCCGACTATGCGACTGGTCGGGCTATGGAG
>JAOZUO010000253.1 GCA_029938605.1 Deltaproteobacteria bacterium | reverse complement strand
TCATGGCGGGCAGTAAGAGCCTGGCCAACCTGGAGTCGCTCACCGACGAGATGTCGGTGTCCACGCGGCGGATGCTACGGATCGGGCGACGGGTACCGGACACCACGATGCGACATATGCTGATCAAGCTCGACCCCGACGAGCTTCGACTGCGGTTGCACGGACAGATCAAGACGGCGCACCGACGCAAGGCGCTGGCTCCGCTTGGCCTTCCCTTCGGGCAAGTAGCCCTCGATGGCCGCAGCACGGCTCTGCCAGATGTCGCTCCAGACAAGGCACCCAAGGGCAGTGACGGCAAGTGGGCCGAGCAGTTCGCCCAGCGGTGCAGCCAGTCCGGTGGCCATAGCTATCGTTTGATGCGGACCATCACTTGTACGCTGGTCAGCGCTCGCGCCAAGCCGTGTCTCGATGCGGTCCCCATCCCTGCGAAGACCAACGAGATGGGACATTTTGCGACGGTGATTCGGGACCTGGCGAAGGTTTACAAACGCAGCCGACTCTTCCGGTTGGTCAGCGCTGACGCGGGCAATTGCTCTTTGGCCAACGCCCACGTGGTGACCCAGCGCTCCGAAGACTGTCGGCAAACGCCGTGGAAGACCGTAATCCGGTGGGTCTACAACATGCTCATCGCTGCGCAGCCCGCTGACCTGGAGGGTCTGCGCGACCGCAAGATGGCTCTCGCTGGCGTCTGAGGAAAGCCGCGCTCCGCTCTGGCCCCCGCTGCAGCCATGACATACCCGCTCCGCGGAGCGGTCCGGCCACCGTGGGCGCGAGCCCGCGGCACGGCCGCGGCCTGCGTCGGAAACGCGGTCAATGCTCGCTCATCCATTCCTTGGGCGGTGGCGGAGGCGTGGCCTATGCTTCTCGGATCAAACCTGCGTCCTGCTGTGCTGGAATTGTCGAACTCTGTTTGCTAATATTACCTTCAAGATACAAACCATTCTGACTGGACACTCTATGCTACAGGGAATATTCCAATGCGACGCTGTGTAATTTCATTTGTTTGCGTCATGCTGGTCGCTGGTTGCGGAGATGACGACTCCGGGATCAACAGCAACAATAGAAACAGCAACTCCAATGCGACAGTATGTGGCAATGGCGTCGAGGAAACGGGGGAGCAGTGTGACGACGGCGCGGCGAACTCCGACTCCATTGCGAACGCCTGTCGCACCGATTGCCGTCTAGCGTACTGCGGCGACGGCATCGTGGACTCGGGCGAGTCCTGCGACGATGCCAACAACGTCAACGAAGACGGGTGCCTCACCGCGTGTGATGGAGCAGAGGACTGCTGCGTCGAAAACACCTGCGGCGATGGTTACGTCAACCCGACGCCTCACACCGACGGGGATCCTACCGAGGTATGCGACGACGGGATCAACAACGGTCAGCCCTGCCGGGCCGATTGTCGCCAGGATTTGAGAGACTGTGGAGATGGGATACTGGACCCCGGCGAGGAGTGCGACAACGCCGGCTCCAATTCCGACAGCGTCGCCGATGCCTGCCGAACCCAATGCAAGGTTGCGGGCTGTGGCGATGACATACTGGACACCGGTGAGGTCTGCGACGACGGCGCCGCCAACAGCGACACCCAGGCTGACGCCTGTCGCACGACCTGTTCACCGGCGACCTGTGGAGATGCTGTCATGGACACAAGTGAGAGCTGCGACGGCACCGATTTCGGGTCTGCTGACTGTACCGATCTCGGCTTCGTGAACGCGGCTGGATACCTCTGCTCGGCGGGATGCGCGGTGGACTCGTCAGGGTGCACCGGAGTGTGTGGCAACGCGGTGCTGGAGCCGGACGAGCAGTGCGACGACGGCGGCGCCAACAGCGACACGGTGATGGATGCCTGTCGGACGGACTGCGCCACCGCGCACTGCGGAGACGGAGTCAAAGATACGGGCGAGAGCTGCGACGGAGCGGATCTGGGGGGGTGGGACTGTACGGACCTGGGGTACGCCGTCGTCGGCACCCTGGCCTGCCTCGGAAGCTGCAGCTTCAACGTCACCGGCTGCGGCGCGGTATGCGGAAACGGGGTAACGGAACCGGGCGAGCAGTGCGACGATGGCGGCGCCAATAGCGACACCCAGCCCGACGCTTGCCGAACGGACTGCACCGACCCACGCTGCGGTGACGGTGTGGCGGACACGGCAGAGGCCTGCGATGGCGCCGATCTCGGTGGGCAGGACTGCGTGGACCACGGTTACACCAACGACGCCGGTCTGACCTGCATCGGCGGCTGCCAATTCGACACCGGCGGGTGCAGCGCGGTTTGCGGCAATGGGGACCTGGAGCCCACAGAGATCTGTGACGACAGCGACACCGACAGCGGAGACGGGTGTTCCAGCTCCTGCGCGGTGGAGACCCGGTGGCAGTGCACCGGCGAGCCCAGTACCTGCGTCTGCGTGGATTATCGCTACGGTGCGGCCTGCGCCGGTTGCCGGGTTTTCGTGGACAATAACTCTGGGATCACCCTCCGCGACGGCAAGACCTGGGGGACGGCCCTAGCCGACGTTCAGGCCGCCATCGATCTCGCCGATGGCCTGGCGACCACCTGTGAGGTCTGGGTCGCCGGCGGGACCTACTACGTGTATCAGTCCGCCATCACCGATGTGATCACCATGCGCGAAGGCGTGGACCTGTACGGCGGTTTCGTGGGCACCGAGACGACCATCACCGCGCGAGACTGGGTGGCCAATCCCACTGTCCTCGACGGACATGACTTCGGGGGGACGAACCAGGTCGTCTATGTAGTGCACGGAGCGAACAACACGCGACTCGACGGCTTCGTGGTCACCGGCGGGGCGCCTGCCACCGGATTTGTGTCGAGCGGTGGAATGCAAATCAATTCGGGCTCCTCCACGGTGGCCAATTGCACTTTCATCGACAATACCGCAGCAAGCAGCGGCGGTGCGATGGCAATAGCTGGGGCCACCGTGACCATCGAAAACACCTGGTTCGAGGGGAACTCTGCCGATGACGGCGGGGCATTGAGCAGTATTTCCAGTTCGTTACAGCTCATCGGCTGCACCTTCGTTGGAAACAACGCCTGGGGAAACGGGGGAGCGCTATTGGTACAGGACGGATCCTTGGTGGCAAGCCAATGCATCCTAGTGGAAAACTCAGCGGGCTACAGTGGTGGAGGAGCGCACGATGTGGCGAATAACTCGACCTGGTCGGACAGCGTATTTGCGGGTAATCAAGCCGCTAACGACGCCGGTGGTGGACTTTTCTCCAGTTCTTTCACGAAGAACGTGCAGCGATGTATTTTTTCGGGCAACCGCTCCCAAAGTGGAGGGGGACTGCAGGCGACAAATTCCAGCATACTCATCTCAGACTCCTTCGTAACAGGAAACAGCGCTACTTCTAGCGGCGGTGGCATTCAATTCGCGCAGCGACTCAGCGGAGGGCAGTCAGCGGTAAACATCGTGGTTGCCGGCAACAGCTCGGACTTCGATGGAGGCGGAATCACAGTGCATTTTGCCTGCCCGGAGCTGCGACACTGCACTGTTTTCCAGAATTACGCAGCGGGCTTTGGGGGCGCAATTAAATCCACGAGCAGCCAACCAACCGTCCTCATCAGCAGCCTGCTCGTGGGGAATACGACGGGATCCGTCGACCCTGAGATCTCGGACGAAGACGCCGACACCCTGGTGAGCTATTGCTCTTCGGAGGAAACCTACTCCGGGACCACGAACTTCACGCCAGCCTGTACTACGGCAGTTACCCCCGGAAGCACTGGCTCCTGGACCGGTGTCTCCTACGATGCTGCCACATTACAAACCGCGTTCACCGACAGCGCCGCCGGGTGGGCGCAGCCCGGTGCCCTGGCCGGACTATACGTCCAGCCGGACTCCAACGAAGTCCCGTGGCTGTACATCGTCGACAACACCGCCACGGCGATCTTCGTCTGGGGAGACATGACCGCCATGGCGTCGGCGGGGACGAGCTATCTGCTAACCGATCTTCACCTGAGCTCGAGCTCCACCTGCCTCAACTCAGGCGACCCAGTCGGCGCCCCCACCACAGACATCGAAGGCACTGTGCGCACCGGCATTCCAGACATCAGCGCATACGAGTTTCCGTAAGGGCCAGACTTCCTCCACTGTCCGTTAAGAGGTCATTGGCGACCTGAACCAGCGCGGTAGACTCAGGGGGGCGGGCAGCGGCGGGTGACCCAGCGTATCAGCTCCGACCTGGCCGAAATCACTGCGCGGCTCGCGTGAACCGACAGCATCGCCGTCACCAAGCGTATCTTGTAACAAAATCGTGTCTCACCGGAGCCCGTCTTGCGGTGTCGCGAGAGAAAGGCCACCGGAAACTGCTCAAAGCAGACCTCGCGCAGGGCTTTGGCTATCGCTTGTGCCTGCGGCTGGCTCGCCCCTTGAAGGAGGGAGAGGGTTTTGCCCTTGTGGACGCATTTGTAATAGACCGCGTCGCCGGACGCTCCGGACTTCAGAAACTTCCTGACCAGTCCGACGTCTCGCTGGGCATACTTCACCGCGTAGGCGAGCTTTCGTTGTCCGTCCAGGATCTTGCAGAGCGACCGCGCCCGGGAGATGCGTTTGTGCGCGGGGTGTTGGTCCGGTAGCCAGGACGGCGGCTTCCAGGCCCGCAGATCCTTGCAGTCCGCCGCGTGCCCATCCGGCTCCAGCTTCTGCGCAAGGGCCTCGAGTCCCTTTACAACAATCTCCAGCCGCATCTTCACGGCTCCGGCACAAGCGTTGGCGAGATTCTGAAGCGCCCGGACCGCGGCGGGTTCCGTTCGCCTGGCGAGGGGACCAAAGACGTCGGCGACATGGCACAGGCGCATGGCTCGCTGGAACTGTGAGCGTCGCACCGCTTCGGCCACGGTGCGAGAGAGACGCTGGGCGCGGAGCACCACCCGCTTCCACGGATGCGCAGCCATGTGCGTCAACCAGAGCCGGACCGCGCAGCCGTGGAAACTGTCACAGTCGTTTCGGGACGTGCACTCCTTGATCACACCATCGAGCACCTTGCCCACCAGTCGATCCCGGGCGGTGGCGTCGCAGGCCTTGTCGCAGGGAGTGTCGGGGGGCGTGACAAAAATAGGCTCAGCCCCCAGGGATCGGAAGGTCTTCAGGCAGCTCGCCTGGAGGGCACAGAGGCGCCGGCAGCCGCCCGGCGACACGGAACTGGGACCGGGACTGACGGCGGTGCCCCCCTGCCCTACCCCTTCGCCCTTGCCTTTGGTTGGATCGAGCTTTTCACACCCCCCGGCGGCCAGAACCCCGACGACGAGCCATGCAATCATCGTGTACCGGTGAACCATGGCCCCTTACCTCCTCCGATGTGTGGAGCCCAGTGGGATTGGCTCGAAGACAGCGGGCGAGTCAGGTGGGGCGTCACCTGCACAGGGGTGGAGGATGAGTCGGTATTGGCCGCGGCCGACGCGCAGCGGATAGCGCACGATGTACAACACTCCGCCGAGCCATCGCTTCAGTCCGGGGAACAGGGTCAGAGGACGCCCGCGGCGGTGTCGGCCACGTGGGGACACCACGTCGATGCGGAGACGACAGGAGGGCGCGTGGGTGGCCGTGGCCTGGATAAAGAGCTCCACCGTGGTGTGCCCTACCACCACGCCGCGAAGGATCAGCTCCGGAGACAGGGGGTGGGCTCCGACCACCTTCAGCCGCTTCTTCAGGACCGCGCGGGCCCGGGCCACACCGACATCGTCCCCCGTGGCCCGGCGGGCGTTGTGGTAGGCCACCCAGTCGTATCGTCCGGCGTTGGCGTTGGGCGGGTTTGGCAGGGTCGGCTGCCCGGCCACCGGGAGACCATACCGGCTCAGGGTGCGCCACTCCTGTTGGGTATCCCGCACGAGCACATGGGCTGGGTGCGGGCCGCGCAGGTAGCGCGAGATCCACCCTTGGCGCCGCCGGGTGGAAATGCGCCAGGCTTGGAACCCCGGCCCGTGCCCCTGGTAGTCGATGAGAACCCAGGCGCCCAGGCGCGTTACGGGATATCGTGAAAGCACCCGCTCAAAGGAGGCCCGATGGTGACGCCCCAGGCGGGCGGGCATCAACGCCACAATGGGACGATCCTTCGCGGTCTTCAGTTCTTTGGGAAGTTGGGCCCCGGGACGGACGTGGCGGCCCAATCGATGCCGACTTCGGAGGGCGGTCCGGCGGGCTATGCGAAGGGCCGCCAGACGGTCCCGGGGGATCCTGGAGACCATGTGGTAGTCGCGGTCGAGGTACCACAGGGCCTCGAAGCGAGGCGCCACGTCGTGGGTGCACAGCACGATCGTATGCGGCGAGGTCCGACGCCGCACCTCATCGAAGAAACGAACCTTGTCTAGCTGCGTGGTGTAGTTCGCCCGATACAGCAGCGTCCCCGATCGAGCCCGCCCCTCGCGAAGCACGGGCAGCGCCTCGGCTGCCTGCCACCCCAGTATCCCGAGAGTCGGGGGCGTCAGGAGACACACCGCGGCGAGGGGGGCCCAACGTGATCGCTCCGGGCCGAGGATTCGTTCGGCGGACCAGCGCGCCAGTGCCCCCACCTCCCAGAGCAGGTCGGGCACCATGAAGGCCGCCGCGATCACGAAGTAGTAGGTCCGGTAGTTGTGGATATCCACTTCGCCCGGGAACTTCATATTGTGCATGAGCTGGCCCGTCAAAAAGACCATGGGCAGGGTTGCCCGCAGCAGGGGACGCCCCAGCCCCAGGCGCAGGGGAATGCTCGCCAGCCACACTCCGGCCAGGATCAGGACCGGGGTCGTGTAGCTGTGACGCACCAGGGTGAAGTACTTGTTCGCGAAGCGCCAGACGTCCGGGCTTGCCGTGCGCGCTTTGAATGCCTGGTCCAGATCATCGGACATGCCCACCCAGGCGGTGTACTTGAAATGGAACCAGAAGGTCAGCAGCACCACCAGACTGAGCCCCACCAGCAGACCCCATCGCCAGAGGATGGGGCGAGGCAACCACGTGGAGGGCTTGGCCTGGGCCACGTCCGCCGCAGGCAGCAACGCGCCCAGCCACAGGCAGAACACGACGGTGCCGGCCATCCACCCCGGCCAATGGACTTTGTGGGTGAGTCCCCAATAGGTCCCGGTGGCCAGGAGCCCTATGCCCGCCAACCACACCAGCACCCGCCAGGGACGGTGCGGCGCGACGCTGGCCGTGAGCAGGTAGCCAAACCCCGCCCAGGCCGTGGCGAAGGCGATGAAGTACGGCGGCCAGTCCGTGAGTCCGGCCAGGCCGAAGCCGGCGAGGCACAAGACCGCGGCCTGCCATCGCGGCGCCCGCAGAAACGCCAGGAATCCCGCAACGCCAGCCAGGGTGTATAGCATTCCGGGCGTCTCGTGGTCATACAGGTGGCAAAAGACCATGTTGTGCGGCAAAAGCACGAACACCGCGCCGGCGAGGAGCCCTCCCCAGGCTCCCCAGAAGCGACGCCCCACGGCGACCACCAGCAGCAGCGTCGCCAAGGTGAAGACCACGGGGACCAGCCGAATCACCCACTCGCGATCGCCGAATATCCCCTGGAGAGGGACTAGATACTGCGGACAGAGAATGGGGTGGTGAAGGTACCCGGACCGCGGGGGCGGAGCGGACTGGCCTATGTGAGGCGTGGGCGTGAATACACCGTGTCGCGTCAGGTTTCGCGCCGCCGAGCCGTGGAACCCGCCGTGGAACCCGTAGTGGCCCCAGGCAAAGGGGGCGGCGATTCCCCATAGGGCGTAGCCCGCATAGACCACCAGGATCAGGGCCAGGGCGCTTCTTCTGAACCAGCGGTCCTGTCGGCGCAGGATTTCCAACAGTCGCGTCACAATGGTCGCATCTTTGGCCGGGCCGCCCGCCGAGTCAAGCGGGCACGTCTGTTGCGCTCATTGAGACCCTCTACTACAGTCAAAGCCCATACGGGCGTAACTCCCGTGGCCCCACCACCATGAACGCAGACCTCGACAGGTACCACCGCCCCGAGCGCAATCTCGTTGTGTCGGGGATCTCCCGCAGCGGCACGAGCCTGCTGTCGGTGTTGCTCAACTCCGTGGACAATGTCGTCTGCTTCAACGAGGTGCTGCCGCCCGATCCCGTGCGACTCCCGGAGGCGCTGGCCCGCATGCGGCGGGACCTGCTGGCGGGCAAGCCCGTACGCAACAAGTTCAACGACACAGGTCAGCTCACAACCGACACGCTCAGCGCCATGGTGAAGAACAAGAAGGTGGTGGCCAAGCCCCTCGACGAGGATCTCTGTGTCGCCACCAAGCGGAACATCCCCTACCTCAACGAGGCCGAGGCGCTGGTCGACCTGGGATATCCCATGGTGGTGATGATTCGCGACCCCGTATACACTCTCGGCAGTTGGGGGAGCCCCAAGTCCGTGGCGGCGGCCATTCCGGGGGCGCGGGTGGCCATCGGGGACGTGCATCCCCACTGGAATCGGGTGCGATTCTCTCGCGCGGACGAGGTGGAGCGGCGGGCCGAAGCCTGGCAGCACTACGCCGCGCGAATCTGGGACCTGCGGAATCGGGTGCACATCGTAGACTATGAGGGACTCTGCGCCCGGCCTCATCAGACCATGGTGGATCTGTGCCGTTGGGCCGGGTTGCCTGCACCCGGAGGGATTCCGGAGGTCGTGCGGCCCTCCTGCAATTCAGACGACCGCTACCCGGACCTTCCTCGCATCCGCGCCGCCGTCCGCGACCTCTGCCCCACCCGAACGTCCTTCGGCTACTGATGACCAACGCCTGCCCAGCGCGCCCTTGGGGGGAGGGTGTTCCCAGACACCTCACTGACACAGCAACGCCACTGACCACTCATAGTCGACGGGCTCTCCGTCCCAGGT
>JAOZUO010000252.1:4795-8849 GCA_029938605.1 Deltaproteobacteria bacterium | reverse complement strand
GGCTGGCCTCTCGGCTCTGCATAACGCTGGTGTCGACATATAGCCGGGCGTGCAGACCCATGTGGGAGTCTCCCATCTCCCCCTCCAACTCCGCCTTGGGCACCAGCGCCGCCACCGAGTCCACCACGATGACATCCACCGATCCCGACTTCACCAGCATGTCGACAATCTCCAGCGCCTGCTCGCCGTAGTCCGGCTGGGCTACCAGCAATCCGTCGGTGTCCACGCCTAGCTTCTTCGCGTAGTTCACGTCCAGGGCATGCTCCGCGTCCACAAACGCACAGATCCCCCCGGCCTTCTGCGCCTCGGCCACCACGTGCAGGGCCAGGGTAGTTTTGCCGGAGGACTCCGGCCCGTAGATCTCCACGATGCGTCCCTTGGCCAGCCCGCCCGCCCCAAGCGCAATGTCCAGCCCCAGAGACCCGGTCGATATCACTGGAACTTCAGGCACCCCGCCCGCATCGCCCAGCCGCATAATTGCGCCCTTGCCGTAAGCCTTCTCGATGGTCCGCAGCGCGAGCTCTACGTCGGCCTTCCGGTCGTCCGCCCCGCTCGTCCCCCTGGCTCCGTTCACCTTCCTGTTCATCTTCGACTTCATGGCTCGATCCTCCGTCGTTGTTTCTGATACCAATGTACCTTGCAGGTTGGACATATCTGGACCAACCTAGACCTCATGCGATTTCAACGGCTTCAACTCCGACGGTTCCCCAAAAGCAGGAGATCGGCTCGTTCTCACGCTTCGTCGAGCCTCTACCCGCGCCGTTTCGGTGGATCAAAGAGGGCTGGAGGTTCCGGAGGGACCTCACCATGACAAAGACCACCGGTCGCCATTCCCCCGCCATCCGCCTGGCCGAGGTGCGCGCCATCCTCAATACTGGTGAAGGCGAATCTGTCTATGGTCTCGCCGACCGGCTTGGCGTCAGCGTCAAGAGCGCACGCCGCTACATTGTGGCCATCGAGAGATCCGGAGATCCGATCTACGAGGATTGGGAGGGCAAGCGGAAGGTCTACCGGCTCATGCCCACCGCGCGTCGCGACGCCGTCCAGCTCACCACCAGCCAGATGCTGTCGCTGTTTCTTTCCCGGCGCGTGTTCGACTTCCTCGAGGGCACCGGGTTCAAGGAGGACCTCGACGACGTGTTCCGGCAGCTCGAGCTGACGTTGAAGCGCCAGGACACGACCATCGCCCGCAACCTCGACCGTAAGATCTACGACGTGAACGAGGCGCCGCACCTGTATGAGGGACGCATCGAGGACGTCAACGATGTGCTCACAGCACTGATCCGGGAAGAGCGGCTCCAGGTGACGCACGTGAGCACGGTATCAAAGAGCGGGAGACGCAAGCGCTTCGTCGTCGAACCCTATACGTTGCTCGTCTACAAAAAGGGCCTGTACCTGGTGGGCTACAGCCATCGCCACGAGGAGATCCGGACCTTTGCCCTGGACGGTTTCCGGGAGGTCGAGTGGCTCCGCGGTGATCGGTTCGAATACCCGGCTGACTACCACCCGACGCAGACCGTGGAGGGGGCCTTCGGGCTGATCGCGGGAGAGGCCACCACGGTTCGACTTCGCTTCGATGCCGCCGTCGTACGATACGTCAGACGATTTCGATGGCATCCAACGCAGAAAACGCGCAAGCCACGTGGCGGAGGCGGGGACATCGAGATCACCATGCAGGTGGCCCTCACCGTGGAGCTCACCAGCTGGATCCTCGGCTTCGGTGGCGATGTCGAGGTGCTGGAGCCAGAGCAACTGCGACACCAGGTAGCTGCGAGGCTGCAGCGGGCCTTGGCACGATACCAATAGTCGCGCTTGTAGCCCCCTCGAAGAGCCCATGGTCCGTGGGCAATAAAACAAAAGTTCGGCGTTGCTGAAAAATCATGTCCCCGTTTGGGGCGCTGGTGCCTTTGGTTAACTGACGACCTACAAAGGGAGCAGTTGCAATGCACCAACCAACAGACTTCAGCTCAAGACCACAATGCGCCAGATCTGAGGTCATCGACATCCTGGCCGATAGCCTCTACGACGCCATCACCGGAGCCCGATTGGAGGTCGGGTGCCCAGTGCCCACGGGCCATTCAGCCGCTCCGTCCGAAGAGGGCCCTCAGCCATGTGACGCCGAGACTCCAGATTCAACCGACTGCGTGGGAGGCTAGCCATGCCGGTGAAGCGCTCCCACACGGGACCAACGCACGGCTTTAGCTGCTCGCACTACGAACCCGCCCCGGGCGGTCGCCGGTGTCGGTCCTACATCGACGGTGGCACGTGCGGCAGGATCGACGGGGAGGGGGACAGGCACGGGGAGGGGAACCAGTGCATGGAGTGGCTGCGAGTCAACGAGGGCACGACAGCACACACCTCCAGCAATCCCGCCCACGTTGATCCTGTGCCCCGTGACCTCTTCGGCAGCCCGATCCAGCCGCCCCCCCCTCGGCCGGCACGCCGCTCACGGCCCGCGCCGCTCCCCACACCGTCCCCCGTACCCAAGCCGCTGACTGCCTCCCGCGAGCCATCGGTGGTTCGCAACACCACCAGCGACGAGATTTCCTCCTTCAAAGCCCTGGGAGTCGAGGTTTGCCTTCGCTCCGACGCAATCGATGAGCTCTGGATCGTGCCCAATTACACCGGCAAAGATCGCACCGAGTTGAGCGTGGAGCACTCAGCAACTCTCACCACCATCTGCGCGGCTTTCCCCGGCGCCAGGGTAGTGGCCCTCAACAAGGAGCAGGCCAGGTGACCGTGCATGCAGACCAAGAGCCCCATGCATTAAGGCACTGTAATTATAGATGATTAAGACTTGCCTTCCTTCCGGGACAGAGCGTCCATCAGCACTGTGCGCGGGCCGGTCAACACGGCCCGTGTGAATGACGAAAACGCCCAAAGGAGGACAACCATGACGACCAAGGGAAAGAAGAAATCACGCAAAGGGCTGGCCAGCGTAACGCGCCAACTCGCCGCCATCCAGGAGATGTCCGTGGGTCAGCTCCGGGAGCTGTACCGGGAGGTGTTTGGCGTCCCGACACGATCACGCAATCGGGACTACATCAGAAAGAAGGTCGCATACGGGATCCAGGAGCAGGCTGCCGGCGGGCTCTCCGAAAAAGCGCAGGCCAAGATCGCCGAGTTGATCCCCGGCTCCCCGGTGCGTCACCGACCAGCCCGAAAGCGCGCACCCAAGGCAGCCGCGCCCAAGCCCAAGAGCGCCAGCCGCTCGCAGGCGGCGTCCAGGGACCAGAGGCTCCCTGCCGTCGGGACCGTGATCACGCGCGAGCACGGGGACACTGAGCACCTCGTGACCGTGCTCGAGCGAAGCTTCGAGTACGACGGTGAGGAGTACGACAGCCTATCGCAGGTGGCGCGAGCGATCACCGGCACTAACTGGAACGGCTACACCTTCTTCCACCTGCAGAAGCCCTGCCCGTCGGGGAATGGAGCACGAGGATGAGCGACGTCCAGTTCCACCAGACCCGAATGGGCATGCGGTTCTACGAGCACACGGCCCCAGAATTTGTACGCCAGGTCAGCCGGCTCGCCGACGTCCTCGAACGGCTCCTTGAGCGGCTGCCAGCCAGTCTCGACCCAGCCCCCAACAGCGACGACGAACAGGAGGAGGGATGACGAAGAAATCCAGTAAAGCCAAGGCCTCTCGCCCTGAACCTAAGCGCTGCGCTATCTACACGCGCAAGTCCACTGCCCGCGGCCTGGAACAGGAGTTCAACTCCCTCGACGCCCAGCGCGAGGCCTGCGAGCACTACATCCAAGCCCGGAGCGGGGAGGGATGGCAACTGCTGCCCGAGCACTATGACGACGGCGGTTTCACCGGCGCCAACACCAAACGGCCCGCATTCCAGCGACTGCTGCAGGACATCGAGGAGGGCAAGCTCGATGTCGTCGTGGTCTACAAGGTCGACCGCCTCTCCCGGTCCCTGCTCGACTTCGCCAAGATGATGGAGCATTTCCACAACTCGGGTGTCGCCTTCGTCAGCGTCACACAGAACTTCTCCACCGCCAACGCCATGGGCCGGCTCACCTTGAACCTGCTCATGGCCTTCGC
>JAOZUO010000252.1:0-4695 GCA_029938605.1 Deltaproteobacteria bacterium | reverse complement strand
GTGCTGCGCAACCCGGTCTTCGCGGGCTACATCCCCTACGATGACAAACTATACGATGGAGAGCACGACGCTATTGTCGACCGAGAGCAGTTCGGGCGGGTCCAGGCGCTGCTCGATTCCCAGTACCAGCGCAGAAGGGTCCCAGGCCGCAACCCCGCCTATCTGCTCCGGGGGATCCTGCGCTGCGGCCAGTGCAACAGCCCAATGACCACCGCCTCGACGCGGAAGGGCGAAAGGGAGTACCGCTACTACCGCTGCTCCGAGCGCGAGAAGCGGGGTGTGGACGCCTGTGACGCCAGGCAGGTGCCTGCTGGGCCCATTGAATCCTTCGTGGTCGAGAAGCTCCGTGAAGTGACCGAGGATGGCGCCCTGGCCGCGGACGTAACCAGTCGACTGAGGACGCGGATCAAGCAGAAGCGCAAGCCGCTGCAGACCGAGCGCCAGGAGCTCCCAAGGAAGATCGCCTCCCTGTCGGCCGAGTGCAGCCGCTTGGTGGATCAGCTTGGGAAGGTCACTGGGGCGGGGCATCGGCTCATCGAGGACCAACTTCACGACCTCGGGGAGGCGATCAACCACGCCGAGGTCCGCCTCTCCAAAGTCCAGCGCGCACTGACCTCGCTCGATCAGACCGAGGTCGAGACCAAGTGGGTGGCAGGCATGCTCGAGGACTTCCACGCGGTCTGGGACAGCATGAGCCTCCAGAACCGCGAGCGCCTCGTGCAGGCCGTGGTGCAGAGCGTCGTCGTCGACGAGAAGAGCGGACGCGTATCGGTCGCCTTGGTGGATCTGGGGCTCCATGAGCCCGAGGCCCAGGAGGTCAGCGCATGACCGCACAGCACGGCGCCGAGGCCGCCGGGATCACGGTAGTCTCCGGCAGCCTCTATCGTGTCCGCGACAGACATGGCTACGTGTTTGCCGACGAGCCACCACTGCCACCTCCGGATCCGGTGAAGCGCCCAGCACGTATCGCACGCATGCTGGCCATGGCTCATCGCGTGCAGGGGAACATCGATGAGGGCAAGTACCCGGACCGAGCGGAGGCCGCCCGGCAGCTCGACCTGACCCGAGCACGACTGACCCAGCTCATGAACCTCCTCCTGCTCGCCCCCGATATCCAGGAGGAGGTGCTGTTTCTGGAGTCCGTGGACGGTATCGAGCCCCTTACCGAGCGCGCGATCCGCGAGATCGTGCAGATCCCGGACTGGCAGGTCCAACGACAGAGGTGGCGCGATCTTCGTGCAAGGAGAGCCAGGAAGCGGGGAAGGGGACTGCGCACGACACGCGACAAGGAGAATCGATGATCTGAGAACGTTCCCGTCGACGAGGTGACGCCTCGCGGCCCTTTGCAACCGGCCCGTTAAGAGCCCAAAAAGAAGTCAGGCACTGGGCACTGCGCGAAGCAAGAATCCGGCACCTTTCCTTTGTTCCAGCCAGATATCCCCCTTGTCGGAATTCCCAGCCTATGCGACCAATTCCCTTACGTGACAGATCAGCAGAGCAAAGACAGCCAGCGTATGGAGCAACGCAGAGCCCTTGTCCATCAGGCGGCCATGCAAGACCAGACTGTCGGTGAGCTCCTGGACCGTGCAGAAGCGGAGGGGGTGCTAGAGGAACTCCTCCAGCTTGTGCTGCAAGAGATGGTCGAGGGTAGTACTCGCATCTCTACGTTGTCGGCGTGGGCTCCGGAGCTTGCGGCGCAGTGGCATCCCACGAAGAACGGGGATCTTTGCCCGGACCAGATCCGGCCAGATCTCCGCCAGAGGGTGTGGTGGCAATGTGTCCAGGTTCCTGAGCATGAGTGGCAGGCGTCACCTCTAGCTCGGACGAAGAGCCGGGCGGGTTGTCCATTCTGTACTGGGCGGCGTTTCACACGATTGGCATCGCTTGCGGTGAAGTTCCCCGATCTTGCGGCGCAGTGGCATCCGACGAAAAACGGAGATCTTCGCCCGGACCAGATCCGGCCAGGCTTTAACCAGGGGGCATGGTGGCAGTGTCCCAAGGACCCAGAACACGAATGGCGGGCATACGTATCCGTTCGATCGAAGGGTGGCTCTCGTTGCCCATTCTGCGCCGGGAAACGGTCTACGTACAACAGTTCATTGGCAAGCCTTTTTCCTGAGCTTGCCGCCGAATGGCACTCGACTCGGAATGGCAAGCGGTTGCCGGAAACGGCCAGCCCAAGGGGAAGTCAGTCAACCTGGTGGCAGTGCTCCAACGATCCGGATCACGTGTGGAGTGCGTCGATCGTTGACAGAGTATCCAAGCAGACCGGATGTCCCTACTGCACCGGGGAACGTCGTCCTCGCTCCAAGCCCTTGTCTGTGGCGTATCCGGAGTTGGCCGCCGAGTGGCATCCGACCAAAAACGGCAAGCTCGGGCCAGATACAATCCTGTCTCGCAGTCCGCGAAAGGTGTGGTGGCGCTGCTCAAAGGAGCCGGCGGAGCATGATTGGCAGGCGGTGATATACAGCCGCACGCAGAAGGGTGCTGGGTGTCCGTACTGCGCCGGAAGGCGAGTGGCGAAGAGCAACTCGTTAGCGGTCCATTTTCCGTTCCTTGCAGCGGAATGGCATCCGACCAAGAATGGTAGGCGTCGTCCTGGGGAGACCAGCCCGCTTAGCCATCTGTCGGTCTGGTGGCTTTGCTCGCGGGATCCGTCGCACGAATGGCGGGCTGTGATCAAACGTCGCACTCATTCAGGAAAGGGGTGCCCGTCCTGCAAGAAGCTGCGGGATGTTGCGTCAGCCACGCTGGCACGGCAGTCTCCGGCGGTGGCGGTCGAGTGGCACCCGACTCTGAACGAAGAGCTTCATCCAGGCGATGTCTTAGCGAGCAGTGATCAAGTGGTATGGTGGCGGTGCTCAAAGAACGAGGATCACGAGTGGACGATGGGAGTCGCGGAGCGCATCAAAGATCCGGGCTGCCCCTTCTGTCAGGGGCTGCAATATTCACCGTTGGACAACCTTGAGGCGGTCTACCCCGACATTGCTCGGCACTGGGACCCTGATCACAACGGTGATTTAGTTCCGTGCAACGTCCCTGCACTCACCCAGGACGAGCACTGGTGGCGTTGCCCTCGGGGGCATGTCACCCATGCCAGTGTGCGCAGCAGAACGTTGGACGGGGTAGGCTGTCACGTGTGTGCAGGGGGGAAGAAATGGTAGGATGTCGATGAACCTGTATTGGGTCGAGACGCCTGACCACCACGAGGATTGGTTCGTCGCGGCCGAGGGACCGCGCGAGGCTGCGGAGTTCCATGAGCTCAACGAGGGCTACGAGGACAACTACGCCACAGCGACCCTGGTCCTGCATATCCCCCAAAGTGTCCCCGCAAAGGTTGGCTGGCCGTCTCACGACGTCCTGATTGCCTGTGGCGCCCGGTTCCTCAGCGCGGAGACGCCAAGGGTGGTGAGGATCGCCGGCAAGACCTACTGCGAGGGCATGCTGGAGCAGCAGATCCAGCAGCTCACCGACGATGTGCTCGAAGCCGAGGGACTGGGCCGGTTGAACGAGACGCAGCGGACTGATGAGGCGTAGTAGTTTTTTTCCGGCTGTCCGGGAGCAGCCAACTGGCCACAACGACGACGCTGACAAGGCAGACGATTCGCAAGGAGATAATGATGGATGTAGATAAACAGGCGCTATTGGACTTCATGGTCGAGAAGCTCGGCGGTGAAGACGCTGTGATGCTGGAGTTTCGGGAGAACCGGATTTGTGAGGCCGCCGCCAGCGGCAAGACTCTCGGACAGCTCTTCGACGAGGCCACCAACGAGGGATGGATCGATCACTTCAAACGCCTCAAGGTGTCGGGCCTGGTGAAGATCATAGAGCGCAACAGCAACGGATCGAAACCGCGTCTAAACGCCGCTGCAACCGCATCCGCCAGCAAGCCCGAGCGCCGGCCACGGATGACCTCGGAGGAGAAGAAGGCGCTGCACTCCTCCATCGTGGACCATCTCACGAAGAAGCCCTGGACCGGGGTGGGGGAGATTTCCAAAGTGGTGGGACTGGACACAAGACGACTTGGGCTGCACCTACGCCAGCTAAAAAATGATGGGATTCTCGAGAGCAAGGGCGAGAGCCGCCGGACGACGTACGCGGTTAAGTAACCTAATCGTCGGGGCCGCGGTGCGAGGTCTCCTGCTCGTCGATCCAATCCTCTTCAACGTAGGTCATACCTCGGCGTCCCGGCACCTTCCGTTTGGGACCGGCCCTGTACAGATCGCAGGCCGTGGGCCCATAGCAAAAGGTCTCCATCCGGTACCGACGCTGCTGCGGATTCCAGTGATCGATGATCATCTCCACGGGCATCCGGCAGCCCCAAAGACAGCTCCGGCACTTGGTGTCATATGTCCTGGCCGCCAGACGGCGGTGCCCGCGCTCGCGGTAGACCTCAAGGGTCGGGGGAACACCGACCCAGGGCGGCGGACTGTGCATGACCGACGCAGCAAATCTCTCGGTCGCGGCGAGCTTACTGATTTTGTACAGCTCAGCCACCTCCTTCCGCAGATCGGAGACCGACCGTCCCAGGCCGGATGCCCTGTCGCCCACCTGCAGTTGGTGCTTGGCCTGCGCACCCTTGCCCAGGCCGATCCAGAACTCGCGCTCCTCCTCGCCAATCTGCCCATCCATGAGGAGCACATAGCCCAGGTAGGAATGGCTGCGCTCATCGAAGGAACGGCTGAGGCGGATCCA
>JAOZUO010000251.1 GCA_029938605.1 Deltaproteobacteria bacterium | reverse complement strand
GGGGGCTACGCGAATTTGCTTGTGGATTGGGGTTTCTCCCCACTAGTATCGGAGGTCATGGCCACCCCTCGTTCCGACAAGCCTCACCTGGCCTACCCCGTGCTCCTGGTGGACGACGAGCAGGACAACCTGGACGCCTTCCGCTTCAATTTCAGAAAGACCTTCGACCTGCACACGGCCCTGTCCGGCGCCGCGGGGTTGGAAATTCTGCGCCAGCACGAGGTGGCGGTGATCGTCACCGACCAACGTATGCCGGAGATGACCGGCACCGAGTTTTTGCGCCACGCCCGGGAGGTGCGCCCCGACGCCGTGGGCATCATCCTCACGGCCTTTCGGGACGAGGATGTGCTCATGGAGGCCATCGGGCTCGGACACGTGTACCGCTACGTGCTCAAGCCCTGGGACTGCGGCGAGATGCAGGCCATCGTGGACCAGGCCTTGGAGCGCTACCATCTGCAGCGTGAAAATGAACGGCTCACGGCCCAGCTCAAGCAGTACACCGGCTATCTCGAGGCCGAGCGCCACGGCGCCTTCGACTACGGGCAGATCATCGGCACCGCGCCCACCCTCCAGAAGGTGCTGCATCAGGTGGAACAGGTGGCGCCCACGGCCTCCACCGTACTGCTCCGTGGGGAGACCGGCACCGGCAAGGAGCTGCTGGCCCACGCCATCCACATCAACAGCCCGCGCGAGGACCGCCCCTTCGTAAAGGTGAACTGCGCGGCCCTGGCGCCGGGCGTCCTCGAGAGCGAGCTGTTCGGCCACGAAAAGGGCGCCTTCACCGGCGCCATCGGTCGGCGGGTGGGGCGCTTTGAGCTGGCCGACGGCGGAACGATCTTTTTGGATGAGGTGGGGGATCTTCCCCTGGAGGTGCAGATCAAGCTGCTGCGCGTGCTGCAGGAGCGTGAGTTCGAGCGCATCGGCGGGCCGGACACGGTGCAGGTGGACGTGCGCCTCATCTCCGCCACCAACTCCAACCTCGAGGGGCTCATCTCCCAAGGGGCGTTCCGACGGGATCTGTACTACCGACTAAACGTGTTCCCGGTGGTCATCCCCCCGCTTCGGGAGCGCAAGGAGGACATCGGCGCCCTGGCGCGCCACTTCGTGGACAAGTTCGGTCCCACCATCGGCAAGCGGGTAAGCGACCTGTCGGACTCGGCCTTGGACAAGCTCACAAACTACGACTGGCCGGGTAACGTGCGGGAGCTCGAGAACGTCATCGAGCGGGCGCTGATCCTCTGTCAAGGCGAGACCGTGCAGGCCCTGGACCTGGACTTCGGCCCTGTTTCCAGTCTGCCCACCGAGCCCCTCACCGGGGACTCCGGAAACCACCTGAGCCAACGGTCGCCCACGGCCATCGATGCTCGCCCCCTGGGAGAGCGGTTGGACGAGCAGGAGCGGCAGCAGATCAGCAACGCCCTGGAGCGCAGCGCGGGCAACGTGGCCGCGGCGGCCCGCAGTCTGGGCATCAACCGCTCAACGCTGTACTACCGCATGCGCAAGCACAGGCTAGACAGCCTCGGGCCCCCCAAAAAATAATTCACGCGTCGTCCACAAGTGGCGTCGCTCATCAGGGAGTGGCGTCCCTCGTCAGGGAGTGGCGTCGCCGGTGGGGTACTCAACGACAATCCCCACCTGGGACTTGTTGGTCACGGTGTTGCCGTCGCAGTCGGTGACCGAGAGGGTCACGGTGATGGGACGCTCCGGGGTAACGCGCACCTGAACAAAGGGCTGGATCATGGCGTCTTCACCGCCCACAGGCACATAGTCCTGGTCCAGACTCCAACGAAAGGTCACACCGCCGGGGCAAGTGGACGGTGGGCCACTGCCGTCGATGGTCTTATCGCAGGTCTCGGGGTACTCTATCTCATCGCAGGACTTCCGCCCGTCCAGGTCGATGATGGACTCGACGCCCGCGGGCACGAACCGCGGCTCCACGGAGAGTCGCGCGATGGGCGGCCGCCCTTCGTCCTTCGCACAGCCCGCGAGCACCAAACATGCGCCCGCACACAAGAGCCACCAGCTGGCGTAAGGGGCCGCAAATAGCCAAGTCGATCGCTCAGGCCGCCAATGCATCCCGGCTCCCTTCGTTGCTCCTCGTTGTATAGCAGCAGTATACTGCCTCGTCGCGCCTCGAGAGCCGGGCGCCTTGACGCCCTGAATCGACCGACTTAGCCATTCGCGGCCCCTAAGCGCGCATTACACCGCCGAGATAAGCGCCTTCGAGGCGTCATTCATACGAATGAGACGGCCGATGTGCCGTCGGGTGTGGGCGGTACAGGACTCGAAGAGCACGCCATATCCCTCCGGCAGGATCAGCCGGGAGGGCGCGGTGTCTCCAGGCATGACCCGCTGGATCACGCACTCCTTCTTCCGCCGCCACAGCACCCAGCCAATGGCCTCCACCTCGGGTATCCCCGGCAGGGGGAACGTGAGCGCCACCCGACTGAGCAGCGGCACCGTGGACCCGTTGATGAAGGCGCCGTTGATGGAGAGGTCTCGGATGATTCCATCGATACGCGTCCCGGCAAACTCGTCACTGGCCTGGACCCGCTCGTAGACCTCCTCGAGATCCTTGGGCATCGCCACCTTACGTGCCTGCAGCACTTCGTAGCTCACCGGTAGATTCACAAACAGGCGCGGAGAGCGCCGCTTCTCGGCCCCTTTTTCCATGAAGGAGAGGGTATCGCCAGTCGTACGCTTTGTCTAGGAAGCTGTTGCCCTGACAGGAAGCTGTTGCCCAATTGCCCAGATCACCCGAGGCCCAACCGCTTCATGCGACGCCAGAGGGTCGTGCGGTTGATGCCCAGGATGCGGGCGGCCTCGGTCCGCCGGTACCTCGCCTTCTCGAGAGCCGCGATCACGGCCTCCCGCTGCACGTTGTCGTCCACCGACGATCCCGCCGTCTCACACGCCTGGGCGGCCGACGCGTGGCTCACCGGAGGTGGCGTGGACCGGGGCGCTGGCCGCAGGCCGCTATTTTGTCGCACCTCCGTGGGCAGGTGCTCGACCTCAATACGATCGACGGCCACGAAACACAGATACTCCACGAGATTCCGCAGCTCACGCACATTGCCCGGCCAGGAGTACGCCTCCAGAGACTGCAGAGCCTCGTCGGAGAACTGAATGCGCCGCCCGGTCAGGTTCACCGCTGGGTGGCTGGCGAAGAACTGGGCGAGCAGCGCGATGTCCTCGGGGCGCTGCCTGAGGGGAGGCACCGTGATGGGAACCACCTTGAGACGGAAATACAAATCGTCCCGGAACTTCCGCTCAGCCACCGCCTGGGACAAACAAACGTTCGTGGCGGCGATGATGCGCGCACGCAGGTTGATGGGATGACGGCCGCCCACCCGCTCGAAATGACGCTCCTCAATGACGCGCAGAAGCACGGCTTGATAGTGCAATGGGATCTCGCTCACCTCGTCCAGAAACAGCGTCCCCTCTCCGGCGAGCTCCAGCTTTCCCGGAGCGCTCTTGTACGCGCCGGTGAAGGCACCGCGCTCGTGGCCGAACAGCTCCGACAGCAGCAGGCTCCCGGTAAAGGTCGCGCAGTTAACGGCATAAAAGGGTTGCTCCCGGCGCGGGCTGAGTTGGTGAATGGCCCGGGCTACCAGCTCCTTGCCTACGCCACTCTCGCCTTCGATGAGAATGGACGACTGCGTCTGGGCGGCGTTCTCCACCAAGGTGAAGATCTCCCGCATGCGCGGGGATCGACTGACGATGCCGTGGAACCGGTCGTCCGGTGCGGAGGCTCGCCGCGGCGCAGCGTCCACTACGCGCAGGATGCACAGCATCTCGTCGTCGGAAAAACGCACCCGTCGAAAGGAGAGCTCCGCGGATCGCCCGGGCAACTCCGACCTCCCCAGGGTGACCTGGAAAGACTTTCCGCTGAGCTCGGTGGCCAGACCCGTGCCGAAGAAATCCGTGGAAACTCCGAGCAGCTCCCACAGGGAGCGCCCCGTGGCCTCCTGGGTCGGATCGAGCTCGAGGAGCTCGGCCGCCCGCGGCGCGCAGGTGAGCACCCGGAAGTCCCGATCCACGGCCAGGACCCCCTCCGCCATGGCGTCAATCAGCGCGTCCACCCGCGTCTTCTCCCGAAACAGCATCGAGGTGTAACGCTCATTCTGGACCCGCTGCTGCACCTCGACGGTGATGTCAGAGAAGGTCTCCACGCCGCCGATTATCTCTCCGCCAGGTCCCTTGAGGAGCCGGGCGTTCTTGAGCAGCACGCGCTTGCGCCCGTCTTCCTTACTGTAGATGGTGATCTCCACCTTGTCCGCACGGCCGTCCTCGAACAGGAGGCAGCTACACTTGCACTGCGGACATCCGATGGCGTCCACACAGAGGCTGCCGCGAACCTCGTCGAGTCGCTTTCCCACGATCTCCTCGGCCTTCTGATTCAGGTAGACGATGCGCCGATCGGGACCCACCAGCAAAAGCCCCTCGTTCATGGCGCTGACCACCTCCATCCAGAGGCCGTCGGGGATGGTTCCATTGACGTTGAACAGACTGTGTAGATCCGGACCGATGGTGCTCAGTTCTGTTATCGGGGTCATTGGGGCACCCTACAACAGCGCCACTCGTACTGCAACATTACGTTGCCACTGAACAAGACGTTGCACTCATCCGCAACATGATGCTGCACAACCAACACCAAGAACAGCACTATACTTTAGATTCTAAGCCGTTGATATTTTATAGACTTTTAATCTTCCCCCCCAAAGGATAGTGAGTGGTCCCTAATTTGCAAAAGGACGCGTCCAACAACCTATGTCCCTTTGTTTGGAGGAATTGAATGAGACGTTCCGTTACAGCAATTGTCCTTGGTCTAGCCGTGGCCCTTTGGGGTCTGGCCGGATGCGGCGACGACGACGACAACAGCAACACCAACACCGCCCCCACCTGTGATCCGGCCTGCGGCGAATGCCAGTCCTGCGACACCAGCGCAGCGACTCCGGTGTGCGTAGACAACTGCGCCTCGGATTTGGAGTGCCAGGACGGCCAGTGCGTGGCGCCTGCGGATGTGGCCTGCGATCCGGCCTGCGGCGCCTGCCAGATGTGTGACACCACGGACGCCGCCGCGGTGTGCGTGGGGTACTGCGCCGAGGGCACCACCTGCCAGGACAGCCAGTGCGTGGCGCCGGTGGTTGTGGAATGCGATCCGGTCTGCGGCGACTGCCAGATGTGCGACACCTCCGGCACGGATCCCGAGTGCGTGGACTTGTGCAGCGAAGGTCTCGAGTGCGACGCCGGCGCCTGCGTCATCCCCGACGATCCCTGCGGAGGCACCTGCGCCGACTGCGAGACCTGTGAGACCAGCTACGGTGTGCCCACCTGCGTGGACGACTGCGGCCTGGGCACCGCGTGCGACACCACCGACAATGTGTGCCGTCCGACGACCGCCGGGGCGGTCTTCGACCACTCCACCCTCCCCGGGCTGGCGGGACCCTTCACCACGGACGCCACCGGCGGCCGCGCGGTGACGGCCCAGTGCCTAAACTGCCACGCCCAGTCCGGCGAGGACTTCGTGCACACCGCTCACTACACCTGGGTCGGGCCCACGCCCAACCTGCAGGGCGGCGCCGTCAGCGGCACCGTGGGCAAGCGCAACCTGGTGAACAACTTCTGCGTGGCCGTCCCGTCTAACGAGCGGCGCTGCTCCCAGTGCCACGCCGGCTACGGCTACAAGGACGACACCTTCGACTTTGGGGACACGGCCAACATCGACTGTCTCGTCTGCCACTCGCCGAACTACGCCAAGCACAAAACCACGGCGGGCGGACCGGACACAACCGTAGACATGGTGCTGGCGGCCCAGACCGTAGGCCGTCCCACCCGCGCCACCTGTGGCCGCTGCCACTTCAAAGCCGGCGGCGGCGACAATGTGAAGAAGGGCGACCTGGGCTCCTCTCTGACAGCGCCGACCTCCACCGACGTGGACGTACACATGGGCGCGGCGAACCCCTTCAACTGCTCGAGCTGCCACCAGACCACGGGTCACCAGATCCCGGGCCAGGGGCTGCACCTGCCCGTGGCCGAGGGCCGCGTGGGATGCAACGACTGCCACAGTGATGCGCCGCACGCATCGGCACAGCTAAACAACCACTCCCTCGACATCGCCTGTCAGACCTGTCACATCCCGACCTTCAGCCGGCAGCTCCCCACCAAGATGGACTGGGACTGGTCCACGGCTGGGGACCGGACCCGCGGCACCAACGGTGTTGAGATGGGGACCCTGCCTGACTCCACGGAGGTGAAGATCTACGACGCCATGAAGGGCGACTTCGTCTGGCAGAAGGAAGTCCGTCCGGCCTACGCGTGGTACGATGGCCGCGTGAAGCGCACGACCCTGATGGATGCCTATCCGGCGGGCGCCGGCACCATGGCCAACCCCATCGACCTCGGCAGCCCCATCGCCGGCATCGGCGACGCCGCGGCCAAGATCTACCCCTTCAAGTTGATGACCGGCCGCCAGCCCGTGGACACCACCACGCTGCTGATGCTCGCGCCCAAGCTCTTTGGCCCCGGTGGATTCTGGGGCAGTATCCCAGCGGCCGGCGACTACGACGCCGCCGTGGTGGAGGCCAACTGGACCAACGCCCTCACCCTGGGCGCCCGCGTCGCGGGTCAGATCGGTGCCACGGACACCTTCACGGGCCGCGCCACGGGCGCCATGCCCTGGGACTGGGCCTACACCGAGATGTGGATGTCCATCAACCACGAGGTAGCACCCGCCACCGATGCTCTTGGCTGCGCGGACTGCCACTTCGGCGCCGCGAACTGGGACTGGACCGCGCTGGGCTACTCCTGCGACCCGGCCACCGACCCGCTGACCTGCGGCAGCCGCCACCCGTAGACGCTCCCTTTCGTCCCCGTCCCCCACTTCCCTAAAAACTATTCTGTTTGAGCCTCCCGACGGGCCAGCGCCGAGCCCGCCGACAGATAGTACTTCTCCAGGAACACCGGGTTCTGCTCTTTGTACAGAACCGACGCCACGCGATCCGCGGTGCGGATGAAGAGCTGCTCCATCCAACACAGGGTGCCCGTGACCCCGTCCACCCGACCGGTGGTGGCGTAGTTCACGCAGCCGCACCAGTACATGCACCGCGACTGCAGCACGCAGCCTGTGCACTGGGCGGGGACCACGTTCTTGGCGTCGCGCAGCGCATCCCGGCGTTTGGGATCCACGCCGTCCCAGATGTCGCCGATCTGCACCTTGGGATCATCATCCATGCCCACGAGCCGCTCGCAGGGGTACATCAGCCCCGTGGGCGAAATGGCGATCTCCTCGCAACCGAAATCGCATTGGTCCGCGCAGGAATAGCCCTCCTTGAGGCGGGTGATGATCTTGGCGTCGATGGGATTGCAGGTGAAGTCGTGTCCCTGCCGATATCGCGCCAAATACGCATCACCGAGTCGCGCCACGGAGGCCTCGAGGGTGTCACAGGCCTCGTCTGACCAGTCCCCCTCGTAGTTCATGTTGAAGGTCAAATCTCGTACACCGAGGTCGAAAATGTACGTAAATCCTTCGTCCACCCAAGCCGCGCTCGCCGGGTCCACCACGGCGATGACCTCCAGGGGCGGGTACCGCCGCACCGCCTCGCGCAGGTTCTTGGTCACCCGCGCGTGGGAGGAGCGGCCGCTGGGATAGCGTCGGTACAGATCGTGGGCCCGGCGGGCGCCGTCGAGGCTGACACCCATATGGAAGCCATGCTCCAACAGGTAATCCATCCGCGCACCCGTGAGCAGGGTGCCGTTGGTGGTGACCACGAAGCGCGCCACCCGATCCAGCTCGGCGGCGCGCCTCTCGGCGTAGTCCACACACCGCTTGAGCAGTGGCATCTCCATGAGGGGTTCGCCGCCAAAAAAGGAGATCTGGGAACGACGCCGGGGCCCGGACAACGCCAGATCAATGGTGCGCTTGGCGACGTCCCAGCTCATCCGTCGGGAAAACTTCTCACCGTTGTAACAGTAGTCACAGGCAAGGTTGCAGGCGTGATTGAGAAAGAGTGCAAGCTTCATGATCGTCTCCGGGCTCCACCACCAGGCAATCGGCGGCCGACAGAAAGTATAGCGCAACGCCAGGCTTAGACACACTGGAAGCTGCACACGTCATGGCACCCGCCGTTTTCCGCTTCCCTTGCAACCACCGACCACCTCGCTACAGTGGGGTGATGCAGTGGTTTGGAATCCTCGCAGGCGGAACGGGGCTGGCCCTCGGTGGGTTGCTGGTGGCGGAGTGGAAGCAATCCACGGTCGGGAAATGGATTCTCAAGCCCATCGCTTCGACGGGGTTCGTAGCGGCCGCTCTGACGGCGGGGCTGCCCACCGACGGCTTCGGCTGGGCTGTCGTGGTGGCCCTGGTGCTCTCTTTTTGGGGCGATGTGTTCCTTATTCCCAGAGCCACGACCTGGTTCGCGCTGGGCCTGGGAAGCTTCTTGCTGGGGCACCTCGGGTTCGCCGCGGCGTTCGTCCTTCGGGGCGCCGCTCCCCTGTGGGGGCTTGGGGCTCTGCCCGTCATCGCCGCCATCGCCTGGGGTGTGCACCGCTGGCTGCACCCCCACGTCCGGGGCCGTCTGCGCGGACCGGTCACCGCCTATGTTTCTGTTATCTCAGTCATGGTTGTGCTCGCCTTCGCGACCTTCGGCCACCGCCCCGACGCCCAGGGTGGAATCCTGCTCGGAGCGGCCATCGCCTTCTTCTGCTCGGATCTGGCCGTTGCCCGAAACCGCTTCATCTCCGAAGGATTCGTCAACAGGCTCTGGGGCCTGCCCCTATACTACGGTGCCCAGCTCCTGTTCGCCTGGTCCCTTACGAGCTAGGATCGATTCGTTGTCACGTCGCTTCGCTCCGTGACTCCGAATCGATGTCGC
>JAOZUO010000250.1 GCA_029938605.1 Deltaproteobacteria bacterium | reverse complement strand
ACAGGTTCCCGCACCGGCAAGGGTGTCCACCGTGCAGCCGTCGTTGTCGTCACAGTCCGCCAAGGTCGGACAGGCCCCGGGGGATCCCGCCGGGATGCCCGTGTCGCAGACCTCTCCGCCCCGGGACTCCACCAGACCGTTTCCACAGGCGGCAGGGCAGTCATCGTCGGTGTTGTTGGTGCAGCCCGTGGGACAGCAACCGTCGCCGTTGATACAGGCCAGGGGGTCGTTGTCGCAGTAGGCCTGGCAGCCCCCGTCGCCGATGATGGAGTCGATGGTGCAGTTGTCCGAGTCCTCGCAGTCCGCCGGGACCGGACAGGCGCCGGGACTGCCCGTGGCGATCCCCGTGTCACAGGTCTCGCTGCCCGTCACCGAACCGTCGCCGCAAACGGCATCACAGTCGTCGTCGGTACTCAGATCGCAACCCGCGGGACAACAGCCGTCGGAGTCTACGCAGGTGATGATGTCGTTGTTCACACAGTCCGCCGTACAGCTCCCGTCGTTGATCAGGATGTCAGTGGTGCAGTCCAGGCTGTCGTCACAGTCGCCCACCACCGGACAGCTCCCCGGATCTCCCGCCGCGATGCCCGTGTCACAGGTCTCGCCGCTCTCCACAGCGCTGTTGCCGCAGGTCACCGGGCAGTCGTTATCCACGACGTTGTTGCCGCCGGCCGGGCAGCACTGGTCGTTGTCCGCAAAGACGGTGATGGGCAGGTAGTCGCACTGCGCCGTACAGGTCCCGGCACCGAGCAGAGAGTCAACCGTGCAGTCCTCGCTGTCGTCGCAGGTCGTGGGGCAGGACCCCGGATCTCCCGGGGGTATGCCCGTGTCACAGAGCTCACCACCGCTGGGCTCCACCACCGAGTTGCCGCAGATGGCCGTGCAGTCGTTGTCGTTGGTGGCGTTGCACTGGGGAGAGCAGCAGCCGTCACCGTCGGCGCCATCGCAGGCCACGGGATCGTTGGCGCACTGGGCCTGGCAGCTCCCGTCCCCCAGCACGCTGTCATCGGTGCAATCATCCGTGTCATCACAGTCGGCCAGAGTTGGGCAGGATCCGGGTTGGGGGGAATTGATATCCGTATCGCACAGCTCGCCCTCGGCCGGCTCGAACACACCGTCTCCGCACACGGCCGTGCAGTCGTCGTCTTCGGCGAGGGAGCAACCGGCCGGACAGCAACCATCGCTGTGAACGCAGGTGTTGATGACCACATGCGCGCAGGTGTCCTGACAGGTCCCGGCGCTGCTGAGCGTGTCCGCGGTACACGGCACCGTGTCATCGCAATCGGTGGGACAGCCCCCCGGCATGCCGGCCGCGATGCCCGTATCGCACAGCTCGCCGGTCTCCACGGCGCCATTGCCACAGGTCACCGGGCAGTCGCTGTCGATGTTGTTATTGCCGCCCACCGGACAGCAGCCGTCCCCGTCCACAAAGAGGGTCTCGACATTGTACACGCACCGCGCGTCGCAGGTTCCCTCATCGAAGAGCACGTCCTCGGTGCAGTCATCGAGGTCCTCGCAGGTCGTGGGACAAGCCCCCGGGCTACCGGCGGCGATGGTGAGATCGCACCGCTCACCGGGCTCCAGCACGCTGTTTCCGCAGACGGGCTGGCAGTCCGAATCCAGGGTGGCGTCTCCACCGGGCGGACAGCAACTGTCCCCCCCGAAAAACTCGGTGATCAGGTTAAAGGGACACTCGGCCTGGCAGCTCCCACCTCCCACGAGGCTGTCGTCCGTGCACGGGTTGCCGTCGGGGATGCAGGACGTTGGACAGCCTCCCTGGTCCCCGGGGGGGATGCCCGTGTCGCAAGTCTCCGAGGTACCCACCAGACCATCTCCGCAAATTGCGTCGCAGTCGCTGTCGGTGGTGGGCCCGCAACCCGTGGGGCAGCAACCGTCGCCGTGAATGCACGTAGCAATGGGGTCGTTGAAACAAAGCGCCAGACAGGTCCCATCGCCCTCCAGGCGATCCGCGGTGCAGACATCCAGGTCGTCGCAGTCTGCCGAGCTCTGGGGACACGCTCCGGTCATGCCGGGATCGATCCCGGTGTCACAGGTCTCCTCTGTGGGATGAACCTCTGAGTCGCCGCACACCGGCGCGGCCCCGAGATCGATGACCACCTCGCGCAATACGCCCAGCTCCGGGATGACCATAGCGCTACCAAAGGCCACCTCCTGGCCCTGCCACAGCCCCCACACCCGCACCAGGAGCTCCTGTCCCACCAGCTCGGCGGGCAAAAGCACCAGGACCGTCTCTCGTCCGGATCCGAAGGCCGAGGAGCGCGGCGGGTCCGGAAGCTCTCCAGGGTTGAAGGCGATGGACGAGTCGCTCACCAGATAGCCGGCGATGCGGAACTGATCCAGATCGTGCACCGCGGGATCGAAGGTGATGACCACCATCACCGAGGTGTCCTCCCGGGTCTTGTCACAGCCCGGTGCAACCAGGCCGACCATCAGGACGAGCAGGGCGATGGTTACGACGCGGGCGCGGGTCCGGACCCAGGCGCGCCTCAGCAAAAGAGCGTTCACAGGTAGTAAGTTCACGTTCAGTGACCTTTCGAAATGCGTACGGCTATCTACGATCCAACAACCCCAGGCTCGTATCGGTCCAATCCCCCGGCCCTCGCGAAGTAGCGAGTCCCACGGCCACCCCGGTGACCACCAGGGCCACCACCCCTCCGGCGATGGACGACCAGAACCACCACTGCTTGACCAACGGCCTCTTTGGGTCCTTCTTCGGCGGAAGATAGAGGCGAGGACGAGTCCGCTCCACCGGACGCGACGCGGCCAGCTTGGCCTTGAGCAGCGCCAGGCGCTCGGCCCGTCGCTGCTCGGCCTCCGTCCGGCTCCTGTTCAAAGCGTCCACCTTCCGCTTCTCGATCAAGCGCATCTGCTCCCGGCACTTGGCGATGAGCATCTGCACCATGTCCCGATTGCGGGCCGAGGACCGGGCGCTGAGATAGCTCTTGTAAAAAAAGATCGCCCGCCCATAGCGCTTCTCCATACGGTGGCACTGGGCGATGTTGTACAGGAAACCCGGCAGGGGCAGCAGGTCGTAGGCCTTCTCGTAGAGCGTTCGGGCCTGGACGAAGCGCCCAAGGCGATACTTCTTCTGGGCCTTCTTGAACAGTTGCTTGGCCTTCTTTCGCAACTTGCGCTGCTTGCGCTTCTCGCGGCCCTTGCGACTCTTCCGGCTACGGGCTTCGGAGATCTGGGGCATCGTAGACACGAAAAATAGACCGCAAACCAGGCCGCACAGCAGCGGCAACATCCTGACTTTTTTCATCCATATCACCTGGAGCCAAATGGCGAAACCTCGCCCCGCACTATTCGAACGGGTCGATGGTCCGCACGGAATTCCTATTCACACGCCGCTTCATGACGTCGGGTTTGACGTCGGGCGTGGCGCGTTTCGATTTCTTTTTGCGGGCCGCGCGGCGGTCCGATTTCTTCTGCTTCTGCTTCTGCTCGGCCAGCTTGGCCTTCTGGGCCCGCTCCTCGTCGGCCGACTTCTGCAGGTCATCCATCACGGCCTCGGGCGTCGTGGGCAGCTTCTTCAATGCGAGCTCGTAGGTCCGATCGCGGTCGGGCGTGAGCTCGATGGTCCGGGGGTAATGCCCCTCCGCGGTGATCACAATCTTCCAACGCGCATCGCTGCGCTTGGTCTTGTACAGAAGTGGGGTCATCCCCAAGGGACGCCGCTCGGGGCTGAGCAGGTTGACCTGGGCCATGTTGGGCGTGGTCTTGATGAGCACCATGACGTGCTTGGGCCTGGAAGCCTCCCGGCGCACAACCATGAACCCCAGGTCCGAGGCCGCCCCGAGTCCATCCGGGCGCAGGTGATCCGCGCGATTGCGGTCGGGGCCAAACAACAGAACACCGCCCACCACTACCGCCACCAGAGCCCCCACAGCGATGGCGATAACCGACCAGCGACGCCCTCCCCCTCCCGCGGTCGCCGACACAGCCACCCCGGCAGCCACCTGCCCCTCGGTGATGGTATCGCCGCGCTGGAGCATGTCCGACAGGGTCAGGGCGCTGTCGGGGCGTTTGTCGGGGTCCTTCTCCAGGCACGCCATCACCGCCTTGGCGCAGTGGCGCGGGATCTTGTAGGGCAGCCCCTTGACCTGGGTGACCCGCTTGGGCACCACGCTCATGTGCTTGTATATATACTCCGGCGCGGACTGGGCCACGAATGGCGGCTCCCCCGTCAAGACCTCGTAGAGCACCGCCCCCAGGGAGTAAATGTCCGAGCGGTGGTCCACCTCGTCCCCCGTGGCCTGCTCCGGCGACATGTACACGGGGGTCCCCAGGGAGAACATGCCCGACTTGCGGTTTCTGTCCTCGTTCATGCGGGGCTGGGTCTCGGTGAGCTGGGCCGTTCCGAAGTCCAGCAGCTTCACCGTGTCCGGATCGCCATTCTTATCGATGAGGAAGATGTTCGATGGCTTGATGTCCAGATGCACGAACCCGGCGCCGTGGGCCGCCTCCAGGGCCTGGCACACCTGACTCACGATGTGCACCGCCCGTCGGGGGGCCAAGACCTTCTCCTGCCGGAGGAGATCCGCCAAGGTGCCGCCCTGCAGGTACTCCATCAGGTAGTACGCGGCGTTCTCCTCCACCACGAAGTCCGTAATGTCCACGATGTGCGGGTGGTTGATACGGTTGACCGCCCGAGCCTCCTCGAAGAACTGCTTCACCGCTTCGGGCTTCGCCGCCAGGCGGTCCTTGAGCCGCTTGATGGCCACCTTGCGCCCCAGACGGATGTGCTCAGCCAGGTACACCATCCCCATACCACCCTCGCCGATGACGTCCAGCACGCGATAGGAACCGAGCACCATGCCGATGTCGGCGTGGGGCGCAATTCTGGACGTCCGAACCGCGTCGCTGGGAATCTCCGGTGGAATGGTCGTGGATGTGCTCTCAGTCTGCATAACGTCTCTCAGTCAAACGGGTTCACGGTGTCGGTATCGCCGGCGCGCCTCCGGACGGGCGGCGGCCGGCGGGGACGCGACCGCGGGGGTCTGGACCGCGCGGTCCGGGGCCGGGCTCTCATGGTTCCGGCTTTCGGCCTACGCTCGGGAGCGTCCATGGCCGCCGAGGGCGACGGTGGCGGTGACGGCGGCGTCTTGCTCACAAGCACGGCATGCGCCGAACTGCTCCCCGCTCCAGAGACGGTGACCTCTGCCGGCTTGTGGCCCACAAAAAACAGCCGCAAGCGCCACCGCTCCGAGACCCTCATCACCACCGCGTGGGGGGTACGCCCGATGTAGGTGCCGTCGCTCACCCGATAGATGGACGCGCCGGCGGGCTCAGAGGTGATCGCCACCTTCCGGGCGCCCGACCGTGGCGCCACGGTCCGGGGCGCCACGGGGGACGCCGCCTTCAAAGAGGCCGCGGCACGACCCGGAGCCGGCTTCTTGCCCTCGGCGCCGGAGCCTGCCAACGCCCACCAACCCCCAACAACGAGTAGCACAGTCGCCGCCGCCGCTCCCATGGCAGGCCACATCCACCGTTTTCTCTTCTGCCGGGCCTTCACCTGCACCGCCTCGAGATCCGGCAGCACCACGACGCCGGTGTCCTCCTCGAGGGACCACTCCAGCAGCTCCACGAGCTGGCTCATGGACTGCACGCGCTGGTCGGGATCCTTGGCGAGACAGGAGAGGATCGCGTCCTCAAGGGCCTTGGGCACCGGGTCGGCCCCCATGGCCACCCGCCGTACCGACGGCGGCTCGGGCTCGGTGTTCAGGTGGTGGAACAGAAGCTGCCCGATCTGCGCCGCCTCGAAGGTGGGCTTGCCCGTGAGCATCTCGGTAAACATCACGCCCATGGCGTAGATGTCGATGCGGTGGTCCATGGAGACGCCCTCGATCTGCTCGGGGGCCATGTACTCCGGCGTGCCGATGGGCTCACCGGTGAGGGTCTTGAGAAAAGAGTCGTCCGCCGCCATGAACTTGGCGATACCGAAGTCCAGCAGCTTGACCTTGAAGGTGCCATCGGTCTGCTGGGTCACAAAGAGGTTCTCGGGCTTGAGATCCCGGTGCACGATGCCCTTGGCGTGGACGGCGGACAGGGCGTCGCAGATCTGTCGTCCGAGGGAAACCACCTCCCCGGGACTCATGGGCGCCCGGGCCTGAATCACGGCTTGGAGGCTCTCCCCCTCCAGCAGCTCCATGACCAGGTACGGCAAGTGGTCCACGCCCTCCACGCAGTCCATGATGTCGATAATGTTTGGATGCCCGATGCGGTTGACGGCCTGGGCCTCTTTGAAAAAGCGGTGCACGATGCCGAGCTGATCCGCGAACTCGGGCAGCAGGATCTTGATGGCCACCCGGCGCCCGAGCAACTTGTGCTCGGCCATGAACACCGTGCCCATGCCCCCCTGGCCCAGCAGCTCCTTGAGCTCGTACTGGCCGAGATCCTCCCCCACCTTGTACTCCCGATACGAGGCGCCGGAGATGGCGTGCAGCATGGCCGGAGATTCAATGCGCTTGTAGGTGGCCGGGGTCTCGGTGCGCATACCGTAGGCGGCGGTCTGACCCGGCTTGAGGAGGGTGTCCCAGTCCATGGCGTCGGTCTCGGGGGCCTTGACGGACCGGGAGGTGCAGGCCGGACAACTCCCCAGCTCTCCGGCAAACTCCACTCCACAGTTAGGACAAGTACTGGGCATATGTCTCTGCTCGTAGCCACCACCCCAGCCGATGGGTAGCTAAGACATAAGCAATCTCCATACCAACTACCTAGTGAGGCCTAACCTACTGCAATGGCACACCCAGTGTCGTCATTTCTCCACAAATGGGGGTGGCGATATTCGCCACTTGGCGGATCAAATGATCCACAGACCCCTGTGGTCCGACCTCTATTATCCATCAATTATAACGATATAACGAGTTTTACTGTTTGAGCCGATACCGCAGGGTGGACCGGCTCAGATCCAGAAGGCGGGCAGCCTTGGCCACATTGCCCTTGGTCATCCGCATGGCCTCATCGATGAAGGCCCTCTCCACCGCGGCGAGGCTGATCCCTCCCGATGGGATCTCCACCTTGATCCCGGCAGCGGTGGCCCGGACCCTCCCCAACTCCACGGGCAACTCCAAGTGCTCGGGCTCGATGATCTGGCTGTCGCACAGCAAGACCACCCGCTCCAGGCGATTGCGCAGCTCCCGCACGTTGCCCGGCCAGTCGTAGGCCAATATCCCCTGGACGGTCTCGGGGCCCAGGGTCAGCGGCGGACCGCCATACTCCGTGCTGAGCTGCAGCAGGAAGTTGTTCGCCAGCAGCACCACATCCCGGTCGCGGTCCCGCAGGGGCGGGAGCTCCATGTGGATGACGCTCAGCCGGTAGTACAGATCCTCCCGGAACTCGCCCATGCGCACCGCGGCCTGTAGATCCCGGTGGGTGGCGCAGATGACCTGCACGTCCAAGGTACGCTCCACGGTGCTCCCCACCCGGCGGATGGTGCGCTCGTCGAGCACCCGCAGCAGCTTGGCCTGGAGATCCATGTTGAGGGTCCCGATCTCATCGAGGAAGATCGTGCCGCTGTTGGCTACCTCGAACAGGCCCGTGCGAGACTTGTCTGCCCCCGTGTAGGCCCCCTTCTGGGCGCCAAAAAGCTCCGACTCCATGAGGTTCTCGAGCAGGGACGCACAGTTCACCTCTACCATGGGCTTGTCCCGGCGGGTGCCGTTGTGGTGGATGGCCCTGGCGATCTGCCCCTTGCCCGTCCCGGTCTCCCCCGTGATGAGCACCGCCGGCCCCCGCACGTTGGTAGTTCGACGACAAAGGGTCAGCACCTGCGTGAGGATCGCCCGCATGGAGGGACACTCCCCCACAAGCTGACCAAAGTCCGCCCCCGTGGCATCTTTGCAGCGCAGGTACTGCAGCTCGGACCGCAGCTTGGCCAGATCCAGGCTGCGCTGTACGGCCATGAGAAACGGTACGCGGAGGACCTCGGCCTTGAGTCGAACGTCGGCGGCGTCGTCTTCGCCTTCGATGTGGTGAGCGCTCCACCCGCCCCCCCCCCCCACGGCCACGATTCCCGAGGCGAGATGGGCCAGACGCAAGAGCCTGAGCACCCGGCTGTTGGCCTCCCCCTCGGGATCAGCCACCAGCACGATGCAGTCTGGGTTCTCGTTGAGACTGAGCTTCCTGGCGGCTTGGCCCTCGGAGAAAATCTCTGGCTTCACCACCTCGTGGCAGATCCGGCCGGACTCTCGGATCCACTCCGCGAGAACCGGGGCTCTGTCGTTACCGCCAGATATCACCAGAACGACGCTCATCTGTCAGAAAGCCCTACAGCCGCCTAACGGACGCCGGGGAAGCTGCTCACGATCTTGATGGTGAAATCCGGGAAGGAGGTCACCCACTTGATCTTGAAATCCGGAAAGCTGCTGACCTTCTTCCACTTGCCACACTTGTCCGGGAAGGAGGTCACCCACTTGACCTTCAGATCCGGAAAGGAGCTGACCCGCTTGACCTTGAAGTCTGGGAAGCTCTTGACGATCTTCACCTTGCCCTTGAGTGTTTTGCCCTTGAGCCGGCAGCTCTTGGGCACCTTGCCCATCTCCTTGACCATCTTGATGAACGCCCGGATCTTCTCGGCCTTCGTCATCTTGTGGATCGGCTTGGCGGACTTTTTGACCACCCGGACCTGAACCTTCTTCTTCTTGGTTCCGGCCGAAGCCGCCAGAGGCGCCCCCAGCACCATCGCGACCACTACCAGACTTCCAATCAACGTCTTCATGCTTCTCTCCTCAGCCCATTGGATTTCGAGACAGGTTTCGCCCGGGAGTATGACGCGAGGACGCAACGCGCGTCAATGCCCGTCGGTTCGCATGCAGGTTTGATCCGAGAAGCATAGGCCATGCCTCCGCCACCGCCCTGGGAATGGA
>JAOZUO010000249.1 GCA_029938605.1 Deltaproteobacteria bacterium | reverse complement strand
CTCAAGGGGTTGCCCGTGCCTCGGGGCCAGGTGGATCGGCCCGTACCCCGTCCGGCTCCGCCCCCTGCAGCCGGCGAGATGGTGGACTTCGAAATCAACGCCAACGGTGGCCTGGTAACCGTGACCTCGGAGGTGCTCCTGGTGTCGGCCAGCCTGGTCGTGGCCCTGGATCGGGACACGGATCCCTCCCTGGAGCTCGACGCCACCAGGCTGGCGGACATCGCTACGGCCTTCGAGGACATCGTCCTGCCCCGGGAGCGGATTTTCTTCGGGCTCGAATCCGACGTCAACGACGACAACCACGTGACCGTGCTCTTCTCACCGCTGGTCTACGAGAGCGGCGCCACGGCCTACGTCAATCCCTACGATCTGGTCACCGATCCTGCGGCCCGGCCCTCCGGCGTGGCGGCCAACGATCAGGAGCTGCTCTACGTGACGCCACCCCAGCTGCTGCCACCGCACCTGGGCACGGTCAACGGCATCGTTGAGACCCTGGCCCATGAGTTCCAACACGCCATCTACTTCTACCGCAAGTATCAGCTCAACGACACCATGGGCGATCCCGAGAGCGTCTATATCACCGAGGGCCTCTCCGCCCTGGCCCAGGACCTCACAGGCTACCAGGCCGGCAACTTCTTCGTAGCCAAGGCCGGGCTGGACGAGATCGATGAGATCTCCATCAATGACCTGGTGGCCAGTCAGGGTGGCTACTACCAGGACCGTGACGGCGCCCTGCGCGGCGGCGCCTACAACCTGATCCGCTACCTGTACGACCAGGCCGGCGGCGACGTACTCCTGGCCAACGGAGACGTCGACCTGGCCAACTCCCCGGGCGTGGCCTGGCTCCGAGCGCTGGTGGACTCTCCCGAGCTGGGCGTGGCCAACATAGAGACCGCCGCGGGAAAACCCCTTACGGACGTGGCCACGGACTGGTACACCGCCCAGATGGTGGACGACCGCACCGACACCGGTGGCCAGGCGTTAAACACCGACCCACGGTACAACTACCTCCCCACCGCCATCGATCCGCTCACGGACCGCACCCGGGGCACCTCCATGATCGAGTCCTTCATGAACATGCTTTACAAGACCGGCCCGCTGATCCGGGACTTCGATCAGGCCGACGGGATCATCCGCCCCGGCGGCGCCAAGTACCTCCGTCTCACCGCCACCTCGGGCCCCACCACCTCGTTCATCCTGGGTGCGGACCCCGAAAACGTCGACCTTCTGCTAATAATATTCCGGACCCGATAGACGCCTACGGTCTGTGCTAGGCTTCGGGACAGATGCTCAACTCTGTCGAAAAAGCCAAGGCCGCCGCCAAGGCCCCCGGGCCCAGGTGGGACGTTCGGGGGTGGGTCGGTCTCCTGTGCCTCGGAATGCTCGGCGCCACGGCCTGCGAGGACGACGGCCTCATGGGCAAAAAGAAGACCTATCGCACCGACGGCGGCGACTACATCACCCGGGTGCGCGGCGCCAAGGGACGCAAGAAGGTCCCGGTGCTGCTCGGCGCCACCCGCCCCACGGGCGGCGGCACCGTCGCCAGACTGCTGATCCAGTCCTTGGACAAACGCCACACCCGAGGCCGCTTCATCCGGGTACTCTACGTCTCTGACCCCGACAAAGTGGCCAAGGTACGCCAGGCGCTGCTCTCGGCCAGACCCGCACCCTTCCGCACCTGCGAACCCACCTGGCGCCTGGATGTACGGTACGGACACAACAGCCACACGGCCCTACTGAATATTTCCTGTCAACGACTCCAGGTGGACGGCAAATCCCTGGCCTACGACGAGAAAGTGGCCAAAATACTGAAGACCTACATACGTCTGGCCACCCTGCACCCAAGCCACAAATTGCTGCGCATCCGCGTCCCTGTACAGCACGATCCCAGGCCGATCCTCAAAGCGCTGTCCTCCAGGGTGGTGGAGGCCTACCTACCCCAGAACCCCGTCCGTCGAGGACCCCACCGGCAGATCTTCTACACCCTCATCCGTCGCGCACCGTCAGATCCCCGGAAGTTCGACCAGGCCGTGACCACCGGACGCCGATCGGCCTACAGCCGCCTCAATGCCTACGGCTATCAGCTCAAGGTAGGACGCCACGAGGTCATCGATGTCCAGGGACCCACGGTGGTCTTCGAGCGGTTTGGAGATCGGGTCTTCGAATCCCGTTACGCCATCAACGTGCTCTTCAAGCAGTCCACACCGGAGTACATGTTGGGCTTCCTCGGGCTGGGCCCTCACTTCACGGTGGGAAAGGTCATCCACCCCAAGGACTACCGAATCGACGCCATCTTCCGGAAAGAGACGCGCGTGAACCAAATGCGCAAGACCCTCGCCCAGATCAAGCTCAAGCCCCCTCTCCGCAGCTATTAAGGGTCCTGAGACAAGCCTTGTTTATTTATCAACCTTTTCCGCGCGACTAACAACTACACTACTAATGGAGAGGTCCCCTGGGACCGTTCAGATGTTGGAGGCGAACATGTCGGACGAACCACTCTCAGAGGAGTTGTCGATTGTAGTGGAGGTGGACGGTAAGCCCACCACTACGCCCCTGGAGCCCGCCCTGTCCACGGACAAACCCCTGGTCCTGGTGGCCGATGACGATCGCACCATCCGCCTCTTCCTGTCACGGGTCCTGTCGGCCAGCGGCGCCGAAGTGATCGAAGCAGAGAACGGCAAGCAGGCCCTGGATCTGTACCAGCTTCACCAGGGATCCATCAGCCTGGTGGTGCTGGATGTGATCATGCCCGTAATGGGGGGCGAGCACGTCCTGACCCAAATCCGCACCCAAGACACGACCACCCAGGTACTCATGGTTTCGGGCGATGTGGATAGAGAGCAGCGCGAGCAGCTACTGGCCTCCGGCGCCACCGCCTTTTTGGCCAAGCCCCTGGACACCATCAGCCTGACCACTACTGTCCGTCGACTTCTGCCCGAGCTTTAGGCGCCAGCCGCCTTAGCGCCCCTAAAAACGTATCACCAGGCCGCCTCCGCCCGGCGCGACGTAGGGCACCACGGCTCCGGCGGCGGGCTTCACTCGTATGCGTTCGAGCCCTCCTGAGGGCCGAATGACCAACAGGTACCAGATGAGCGCCGACACGGCCACCACGCCGATGCCCACGAGCAGACCGTCGGTGGCCGCCTGGTACCGCTTGCCCCGGGCGGCCGCGGCCTCGCGCTCGGCAATGGGCTCATCCAGGTCATGTACGAACTCATCCTCTTCCAATGCCATGCTGCCGGTAATGACCGCCGCCAGACCCGCTGAGGCGACGAGCGCCACCGCGGTCCAGAGCACGCCCATCCCCTTGATGGGCTTGCGGATGGTCCTCCACATCACCTTGGGAGCGGGCTTGCGGAGGGTTACCTTGCGCAGGACCCGCTTGCCGGCACCCAGCTGCAGATCCACCACGACCGTGACGTAGCCCCGCTTCTTGATCACCATGGAGTGGGCGCCGGGCATGAGCCGCAAGGGCTTGACCAGGGGCGAGACCCCGCGCCGCCGGCCGTCGATGCTGATCTGTGCGCCCCGAACGGTTACTTGAACCCGCAGCACGGCGATCTTGCGGAACAGGTCCCGGATGTTGTCCCGGGCGAGTTTCCTCAGGGTCTCGGAGGTGGATGCGGGCGCGTCCCGAAGGAAGATCTCGTAGGCACCCATGGCGTCCAGGTACCGTCCCAGCTCTTTGTAGGTCTGGCCGATGTTGAACTGGATTTTGGGGCTTGGGTAGATCTTGTGAGCGTTGGAAAACAGCTCCAGAGCGGCCACGTAGTCTCCCTCTCGGAGCTTACGCACGCCGCGCTTGACCACGAAGATGGCCTTCTTCCTCGCCTTGCGCTGGGCCCGGGTGAGTCCGGCACGGCCCGCCAGGGACTTGCGCGCTTCGGCCTCGGGAGGCGACAGGGTCAACTCACCGACCAGTAAGACCCCGGTCAGAAAACCCGTGAATCCAATTCTAGATATCCGTGATTGCACGTATTTGTTTCATTCCCACGGGCTGTATGGTCGGGCGCATGGTCGGGCGCACCACGCGACGACGTCGCCGCCGCCGGGGTGTGGTGGCCCTGGGCCGCGGCCTGAGTTGAATGACGAGGGTCTGGTCGCTGACGGCGCTCACCTTGAGGTCCTGGGGGACGTAGCCGTCTGCCTCCACCCGGACCAGGTGGTTCGAGACGCTTCGGGGCAACACAATGGGCATGGTCGTAACGGCCTTGCCGTCCAGAGACACCCGGGATTCCGCCGGATCCACACGCAGAGTGAGCCGGATGGTCTCGGCCCGAATACGCATCACCTGCGGGGTCGCCGTGGCCGCTGACATGGGCGCCGGCGGGGTAGACGCCGCCGCCGGGGCGGACGTGGATGCACCGGAGGATTGCCATCCCAGGTTTCGCGTGAACAACACGGTCACCACGGCCACCAGCACCACGAGCCCGGCGATGCCCGCCCACAGCAGCCCCCGGCTCGATGACGACCGCCTTTGAGTACCGTCACCGGTCCAGGCCAGGGGCGTACCCTTGGCGGCCGGGTTGACGTCAGTCTCCGCACCGCTGACCAGGGTGGGCCCGAAGGCACCGGCCACATTCAACCGATCCGTGGACACCCGCGCCGGCGGCATCTCCCGGGTGGTCAGCTGCATATCCCCCACCAGGGCCGCCCGGAACTCTGGGGCCGAACTGAAGCGGAACTCGACCTCGTGGGACAACGCCTTTTGCACCACGCGCTCCAGGGATTCGGTGATATCCGGGTTGATCTCCCGGGGCGGGGTGACCTTCCCGCTGGTGATCTGGTACAGCAACTTGTTGAGATTGTCCGCCGCGAAGGGGCGCCTGCCCGTGAGCAGTTGGTAGAGAATCACACCAATGGAGAACAGGTCCGAGCGCTGATCCAGGTCGCGATCTCCACGGGCCTGCTCCGGAGACATGTAGTAGGGCGTGCCCAGAATGAGCCCCGTGGAGGTGAGGTGGAGCTTGGCCTCCTCTCCCCCGGCGAACTTGGAGATACCGAAGTCCAGCAACTTCACGAAGTCCGGATCCCCGCTACGCTCAATAAGGAAGATGTTCTCGGGCTTGAGATCCCGGTGGATGATCTTCCTATTGTGGGCCGCATCCAGGGCGGCGAGCACCTGGCTGATGATGTGGACTGTTCGGACCTGGTCCAAGCCCTGCTCGTCCATCAGCGCCGCCAGGTCGCGTCCCTCGAGGTATTCCATGACCAGGAACGGCAACCCGTCCGAGGTGGTGCCCATATCGGTGACCTCGACGATGTTCTCGTGCCCGATGGCGCTGGCCGCCCGAGCCTCGATCTCGAAGCGCTGGATCACCTCCTTGCTGGCCGCCAGCTCGGGCAAGATGAACTTCATGGCGAGCTTGCGCCTGATGCGCTCGTGCATCACCTCGTAGACCGCGCCCATTCCCCCGGACGCCACTCGCCGGATGATCCGGTACTTGTCGTCGACGAGGGTGCCCTTCTGGATCCGACTGACGCTAATGGCCTTGCCGGTGGTTGGGCAAAAGAGAGCACCAAGGTCATGGTGACCGGTGCAGTGCGGACAATGGGTCATGGCTCTATATTATTGTCAGTCCGGAGCATTACGTCCAGTCACAAGGCTCAGTCGACGGGCCCGGTGGACGGGCCAGCTGGTTATCGCGGATCCTCCATGTGCACCAGACAGTTTGCCTCGACGAGGTAGTTCTCGGTTGCTAAATCTTCGCTCGAAGGCCGCGCAAGCACAAGCTTGTATCCCATCGTGCAGTTCTCCTCGGCCATCATCTCCCAGCAGGTAACCGAGTACCCACTGTAGCGGCACTCGGGGTGGGGGCCGAGGCGATACTCGAGATTCACCTCGTCGGGATTTACCACGTCCTCTATTGTGCAGTCGGCCTGCATGCCGGGCATGGACTCATCGGAGTCCACCGGGACCTTGGGCATGCACCGATAGGAAGTCTGGGCAGCGAGCTTATGGGCCAACTCGTCAAAAAACAGCCCGCTGTCAGGGGAGCAGATCTCCTGGAACACGGAGCTGTCGGCAAACTGGTCCTTGAGTAGGCTCAACCGAATGCCCGGCAGGGCCTCCAGGCCACTTTCTGTGGCCCGACAGCTCGGCTGGATCTGCAAACCCAGGTCCGACACATTTTGAACGATCACGCCGGTATCCGCGTTGTAGGGACCGGCCATCACCGAGACCACCACCGAGCTGTCTCCCTTGGCGGCATTCAGCAAGGCGGCCAGATCGGCGGTGGGCATGAGGGAGCCCTCGACAGGCTCGCTACACTCGGTGAAGACGTCGCCTACCTGGACGCAGTCCAGACCCTGGGAAAAACAGTGGTAGGGGCTGAAGAGCGCGGGGTCGTACACGGACGGGTCGTAGGCGCTACAGTCGTCCTCACCGCTGATGAACACCACCGCCAGCCCGCCCTCATCCCGCAAAAAATCCTGATTGCCGCCGTCGCGATGGTCGTCGATGGCCAGCTTGACCGCGCCGAAGGGCTGCTTGATGGGGCATCCGGTCGTACGAGTCATCTGTGCCAGAATCATGCACTGCACCGCAGCGCCCACATCCTCCATCGAGCCCATGTTCACGACCACACCGTTGACCACCCGGAGGAATTTCTCACCGTCGTTCAAGGGCTGACAATTGTACCCGCTGTACTCGTCGTCCGACAGCACCTCACTCTGCAGGAGCCCATCGTCCCCGAGCACCTCGCAGCCGTCGAAGTCCGCTAAGCCCGCTCCCAAGTCCGAGGTGATCACACCGATGTGCAGCTCCACCGAGGTATTGGTGGGGGGCCCGGTGGCGTCCAGGAGCACCCCCCCCAGAGCATCGCGCATGATCCCGGTCTCCTGGGTCGCCTCATCCATGATGTCCCACATGACCGCGTCGTTCCAGGTGGGGCGGTCCACCACGAAGAGAATGTCGAACTCCGGAACCTGCCCTTCCTCCACAAAGGGCAGCTCGAAGACCTCGTACCGCGTGGTCTGCAGGTCGTCGAACTCGGTCAACAGGATGCACCCGACCAGGAGCAAAGCCAGCACACTCACGCTCCACACCATCACTCGCTTCACCATCATCGCCCTCCAAACATACGCGGTTCCGACTCTGCTCCGTACCAGTATAGCCCTAAACCCAAGGCCAGGGAAAGACGGGAACCAAGACGATGACCAGGCAACATAAATAAGGTTCTCGGCTGGCCCTTGACGAAACAGCACCCTCGCGCGTAAAAATTCCGCTCATGGACCACAAAGACATCGGCATCGCGCTTTTCGTGATCGGCCTGGTCATCTTCTTCATATGGGCGGCGCGGGCCTTCGTGCTGGCGCGCCGACGGGAGCAAGAGCCCGAGCCCCCAACACGCCCTGTGGAAGGTGAGCCCGAGCCCGAAGCAGAGCCTGAGCCCGAAGCAGAACCTGAGCCCGAAGCAGAGCCTGAGCCCGAAGCAGAGCCCGAGCCCGAAGCAGAGCCTGAGCCCGAAGCAGAGCCTGAGCCCGAGCCCGAAGCAAAGCCCGAGCCCGAAGCGAAGCCTGAGCCCGAAGCAAAGCCCGAGCCCAAAGCGAAGCCTGAGCCGAAGCCCGCCGCGGAGCCAGCGCCTAAACCGGCGGTGGTGCTGCCCAAGCCCAAGCCCAAGCCCAAGATCGCGGTGCCCCTGGCCAAACCCAAGGGCAAGGAGCTCAAGACCGGCCTCCGCAAGACCCGCCGCGGTTTCATTGCCAAGCTGGGGGGGATCTTCCGCGGCAAGCGCAAGATTGACGACGAGCTGCTCGAGGAGCTCGAGGAGGTCCTGTTCACCGCCGACATCGGCGTGCACACCTCCGAGGTCCTGTTCGACGAGGTGAAGCTCGCGCTGGACAAAAACTCCATCAAGGACGCCGACACGGTTTGGACCACCATCAAGGAGCAGGCGGCGGCGATCCTCAATGTGGACGCTCCCCCCCTCGACCTGCGGAGCACCAGCCCCTACGTGATCCTTACCGTGGGCGTCAACGGGGTGGGTAAAACCACCACCATCGGGAAGCTCGCCCAGCGGTTCTCCGACGACGGATTGACCGTGCTGTTGGCTGCGGGTGACACCTTCCGGGCCGCAGCGGTGGAGCAGCTCGAGGTGTGGGCAACGAGAGTAAATGCGCCCATCGTCAAGGGGAACGAGGGACAGGATCCATCCTCTGTAATCTTTGATGCGATCAAGCAGGCCACCGAGAAGAAAATCGACGTGGTCATCTGCGACACCGCAGGCCGTCTGCATACACAGAAGAACCTGATGCAGGAGCTTGAAAAGATCTACCGGGTCTCGGGCAAGGCTCTCGAGGGTGCGCCCCACGAGATCCTCCTGGTGCTGGACGCCACGACGGGTCAGAACGCGATCCAACAGGCGAACATGTTCAAAGAGGCGGTGGCCGTCACGGGCATCGCGCTGACCAAGCTGGATGGCACCGCAAAGGGTGGCATCATCTTGGGTATTTGTAATGAAATGAAGATCCCAGTGCGGTTTATCGGCATCGGCGAAGGCGTTGAGGATCTAAGAGAATTTATAGCCGAGGAGTTCGTGGAGGCGCTCTTCACTCCAGACGAAGAGAGCGATTGATTCTCACGGCTGACAAGGCATTGAACCCATCGAGCAAAACCACAACAAAATGGCGTGGTTCGTTTGGTCCAGTGTTCAAAACAAAGAGTTGATCTGTCGGCAAACGTCGTGCTATAGTGCTGCCACGATTGCCCAAAGCGACTCTAACTGTTCGATTTCACGGTGCTTTTTGGAGTGTTGCACCCTCCCAACCACCATGGCGAGGTGAGTATGCGGACCATGTCAATTGCTCTCGGTGCTGCTGCAGCAATTCTGCTTGCAAGCACAACAGCCTACGCGGCGCCAGAGCAACCCCCCTCCACAGGAGCTAAACGACCGC
>JAOZUO010000109.1:1239-28673 GCA_029938605.1 Deltaproteobacteria bacterium | reverse complement strand
GCGACATCGATTCGGAGTCACGGAGCGAAGCGACGTGACAACGAATCGATCCTAACCCTAGCAGCGCTCCCAAGAAATTCCTATCCGGTTCGGTCGAAAAACAACAAAATAAGAATAACCGTTCACAGAAACCTCACTGGTGGCCGCGTAGAGGGCATACATGGAACTGCAAATCACAACACTCATGGAAGATGGTGACCATCGCGAGGCGCTGCGGCTCATGGCTGAGCAGTACTCCGGTCCGGTCAAGCGCTTCTGCGCGTCCATGGTGGGGTCCCTGTCCGAGGCTGAGGAGCTGATGCAGGAGACCTTCATCGACGCCTGGAAGGCCATGCCCGGATTTCGGGCTGAGTCCAACGTACGCTCCTGGCTCTTCGGCGTCGCCCGGCGGGTCTGCATCCGGCACCTGCGAAAGCGGGATCGACGGGCGGGGCTGCTGCAACGCTGGTTCGGTTCGGGGGCAAGCTCGGAGACCACCGATGAGTCAGCGGTGGACCTGGATGAGCGCGCCTTGCTTCGGCGTGGGCTGGCTGAGCTCAAGCCCGAGCTGCGACAGGCCGTGCTGCTTCGCTACCAGGTGGGCATGGAGGGGGCCGAGATGGCCCTGGCGCTCGGCGTCAAGCCGGCTGCCGCGCGCAAGCGGGTCTCATTGGGCATTGGGGCCCTCCGAGATTCCCTGAGACCGTTGCTGATGGAACCCCCCAGCTCCACGAGTCCCCAGGAGAAAAAAGATGAGCCAGAGCAACAGCCAGAGCAACAGCAAGAAAAAGAGCCCGTGTCAGCGGCTTCTGGACCTCGTATCGTCCGTCCCTGAGCGGGCCGAGGCGCTGCCGAGCGATTTGGCCCGGCATGTGGAGAGTTGCGCAGCTTGCCAGGTGGAGGTTCAGGCCTCCAAGCGTCTGACCCAACTGCTGGCCGATTCCGATCGGCACGTGGAACCGGCCATTGACGCCACCGAGCTCGTCAATCGGGCTATGGCGGACCGTGGACAGCAACGCACTACGGAGCGTCGTCTATTTGGCCGCGCCCCCTGGATCCTGGCGCCCTTGGCGGCGGCGGCCCTGGTGGTGGCGGCGGTGTGGTTCTACGACAAGCAGCCCACCCGGCCCGGCTCCGACGACCAGACGACCCTGGCCACTGGCCTGGTGGCTACCCGCTGCGCGCGGTCCGTGAACCGTGGTCCCTGGAAGGCCGAGCCCTGCGCCCCCAGCGGCGTCGCCTTGACCGGCAATGGGGAGCGAGTGCGCCTCACGCTCTCGGACCAGACCACCGTTTGGATCAACCACTCCACCCAGCTTCGGGTGCTCGGCGACCACGCTCGGGGTCTGCGGCTCGAGCGGGGCGAGGCCCTGCTTGACGTGGTGCGTCAGGGGCAGCTCCCGCCATTGAAGGTGGGCGTGCCCACGGGCGTGGTGAACGTTGTGGGCACCCAACTGCATATCACCGCTCGCACCCGGACCGCCATCGTGGACGTGTTGCGCGGTAAGGTGATCGTTCAGTCCGGCGGGCAGTCCGCTCCCGTCACCGCCGGAGGTGAGGCCGTGCTCGGCAAGGGCGACGCCCCGCTCGTGCAGGCCGCCTCGGATCTGGGCACCGCCACCGAGTGGGCCGACACCCTGCCCGCGGCAACCAAGGGCACCAGCGGCTTCGGCAGGCTGACCGCCCGGCGCCCGGGCAAGACGAAGGACATCGATCAGGCCCTGCGCCTCACTGACCACAAAGTGGAGGTGCGCATTCAGGGGCGCGTGGCCAAGACCATCGTCACCGAGACCTTCCACAACGACACCAACAACACCATGGAGGGCGTCTACAAGTTCCCCCTCCCCTCCGATGCGAAGATCGCCGCCCTGGACCTGGTGGTCAACGGCAAGTGGGAGCACGGCGCCATCGTGGAGCGGTCCCGGGGGGACAAGATCTGGCGCGGAGTGATCCGCAACGCCACGCCCAAGTCCAAGCGCCGCGTGCGTAAGACGGAGTACGTCTGGGTGCCCGGCCCCTGGCACGATCCGGCCCTGCTCAAGTGGACCAAGGGCAGCGAGTTCGAGCTGCGGATTTTTCCCATCCCGAAAAAGGGCGCGCGCACGGTGCGTATCGCCTATACGCAGCTACTCAAGCCCATCCCCGGCGGACGTCGTTACGTGCTGCCCCTGGCTGCGGATCCGGCAGGCAAGCCCCGGGCCGAGCGCTTCCGTTTCGAGGCGAAGGTGGGCGGCTATGAGCCCGGCCTGGAGCTGCGGGCCAGTCCCTACGTCATGCAGTCCACCAAGCAGAAGCGCACCCTGGTGGTCACGATGGACAAGGCGCAGTTCGCGCCCACTGGCGACATCGTGCTGGACATCCCGTCGAGGCGCCTCGGCAAGGAGCTGTCCGCCTGGGCGTACCGCTCCGGAGCTGCTACCGGTGCTGGCGCCGGTGCAGGCGACGGCTACGCCCTGCTGGCCCTGCGTCCCATGCTGCCTGCCTGGTCCCGGCGAGATCCCCTCAAGGTGGTCTTCGTGGTGGACTCGTCGTACTCCATCCAGAAGGCGCGGCTTCAGCGAGCTGCGGAGCTGGTGGCGCGGGTGACCCGGGAGCTGGGCAAAAAAAGCCAGGTGCACCTGTTGGCCTGCAGTCACCAGTGCCGTGAGCTGGGGCCGGGCTTTCGACCGGCGACCCAGGCCACTGCCGCCGCCCTGCGCCGCAGCGTGTTGACCCTGGAGCCTTTGGGCTCCACCCGCCTGGTACACGCCTTCGAGCAGGCGGCCAAGGTTCTGGCCAAGGGACCGAAGCTCGCTCAGGCGCGGGTCATCTATTTCGGCGACGGTGTGCCCACGGTGGGCGAGACGGATCCGGGTCGGCTCACCAAAAGGGCGCGTCTGGCCCTGGGCGAGACGCGGTTGACCACAGTGGCCCTGGGAGGCCATGTGGACGAGGTGGTGCTGCGCGGATTGGCCCGGGCGGGCCGGGGCGCCTATGTGGCCCATGGCGCGGGCACCTCTCTTCGCGCCACGGCTTTCCGGGTGATCCAGCGCCAGTGGGGAGAGCCCCTGCGGAATGTCGCCCTGAAGCTGCCCGAGGGGCTGGACCGTGTCGCCCCGTCAAAGATCGGCGACCTGTGGCCGGGTGAGGAGCGGCTCATCGCGGCGCGGGTCAAGACCGACGCCGAGGGCGACGTCGTGCTCACGGGGTCCATCGCGGGCCGGAGCTACGAGCGACGCTATCGCGTTACGCTCGCCCCCCGGGCAGTGGCCGGTAACGCCTTTTTGCCCCGGCTGTGGGCCGAGCGTCGCATCGACGACCTGCAGCACCTCCAAGGAGACGAGCACCGCAAGGCCATCGTGAAGATCTCCAAGAGCCACCACGTGCTGAGTCGGCACACGAGCCTTTTGGTGCTCGAGAGCCCGGCCATGGCCAAGGCTTTCAATGTGAAGGACACCCGGCCGTCCACCGAATGGACCGGCGATGAGGGGACCACCGAGTCCGACACCGCCACCGTGGGCGGGAAGGGTGCGGGCGCCGGCAAGGGCTTCATGGCCAGCCGCTCAGCGGGGATGCAGGACCTCATAGGATCCGGCGGAGGATCCTTCAAAGCGAAAAGAAAGGAGTCCCGGCGTCCACCCAGCGCCATGTCCGCACCCTTCCCCGGCAAGTTTCGTCCCCGGATTTCGCGCCGGCGGTGGCGGCGGCGGCGCATGATTCGCATGAAGAAGGTCTGGTACCGCGCTGCCACCATCCGTCAGCCAGTGCTCAACCTGGGCTACGATCGCGCTGAGCTGCGCCGACGGGAGCAGCGCATGGCGGCCAAACCCCTGTCCAGGGACCGCACCCGGGATCTGGTGCGCTGGCAGGTGCGCGTGGGCGACCTGGCCGCCGCCGAGCGGCTCGCCCGGAAGTGGTTGGCCAAGGATCGCCTCGACGCAGGTGCCCTGGTGGAGTTGGCGGGCATCGCGGCCCTGCGCGGCGATCCCAATCAGAGCCGGGATCTGCTCGCCAGCGCCGTGGATGTGGATCCGCGAAACGCCGCGGCTCATACCCGGATGATCGAGCTGTACCGCGCCGGCGGTAACCGCGATCTGCGCTGCGCCCACGCCCTCACCCGGGCCCTGGTGTCCAAGCGGAGCTGGCGTCATCAGGTGGCCGCTGCCCGCTGTGACAACGACGTGCAGCGCCACCTCGCTCACCTCAAGGGTTGGCGTCTTCGCCGGGCCGAAAAGAGTGTGGCCCGGACGGTGAAGGCACCGCGCTTGTGGGAGCGCCTCAAGGTAGACGCCCGTTGGGACACGGGTCCTGACTTCGACGTCGTCGTTGTGTCTCCCCGGGGCCGGGTGATCTCCTGGCAGGGCGGCGCCCGCAGGGTGCGCACCGCGGACGTACACTCCACGGTGCGCGAGACCCTGGCGGCCTCCATGGAGGAGCGCGGCCGGTACCAGATCTGGATGGTGCCCCGGGCCTCAAGCAAGGTCACCGCCTCTTCGGGCACCCTGCGTATCCGCTCCTACGGCAAGACCCGCACCATGCGCTTTACGGCGGCGGGGCGACCCACCCGCGTGGCCGACGTGGCCGTGAAGCTGAAGTCTCGCCTCGTACGAGCTCCGTAGAACCGCGAGCTTCGTAGCACCTTCAGCCTCGTAGCACCTTCAGCCTCGTAGCACCTTCAGCTTCGTAGCACCTTCAGCTTCGTAGCACCTTCTCCCCGATTTTTCCCGCCGCGGCCGCAAGCGCATCAACACCTATGCAGCTTCCATCCATCCTGCGGCCGCGGCTTTCCATCCTGCGGCCTGCGGCCTGCGGCCGCGGTTTTCCCGAGTGGTCATTGTGGCATGGGGTTTGCTTTTGTTTCTCTGGAATGTTGAAAATGGGGACTTAGGTCGGCGTGTTCGTGGATTTCTGACGAATCGTTGGGCGGACGTCTCAGATTCTCATTGGTCCTACGCGGGACCGAGAGGCAGAACTATGCGGAACCGAAAGTTGTGGACTGGTTGGGCGTTGGGTTTGGCTTTGGGATTGGTGGCGGTGGCGGGAGCGGGGGGCTGTGGGGCTCGGAGCCTGCACTATGAGCCGGTTGTTCCGGAGGAGGAGGTGGCTACGCAGATTACGCTGGAGATCTATGGGGACTCAGATGGGACGCTTCGCCAGACGCGAACCCTGGATACAGAGGGGCCGGTGGTGGTGGAGGTGGACGCGGATCAGCCCTTCACCGAGGCGCCGTCCTATTACGTCTACGCGCGGGCCGATGGGTTCTACACAGAGCTGTACTACGCCGTGTGGGGGGACACCATCGACGTGGACCTGGACGCGGTTCCGGAGCTGGATGACGCCCTGGCTGGCGTGATCTTCGAGGGGGACGATTTGGCGGCGCACCATTACTACGCCAATGGAGCGGTGGTGGTGGAGGGGCCCGATGGCCAGGAGGCGACCCTGACCACTGACGGGCAGGGGCGCTTCGGCCTGGCGGGCGTGGCGGCGGGCTCCTACTGGCTGCGGGTGGCCTGCGATGGAGAGACCTACCGCTTCGAGATGACCAACGGGCCGACCACGGACTACGCGGACCTGGTGTACTACCCGAATATCTTCGCCCGGGCGCCGAACCTGTATCTGTATCCGGAGACCACCACGGAGGTGTCGGTGCGGCTGGGGTTCCCCCAGGGGGGAGAGGTGGTGGTGTCGGAGCCGCCCTACGCCGACGGTTGGCAGGTGCGGGTGGATCCGGACGGGATGATCGACGACCAGTGGGAGTATCTGTTTTACGAGGCGCGCCTGCCCCGCCGGGTGCAGACCGACCGGGGCTGGGTGCTCGATGGCGCCGACCTGGAGGCGGAGCTGCGCGGCCTGCTCACCCGGCTGGGTTTTCAGGGAAGAGAGATCGACGACTTCGTGGACTACTGGACTCCCGAGCTGGCGGGCGCTGCCTGGTGGGCGGCCTATCCCATGGAGGCCGACGCGCTGGTGACCCTGCAAATAGATCCCGCGCCGGTGGCGGTGCGGCGGGTCTGGCTGTATCTGCAGCCCCTGGTCGCGCCCGTGTCCCTCCCCGAGCCACTGCTGCCCGCGCCCCTGGACCGGCAGGGGTTCGTGGCTGTGGAGTGGGGTCTGGTGCTGGGGCGCTGAGGCCCTGTATCGACCGACTTGGCCATTCGCGGCCCCTTAGAGTAGCGGATGAAAGTGATGATGAAGCACACAACACTTACCCTACTCCTTATTCTACTAGCAGCATGCGGTGGAAACTCATGTATAACCAACCCTCCAGATATACTTAAGACAATAAAATTAACAGCACTTGAGGTTTCTCTCGAGAGTCGAGTAATTGGAGCTTATACAGATTTCAATGACCGTATCATTATTGATTGTACAGATGTACTAATCGCGAGTAGTGTAATCACATTTACTATAGAGCTCGATGACGCCGACCCCGCAATTACCTGCCGACTGCTAGAACAAGACATGGTGAAGGTTGGTGAAGGTAGCTATGTCATAAGCATTCAAGCTGCCTATTTCAAAGAAGCCCTGTCTATACGCTGTTTTTATGGTGGCCTGGAAAAGGTCAGTCAATCTGTGGGCCTCATTGCCTACGATCCTCAGGTGGTTTCAGCACTGAACAGGTACCTGACTTCAACCAATATCCCAGTTCATGATGATAGTTTTCCGGAAGATCCTTACTCTGGCTATCGGCGAGATAACTATTACGAAGAAATTCATCGGTTTATCATGGCTGGTGAGTTGTACAGCAATCCACAGATATACGGCATTGAAAACCACAGTGACATTTACAATAGAATTGAAAACTATCTGATCAATTCAGCAGAGTCATTTTTTGAACCTTGTACAAACTATGATTTTGGCAATGGTGAACCCAGGCAGTGTCGTTCTCCTGAACGCATTGGTAAATACTATTTCTGGCGTAGTCCTACCTATCCACTGAGTTTGTCCCTGGCTAAAGTTGAATGGAGAGCAGCTGCTGGTGTGGCGCAGGCCATAAAGGCCATTTTACTAGAGCACCCAGGTAATAACAATCTTGATTGCCCCATAAGCAATGAGCCTTCTTCTATACGAGACTCCAGTCTAACTTGTAGAGCTTTAAATATACGACGATTGTTGAAGTATGAAATATGGGACAAATGGAATGATGATGAATTTGTTCAAGACACTGGCTGGGGAGATTGGCAACAATACACTATGAAGGGCGCGATAATATCTCACTACATTGCGTGGATTGAATTTATCGTGGATCTCTTTCAAAGCACCGACCATATTGCCGGCAGTGCAGCTTGTGCTGATTGCGTGTTAACCACGCCGATTACATCTAGAGCTGATGACTTATTGGACTATTACGTGTCATACGGTGATGATTACATTACTGGAACATGTTCTAGTGGTACAACCTGTTTGTTCCATGGAAACCCGTTTGAAGAAACAGGATCAATCGACATAGCACACTACACCTCAACAATGCATTACATTAGCATGTATGACAATGACGAGTTCTGTGATTCCTCTCAAGATGTTTGCATCTCAATGACTGCTTTGGCTAGATCCATGAACGATGAGACATGGATAGATGATACATTGCTTGCTGAGTTTGGCGTTGGGTTTCCAAAGTTTGATATCTTTATGAATGGGTACTGTAGTAAGGCTGTTAAAGACCAAACTGACGTACTGTTTGAATTCTGTTCAGTGGAATGGTTGTATGAAACAGGTGATTGGCCTGGGCATAAGAATCTCTTTGGATTGGTGAACCTGGGAAAATACAACAGAGATTTAATGATAAAACTGAGACAGGCAACGGATGAAAATAACGATGGTGTTATTGACGAACATGATTCGTATAGAAATGCATTTATCGTAATGTTATTTAAATCCTTGGCAATAAATATTTGATAGACTCCTGTTTCGGAGGATGGCTCCTGAACAATACTTGAAGGGATGCTGGATTGTTGGGGCGGTGAGGCGCAGGGGCCCTGAGTGTGAGGGCGCCTACGGCGATCCTATTTCAGGCCCACATGCACGGTGGTGCCTTCCACGGTGAGCTGGGTGCCCATTTTGCGGGAGGGTTTGAGGAGCTTGTCGAGCCAGGGGAGCTCCTTGTGGCGGAGGCGGCGGGGCTGGAAGCGTACGATGCGGTTTTGGGTGACGATGGGGAGCAGCTCCACGCTCCGGAGTCGGCCGGGCTGCTTGCCCTGTCGGGGAGCGATGCGAAGGCGCGCCAACAGGCCGATGCGCATGTGGCGTCGCCCGGGGGTGCCCCAGGCGTAGTTGCCCAACGAGTACAGGATCACCCGTCGGCCGCGCACCTCCACACCCTGGACGTCGTGGCTGTGGTGCCCGGCCACCACGTCTACGCCGAGGCTGGTGAGCCAGCGTCCGGCGCTCTTCTGGGCGCTGGAAATCCCCACGTAGTTGTCGCCCCAGTGCACGCTCACGATGAGTACGTCCACCAGCGGGCGGAGGCGTTTGATATCCCGCGCCACATCGGAACGCTCAAAGCGCGCGCAGCCCACCCGGTCGCCCACGGCGTAGGTGCGCAGGTACAGGTTCCAGAAGATACGGGACTCCAGGTAAGCGAGAAATCCGATGCGGGTGGACCCCACCTTGAAGATCACCGGGCGTCGGGCGGCGGTCTCGTTTTTACCGGCGCCCACGTGGGCGATGGACGCGCGGTCCAGGTGTCGGACCGTGTCTGTGAGCCCGCGTTGGCGGTAGTCCACCATGTGGTTGTTGGCCAGGCTCACCAGGTCGAGGCCGAGCCACTGCCAGGCTTCGGTGGCGTGTGGGTGTACCCGGTAGAGGTACTTTTTGTACAGGGGGAACTGGTGGGACCAGGTGGTGACCGGGGATTCCAGGTTCAGAAAGCTCACATCCGCCTGGCGCAGGATCCGGGCCGTACGCAGGTATGGGTAGCGGTAGCCCCGGCGACGGATGATCTTCAGGGAAACGTCTGTGGGCGCGAAGTCCCCGCCGAGCACTACGGTGATCTCGTCGGGGCGGTTGGGCGTGCGCACGACGATGAGGGGCTCGGCCTGGTCCACGGTGGGGTTGTAGAAGGTCCAAAAAAGCGCCCAGGCGAAAAAGAGCAGGATCAGGGCGGCGAAGCCCAGCCCGACCCACCTCAGTACCCGGAGCAGTGGGGATCTTGTGGTAGGGGAATCAGGCAAGTCGCCGTCGTCTGATCAGCATCAGGCCCAGCCCGGTTAGCACCAGCAGCGCCAAGGTCAAGGTCAGGGGGATCATTGAAAAACGGGGGGTCCGACCACGCAGCAACGACATCAACGACTCCTCCCGGCGACCGCGCCCCGTCTCAGGGGGGTGGGTGGCACGTCAGATCGGTTCGGCCTGATCGTAGCCTCTTGGTAGGGAGGCTGTCAAAGGAAGATGGAGGATCCAAAGCGGGTGTTTGGGGGGGCGAAGTGATACCGGGTCCTTACGGGCCCTTACCTGTCGGCGGTGAACTCGCCGTCGTAGTTGCCGCCCACCAGGGTGCCGTACCAGTGGCCGTTGATCATATTCCAGTCATCCTGGATCTCGGCGTCGCCCCGCATGGACATGAGGCTGAGGTTCGTCTCGATGTTGTCCAAGGCGTCGATGATGGTGTCGATGGCGTCCTGTTTTCCGTCTTCGCAGAAGTCGTAGACCATGTCGTAGACTTCGTAGCTGAAGGTGTTGTAGACCATGTCGTCGATGGCGTAGGCGATGTCGTCACAGTCGATGAGGTCCTCCAGGGCGTCCTCCAGGCTGTAGTAGCAGGGCCAGCCCGGCACCGAACAGGTCACCGCCGTGAGCATGGCCTCGATGCCCCATCGGATGAGCCCGCCCACCACATTGTCCACGTCGAAGCGATCGATGTAGAAGAACTCGCAGATCTCCCGGGAGGTGAAGGTCTGCTGAGGGATGAAGCCGATCTGTGGGATGTTTGCCGGGGACTCGGAGATATACTGTCCCTGGAACTCAAACTCGATGATGTCCCAGGTCTGGGTACCCACGTACTCGTAGTTGCCCTGGGAGACCAGGTTCACCGTGGAGTAGACCCGCATGTCATCGATGATATCGCTGATATTGCCCAGGGCCACGATGAGCTGTTGGGCCCACGGCGGCACATAGGCATTGATCAACCCCTGGATGATGTCCTCGATGAAGTCCTCGATGAAGCCTGGGACTCCGCCCAGATCGAGGTTGCCCTGGATGATGTCCCGGAGAACCTCGGTGGCGGTGAGGATGCCCGACACAAATCCCGGCAGCGCCTCCCGCAAATGCAGCATGGAGTCGAACTGCCAGGTGCCGTTGAGCCGGTTGTCCGGGGGCGGGTTTGCACACTGGGTCTCGTTGACGCACAGGCCGCTTACGCAGATCTGACCCGAGGGGCAGTCGGGATCCTCTACACAGGGGATACCGCCTGGCGGCACGGTCTGGATACAGAAGCCGTTGACGCAGAGCCAGCCCGAGGGGCAGTCATCGTTGTCTGCGCAGGGATTGTCGGTGGGGATGGCCGTACAGTGTCCGGCGATGCACATTTCGCCTTCGGGGCAGGGGGTGGCCGTGAGGGGGCCGCAGGCCGCGCCCTCGGGGCCGGCCGGTACGCAGCTACCGCCGCTGCAGATGTAGGGGTCCACGCAGTCGTCGTTGGTAACGCAGGGACCGGATTGGGTTGGGTTGGGCTCGCAGATGCCCTCGTTGCAGATGGGCGCCGAGGGGGGGCAGTCGACGTTGGACTGACAGGGACCGTCGCCCATCTCGGCGATGTTGATGTGAATGGTCACCGGGGCCGTACCCTCGAGGGTGGCGCTGACGTCCAGACCGGCGGGTACGCCAGTGGTGCCTGTGAGCATGGCGATGGTGGCGATCCCCAGAGGGCTTGTCCGCGCTGTGATCTGCGCACCGGAGAGGCCGCCGCCGATCTCCTCCAACATTGCGCCCGCGCCACCGGGGCTCAGATTGAAGGTGATGGTTTCGCCCACCAGCGGGTACTCACCGAAGCCGGGATCCGGGCTGTAGGCCTGGACTGACAGGTTGATGCGGGTGTTGGCGAAGGCGTTGACCGGGTTGGCGCTCACCACGCGCAGCCCTCGGAGCTGGCTCACAACGTCCACGCTGAAAGTGACGTCGCAGGTCCCCTCCGCCGTGGCCACTACCTGGTAGCTGCCCTCCTCGGTGGCGGTGAAGTCCACCTCGGCGATGCCGTTCGAATCGGTCACGGCGCTGGCGACGCTCAGGGAGCCGTCCCCGCTGATGCTGATGATCGTGAAGCTCACGGTCACGTCCGCGGCGATCCCCGCTGTCTCGTGGGATCCGTCGTCGAGCCGGACGGTCATGGCGCGTAGGCTCAAGGTGCCGCCGGCCACCATGTCGAAGTCGAAGTTGCCCAAGGCCGTGAGGTAGAGCCCGCTTACGTTGCTCGGGTCACAATCCGAGTTGTACCCATCGGTGGTGTTGGTTCCCGGGTTGCCTCCGGCGCAGGCGCCGAGGACCAGGGCGAGCAGTCCGATTGTGATGAGGCTCCGTCTCATAGTGGCGTTCCTTTCGGTGGAGGTACCGTTATGTACACTGTAGTCTACAGTGTAGTGTAACGGATCAGTCCACGGGATTTGAATCGGTCAGATGGCCGGACGGCAAGATGTGCTAATTCCAGAGGTTTTTAGGCGGGGGTGGGGTGGATCCGCCCGACCCGCGGCCGCTTGAGCCGCCGTTTGTGCCTCCGTTGGATCCTTGGGGCTTTTCCGATTTGAAGCCCTTGGAGGCGCGGCCCCCCTGGAGCACCACGAATCGGGTCTTGAGCCCAGACCTGCCAAAGAGCTGAGAGGGGTGCCAGGATCGGGTCACAAAGAGTGCGCCTACAACGCCTCCGACCAGCGTCGCCGCCTTGGGCAGCAGCCCGAACCCGGTGGCCAGGTCGTAGATCATCGCCACGGCAAAGGCGGCCATCAGGGCCAGCAGCACGTGCTTGCCCTGCAGTGGCACCGGCCGCAGCACGAAGACCTGCTCTCGCCAGTAGATCAGTCCCACTGCCGTAAGGACCCCCCAGACTCCCGGCGAGGCGCCGCCCACGGGCTGCGCGGAGGCCAGGGCCAGGCCGCCGAGGGTTGCCACGAGGTGGCCCACCACTGCACTGGTGAAAAAGAGGATCAGGAACCGCCGGAATCCCAGCCACAGTTCCAGGGGTGTACCGAAGAGCCATAGGGCGGTCATGCCCAGCAGGAACGGGGCGATGTAGATCTGATCCAGGCTGCCGAAGTAGATCAGCGTTGATAGGATCCGCCAGATCTCCAGCCCGCTGATGACCTTGGAGGGGATGAGGGCCAGTCCGTCCGGGTAGAGGCGACTGCCCCAGAACACGAAGGTCACCATGGCCACCGTGTAGCCGATGAGCAGGAGTCGAACGCCGCGGGGCGGGGTGCCCCCGGGCTTGAGATAGTTGCGTTGGCGCATGGGGTTTGTCTCGGTCAGATGTAGATCGAGTCAACGCTGGAGTCGAGCCTTAATGGAGTCGAGCCTTAATCCGTGGGGATTCGCGGGCCCTTACACTTGAGCGTGGGTGGCCACGGTGGTCTGCCGGAGCTCGCCGTCGTTGTGGTCGTACACGGAGAGGGGCGTGGAGTCGGTGAGCACCTTGTCCCAGGCCGGGTGGTCTTCGCGCTTGGCGCCCACCAGCGCGAGGATGCGGGCCGCGTGGGCGCGGATCCGGGGGTCGGGGTCGGTGAGGCCGGCTTGGAGGAAGGGCACAAAGGGCGCGACGAGCTTGGGCTCGAGGGTGGCCAGGCGGGCCAGGGCGCTGTAGGTGCCCGATTCGAATGGCTCCTCCCTGTGGAACGAGTGCAGGATCATCACGAACTCGGGGATGAGCTGATTCACGTTCATGAGGATCTCCCCGATGGCCTCGGCGCCGTGCCACATGAGCCCTCCGGACTCATCGTTCATGTTCCACAGCAGGCGACGCAGCCACTCGCGGACGCGCTCCAGATCCCGTTGGGACTCCTGTCCGGCCAGGAGCCCCAGCCCCTCGATGGCGCGCCAGCGGAGCAGATCGTCGGGGTCGAACAGCGCGCTGAATACCGTGCGCACCGCCTGGCGCTCATTTCGGCCCCAGGCCGCTAGCGCTTCGTGATCCCGGGCCTCGAGCATCTTGCGGAGGGTGGCCTTGCGCTGACGGGGTGTCGTTCCTTTGCGGCTAAGCTTCATGATGTCTTAAGCTAAGCACTCCCCCCACCCGACGCAACCGGCTCCATCAGCCCCCCCGAAGCAAGTGCTCCAGCTCCACGTAGGCGGCGCTCTGCTTGGGGGTGGGCTCCGCCGGCTTGTTCGCGCGTAGGAGCGCCACCAGGCGCAGCTCGCATGCCGTACAGTCTGCCTGCACCGCGTCCCTCTGGCGCTCCAACTCGTGCACTTCCTGGGCCACGCCGGCTCCCTGGCTGTTGCCCGTGGTGAACTCTTCGGCCAAGCGCTCTTCCAGGCTGCGGATTTGGAAGTCGAGGTCGGCAAGGGGTGTGGGCTCTGCCTGGGCATGGTCGGCCAGTTGGCTTCGCTCCAGGCTCAGGTCGATCACCGCGAGGCGCAACTGGGCCGTACGCTCCCGGTGGGCCTGGTTCAGTTCTTCCATTCGCGCCTCGGGGAAGGCGAGCTCGGACTGGAGGTTGCGCAACTGCAGGGTCAGACCGTCCAGCTCCTCGACCAGCGGTTCGCTCCCGGTGGGTGCGGAGCCCGCCTCCTGGAGCCACTGGGCCAGGGTTCGCGCCCGCTTTCCTACTTGCCGCCACTGCCAGGGTTCCTCCGCGGCGAGCCGCTGCACGTCATCGGCTTCCAGCGCGGAGGGCAGAGTCCGTTCGAGACCGGCGTCGCCCCTGCTGCTACGGCTCCCGAGCGGGTAGCTGGGGGCCCCGGCGGCGTCATTGGCCACTGGGATGGAGTAGGGGTGCGTGTGGTGCATGGCGCGCCCCTCGCCCACATCGAGGGCGGCGAGCACCTCGGCCATATTGGCCGGGCGCTTCTCCCGGTCTTTTTCGAGGCACTTGAGCACGAAGTGATCCAGCTCCGGGGGCAGGGGGACTGCGTTGCCCGGACGCAGCCGGGAAGGCGGCGGAGGGGTCTCCTTCTGGTTGGAGACTATCAGCTCCTCCAGGGAGTTGCATTCGAACGGCGGGCGGCCTGTGAACAGCTCAAAGGCCAGGACGCCGAAAGAGTAGATGTCCGTGCGCTCGTCCACTTTCTCGCCCCGTGCCTGCTCAGGAGACATGAACATGGGGGTGCCGAAGATCTCACCCACTGCGGTGAGCTGGAACACCCCAGTGTCCACCATGATCTTGGCCAGCCCGAAGTCCAGGACCTTGATCTCCTCTTCGCCGGAGCTTTTTTGGCGGAGCATGATGTTCTCGGGCTTGAGGTCCCGGTGTACGATGCCCGCGGTGTGGGCTGCCTCCAGGGCCGAGGCGACCTGGGTCAAGATGGCCACGGCGCGTCGCAGGGCGGGGACATTGGGATGCAGCTCATCGATGAGCTCGTCTAGGCTGCGACCTTCGATGTACTCCATGGCGAGGTAGAAGCGACCGTCCGCAGTGGAGCCGAAGTCGGAGATGTAGACGATATTCGGATGGTCCAGGCGGCTGGCCACCAGGGCCTCCCGGCGGAACCGCTCCATGAGGTTGGCGTCTGTGCGAAACTGCTCCTTGAGCAGCTTGATGGCGTAGCGACGCCCGAGCACATTGTGCTCGCCGAGGTACACCTCGCCAACGGAGCCTTCTCCCAGCAGCTTCACCAAGCGGAACCGCTCGGCTACGATGCTGCCGATCTGCACTTTCGTCTGTGGCATCGAGTTCTGTTCGCCGGACTCCGTATGTGCACGATGTGCACGCAGCACGCGATCTCCGACACTTCGTACAGTTTTAGTCCAAATGCACGGTTCACGGTAGCCCAAAACGTGTTCGGCCCTGCGGCGCGGTCGGCGCGGGCACCATAGTCCCAGGGCGTACTCTCATTATTCTGACCAATAAAAAAGCGGCAGCGCCCCGACGTCGACCGTTTCCCCCAGCGTTCGTGCTTGCGACCCTACGCTCGACGCCAGAATCTTGTCAGTCCCCCGGGGAGAAGGGATCCGCCACCCCAAACGCCAGGCACCGTGGTTAGCGGAACGACGCCCTGTCGTCGCTAACCGCAGTGTCTGGCAGACTGCGTTGGTGCTCACCGCTTACGCTTGGGCGTGCCGTTTTTCTTTTTGGCAGGGGGAAGATTGCCCGGGATCTCAGGTACACCCCCCGTCGGTTGCTCCACCCGACGATTCGTCTGAAGGGTTCAGCACTCGGAACGTCCTTGGGATTTGTTCCCCGACATCACGAATCTTTTTGCTCAACGTTTGCGATCGGGGCTTTGCTTTTTTTGGAGGGCGCGCGAGCGCCAGATCAGGAGGCCGGGGAGGATCGTCAGGATGCCGGCGAGGGTGAGGATGATGGAGAGGGTGGCGAAGTTGGCGATGGTGCGGAGGCCGCCATGGGCGATGAAGAACAGGCCGGCGAAGCCGGCGGCGGTGGTGATGGAGGAGGCGATGACGGCTTTGCCGGTGTGGCCCAGGGGCGCTTCGGCGTACTTGGGCCCGAGGCGCTTGAACCGGTGGTACAGGTGGACGGACCCGTCGATGCCCACGCCGAGGGCGGTGGGCACCACGAGCATGTTGTACACCCCCAGCTTCAGATCGAGCCACTGCATGGTGCCCAGGGCCCACAAGAAGCCCAGGGTCAGGGTCGTGAAGCAGATGAGGGCACCGGAGAGGGAGAGCAGGTCCAGCAGCAGCAGCAGCACCGCCACGAAGGCGTAGACGAACACCTGGCGGCTGTCTTTTTGCACGGTGTTACCCACCTCGGAGACAACGAACTGCCCGGCGGCCAGCCGCACGGTTCCAGACCCCACCTGTAGCTGAGCGTAGTCCCGGGACATATCGATCATGTCCCGCACATCTCGGAAATGCAGGCTGCAATACACCAGGCCGATGGCTCCCTGGCGGGGTTTTCCGTCGGGACCCTTGACCTTCTCCGTTAGGCTGCGTTGCGCCCAGTGCGGGAGGTTGGCCATGGTCAAAGGGGCGTCGATCTGGGCGTAGTCCCGCAGCAGCTTCAGCTCTTTTCGAATGTCCTTGGCCGCCTCCTCGATGGGGTCACCCTTCTTTTTGGTGGGCTTGAGCGTCTCGCGGATCATCCGGATGTGCGGCAGCTTGGTCTGCTGCTTGTCGGGGATGAAGGTGGCCACAGTCACGATGTCCCGCACCCGGGGTCGGCACTTGCGTGTGCCATCCCAGGCGGTGTAGACGATGCGCCGGGACCGCGGGTTGAGCAGTCCCATGCGAGAGCACCACTTGCCCTGGGGTTTGCCTCCGGCCAGGTAGACGTTGCAGCACCTCTGCTCGGCCTTCTGGCGGCGCAAAAGCTCCTTGTGGGCCAGACGCATCTGGGCCTGGCTGTCGGCCATGAGCACCATGGGCGCCGTGCCGCTGGAGCCGCGCATGGCCGAGTCGTAGGCGATGCCGGTCTTGGCCGAGCCCTTGCCGCGCAGCTCCTTGAAGTCGTACTCGAAGGCGATGGACGGCGCCCGCCAGGCGAGAGCCGCCGTGGTGAGCAACGCGAGCCCTCCCCCGGCCACCGCCAGCCAGCGGATGCGCTTTTGCTTGGACTCGGACTCGGACTTGGACGCGGCCTGGTCCTTGGGCGTGGGGAACCGTTCGGTGCGGATGCGCTCGAGCGCCGCGATCACCGGCGGCATGACCAGCAGGGCGGCCAGCAGGCACAGCAGCAGCCCCATGGCGGCGATGTAGCCGAACTCGTTGAAGGCCCTGAAGTGCGCGGCCACCAGGGTGAGCAGCGCCGCCATGGTGGTGATCGCGGCGGTGAACATGCCCGGCCCCGCCTCGTGCACGGCCTTTGAGAGGCCGTCCTCCAGGTTGGCGCCGGCGAGACGGTGGCTGCGGTAAGCGGCGTATAGATGGATCGCGAAGTCGATGCCCAACCCGATGAGGATCGCCGCAATGAAGGACGTGATGATGTTCATCTTGCCGAAGGCCAGGGCGGCGAAGCCGGCGGCCCAGGCGATGCCCACCAGCAGGGGAACCAGCACCACGACGATGGATCGCAGCCGACGAAAAAAGACCACCAGCAGGCCGAGCACCAGGAGCAGAGAGGCGATGGAGGCCGTGCGGATGTCGCTGATGGCCTGGTCAAACTCCCGGAAGCTGCGGTAGGCGCCGCCCACCCGTGCGACCATGTCCGGATGGTACTTTTCGGGACCCAACTTCTGAATCAGGGCCTCGCCCTTGAGGTACACGCGCCGGGCGAACTCTACGTTGTTGGTGCCCTTGGTTAGTTGAGCGATGACCACCGTCACATCACCGGAGTCGTTGATCAGGGCGTCCCGGATCTTGGTGCGGAGCTGGGTACGCTGCTTGGCGGTGAGCTCCTTGTGTCGGGGGAGCCAGCGGTCCAGTCGGGCCGACAGGGTAGGCTGGCGGAAGGACTCCAGGACTTTGCGGTAGGCCTTGCGGATCCGCTTTTTGTCGGCTTTTTTGAGCTTCTTTTTTTGAACCAGGAGTGAGTCCAACTCCGCGAAGAGGCCCTCGGGCTTGGACCGCATCATCCGGAAGCGGTACTTGTCACCCAGGGCGCGCAGACGGTCCCTGTCGGCCTGGTCCTTTTTTTTGATCTCCTCCTCTTCCTCGTCGTCCAGTGGCTCCCAGCCGCTGGCCTTGGCCCGGGCCCGCTGCAGCCCGCAGTCCACCACCCGCTTGAGGGTGATCGCCAGCTCTTTGAGGTCCTTGGGGTCGGTATACAGTAGGTACTGGGCCGAGACGCGCAGACACCGTACACGATGGGGCAGAGCCTGCCAATGTGTAATAGGACCCGAGGCCTCCATCACAGATTCCCTGAACGTCGGGGCGGATAAGTTGCTAGAGTACCTATTTGATGGTGAACGATAAACCCAACGACAGACCCAACCGTGGAGGTTATGCCCGTCGTCTGGCGGCGCGGATCGGTGAATCCGCTTCGAAGACCCTGGCGCAACCATGGGCCCAGCCCCTGGCGCGCGCAACCGGGCAGATCCGGGGGGTGATGCTCCTGCGGGACGCCACCGAGGCCATGGAGGTGGAGGACTACCGGGCCGCGGAGGCGCTGTTCATGCAGGTCGTGGGCATGGACGCCCCTTGGACGACCCGGCTGATGGCCTATCACGGAGCAGTGGTCTCCCGGCTGCGGCTCGGCCGTTACGAGGCGGCGGTGCAGCTCGCCGATGACGCCCTCGGGCTCTGGAAGTCCTGGTGGGAGTACGAGGTCCTGTCCACCGACGATCGCCTGGCGCACGACTCCCTGGAAGAGGCCCGGAAGTTCGGTCGCTGGGCAACCGCTCATCCCCATGCTGCCGCGAAGATCCGTCGGCGCGAGCAGTCAGAGCGGCTCGCAGCCCAGTCCGAGCGCCGCGCGCTCACCGATTCGGAGGTCGCACTCCTCGGGCAGTCCACCCAGTGGCCGGGGTTTCTCCAGTCCGGCTATCGTGTCGCCGTGCATGGGCTGATGGCGGCCGGGCTATTGGCGGCGGCGGCGGATCAGCACACGGGCGCCCAGAAGCTGCTGCACACCGCCTTGTACGTTTCCCGATACGATCACCGCCTGGAACGAGACGTGTGCTGGCACCTGACCCGTGTGGACGAGGTGCTCGGGATGTCCGACGAGGCGGATCGGCATCGGGCGCGGTATGAGCACCTGAACGAGCGCGTCCGCCAGGCCTTACGTCGGATGCGTTGGACCAACTGACGCCGCCATGGGAACCTGGGTTTTTGTAATGATTTCATGATCCAGTGGGGTGTTTTCCGCTTGGATCCGGCTTCGACCACTGACAGGCTATCGCCAAGGTACCCAACAGGCTATCGTGAAGGTTACAGCTCTGGCCAAGGCTGGGAAAATGAAGTAGGATGCTCAACGCTTGGACTGGATACGGGAGTCTCTGAACGTTATTGTCCAGGCTGGAGGTAGGCGGTTGGTCGGGCCTTGGACTCTATTGGGTCTTGTCCGATCTGGCAGCGCACAGCGCAGGCATCCAGGAGTAGTTGAATGAGTGCCAGAAAATGCTCTTCTTGCGGTCACACGACGAAGAGTGAGGTTCCCTTTTGTAGCAACTGTGGCGCACTGTTCCCCGTGGGGGACGAGCAGGAGCTCATGCGGCAGGCCATTGGCGCCAGCTTTGATCTCAAGTGGGTGATCATCGGCGCTTTGGTGGCCCTCGTGTTGCAATTGGGCCTCCTCGTCGGGCTCTGGTCCGTCATGGGCAAGAGGATCCTCGTGGGGGAGAAAGGGCGAAGCCTCCTGGAGGTCAACCTGAATTCCATCTCCCCACAGTGGGGGCCCAACAGCGGCGGTACCCGGGTACGGTTGACCGTCAAGCCCGACAACGATGGGGTGAACACCGCGCAGTCCGTCATGTCGGTGAGGTTCGGAAGCGCGAAGGCCGAGCGGTTCCACATCAAGCACCTCTCCGTGGTGAAAAAGGAGTGCGCCCTCAAGTGCGCCAACCAGGTCAAGGCGACGCAGGTCCATCTGGAGTGCATGAAGCCCTGTGCGCCGGCGGAGCTCACGGCGGAGGACAAGGCCGTCAAGGCGTGTAAGAAGGCCTGTGACGAGGTGGACAAAGATGAAAGTCTTGCCGCCGACAAGAAGAAAAAGGCCAAGGCCCGGCTCAAGTGCAACGCCTGCGATACCCGCGAGAAGAACTATACCCAGCGGGAGTGGACCTGCCGCAAGGTGTGCGCTGCGAAGAAGAAGATCGCCGACGCGGAGGAGTATCGCTGCGCGCAATGCAAAAAAGCCATGCCCACCTTTGCCGCTCGAGCCAAAGCCTGCCGTGCCAACGTCACGGCCTGCTGGGCCTTCAAGGACGATCAAGGCCGCAAAGCGGCGCCAAAGATGCCCGCGCGTACTGCCTACAAGACCGACAAGGCCTTCAAGGCGGCGCTGAAGAATCACAACATGTTGGTGGCCGAAGCCAAGGCGGACAACAAGCGGTCCGCCAAGCGGGAGCGCAAGCAGCTACGCACCATAGTCAACGTATACGCGCCTGTGTTCCCCAAGAAGGTCGGCCATGTGGCGGTGAAGATCATCTTCAAGTCCGGTGAGGAGCTGGTCAAGCACCAGGGGTTTTACTTCGTGGCTCCCAAGGACAAGGACAAGCGCCCGAAAATTGAGAAAGAGAAGCGGATCCTGCACGATCCCGTGCGTACAGGGGGATTTTGGATCCTGCTGATCCTGTCTTGTGTTTTTTACTTCCTCGGCGGCTTCACCGTGGGCCGGGCATCCCCCTCCATCGGCATGAAAGAGCCCCTGACCGCTGGGATTTTCGCCTGGCTCGCCTTTGAGGCGGTGCTGTTCGTGCTGGGAACGGCGGGTTCGGCGCAGATGTTCACCATGTTCATCGGCGCGCCGGCCTTCATCGGCGCCGCCTTGATCGGCGCCGCCCTCGGTGGAAAGTCCGCGGAGGCCTAGCTTTTAGCGCGCCATGAACCTGCTCGGTCATCAGTGTCGATCCTGCGGCCACCGAAATCCCCGCGACGCCAAGTTCTGTCGGGTGTGTGGCACCGTCACCAAGCCCCCTGTAGATCGCTCTCTGGAGGGGCCTGGATTCGATTGGCTGTGGATGGTCGGGGGGACGGTGATCATCACCCTCGCCGCGCTGGCCTTCTTGTACGGCATCAACGAGGCGTTGGGCTCCACGGTGATCATGTGGACCGTCAGTCGGCGGTTTTTCCTATTGATTACCATTGTAGCCTTCTCGTTTTTCGTGGGCGGTATCCTTGTGGGGCGCATGTCCGCGGGGGTAACTCTCAAGGAGCCTGCGGCGGCCGGAGCGGTGGCGTGTCTGGTGGTGTTCTTCGTGGCGAAGAACTTTGTCTGGGCGGGGCACCAGAAGCTGCTGGTCTTCGACGTGAAGGTCACCTACATCGTGCTCATGATGCCCGTGTGTGTGGGGTTGGCCTATATCGGTGGTTGGGTGGGCGAGAAGTGGCAAGGTACGATTTGAGCTCGGATCCCAGGTCCGGTGGGGGCTGATCCTTGGGGTCCGAACCTTGACTTTGGGAACACAGTAGATACGTTGCTTGGGTGACAAAGACGGAAAAAAATATGGCAAATCCACAAGATATCGAGCTCGTTGAAGAACTTCCCGACAACATTCCAATTTTGCCCCTCCGAAACTCCGTGCTCTTTCCCGGCTCCATCATCCCCATTGATGTAGGTCGACGAAAGTCAGTGCGGCTCGTGGAGGAGTCCATCGCCCAAGAGAAGCCCATCATCGGCATCCTGACCCAGCGCGAGGCTCGGGTAGACGATCCGACGCCCAAGGACATGTACTCCGTGGGCTGCGCGGCGCGTATCCTGAAGGTGATCAAGCTGGCCAAGGACAACTTCAGCGTGATCCTCCAAGGCGTAGCGCGATTCGAGATCAAGGACTTCGGGCAACAGGAGCCCTACATCACTTCCAATGTGGACTTCGTGCATGATTCGAAGACCACGGACGTGGAGCTCGACGCCCTGGTGCTGAACCTGCGAGATGTGGCCAAGCGGGTGATAAAGCTCATGCCTGAGCTGCCCAAGGAGGCCTCGGCCCTGGTCGACAGCGTCACCGACGCCGGACAGGTGGCCGATCTGCTGACCTCCAATCTGGACGTGGCGGTGGACGAGAAGCAGAAGGTTCTCGAGACCTACGACCTCAAGGCCCGGCTTCGGCTGGTGCTCACCTACCTCACCCGGCAGCTCGAAGTGCTGCAGGTGCGTGAGCGTATTAACTCCCAGGTGCAGGAAGAGATGGGTCGGAACCAGCGCGAGTACGTGCTCCGGCAGCAGCTCAAGGCCATCAAGGAGGAGCTCGGGGAGATGGACGACGCTTCGTCGGACATCGAGGAGTTCCGCGAAAAGATCGAAAACGGCAACCTGCCCGAAGAGGCGGAGAAGATGGCGCTCAAGCAGTACGAGCGTCTCAAGATGATGCAGCCCGCCTCCTCGGAGTACACGGTCACGCGCACCTATCTCGAGTGGCTGACGGACCTTCCCTGGGACGTATCCACCGAGGACATCATCAACATCGATGATGTACAGCGGATTCTGGACGAGGACCACTACGACCTCGAAAAGGTCAAAAAGCGCATCCTCGAGTACATGGCCGTGCGCAAGCTCAAGGCTGACAAGAAGGGGCCGATCCTTTGTCTGGTGGGCCCTCCCGGCGTGGGCAAGACCTCCCTGGGGCGCTCCATCGCCCGGGCCATTGACCGGAAGTTCTGGCGCGTCTCCCTGGGCGGCGTGCGGGACGAAGCGGAGATCCGAGGTCACCGGCGGACCTATGTTGGCTCGCTTCCGGGGCGGATCATCCAGGGCATCAAGAGGGCCGGCGTGAACAACCCGGTCTTCATGCTCGACGAGATCGACAAGCTCGGCCACGACTTCCGTGGGGATCCCGCCTCGGCCCTGCTTGAAGTGCTGGATCCAGAGCAGAACGACAGCTTTTCGGACCACTACATGGAGGTGGCATTCGACCTGTCCAAGGTGATGTTCATCGCCACGGCGAACGTCTTGGACACGGTGCCGCCGGCCCTGCGAGACCGGCTGGAGATCATCGAGCTGCCGGGCTACACCCGGAAGGAGAAGCTCAACATCGCCAAGCAGTTCCTGCTGCCCCGCCAGATCGAGGAGCACGGGCTGACCGACGATGACATCGAGTTCACCGATGACGCCCTGCAGGAGCTCATCGACTCCCACACCCGGGAGGCCGGAGTCCGTAACTGCGAGCGGGAGGTGGCCAACATCTGCCGGGGCGTGGCGGTGACCGTGGCATCGGGGACGGCGAAGGGCAAGCGCCTCATTGAGAAGGACACCATCAAGGAGTTCCTCGGCGCGCCCAAGTTTGTGCCCGAGGTGGCCGAGCGTACCGGCGAAAGTGGTGTGGCCACGGGCCTCGCCGTGACTCCGGTGGGGGGCGACATACTCTTCGTGGAGGCCTCCCAGATGCCTGGCAAGGGCAACCTGGTGATGACCGGTCAGCTCGGCGATGTCATGAAGGAGAGCGCCCAGGCGGCCATGTCCTTCATCCGCTCCCGCGCCGAGACCTTCGGTATTGACCCCAATTTCCTCGAGGGCATGGACATCCACTTGCATATCCCTGCCGGTGCCATCCCCAAGGACGGCCCCTCCGCGGGCGTCACCATGTTTGCGGCGATTGTCTCCATGCTGCTGGGACGCAAGGTTCGGCACGATGTGGCCATGACCGGAGAGATCACCCTCCGTGGCTCAGTGCTGCCTGTGGGCGGGATCAAAGAGAAGTCCCTCGCCGCGCACCGCGCCGGGATTACGCGTGTGGTCATGCCCGAGCGCAACCGCAAGGATGTCGACGACATCCCAGAAGAGGTGCGAGACGAGCTGGAGATCCTCTTTGTGAAGCGTATGGAAGATCTCCTGGACCTCGTACTCGAGGAGTCCAAGCCAGACGCTAAAGCGTAGCCCTTTCCGTCCGCCGGCCGCGTGTCCACGCTGCCGAGCACCCTCCTGATAGGACTCCATGACCTCCCGATCGAAATCCAAAGGCGCCAATGGACTTGAGCCTAACCACCTGGTGATCAAGGGCGCGCGCGAGCACAATCTGAACATTGACCACCTGAAGCTGCCCAAGCGGCGGTTCATTGTCTTCACCGGGGTCTCAGGCAGCGGCAAGTCGTCGCTGGCCTTTGACACCATCTTCGCCGAGGGACAGCGGCGCTACGTAGAGTCCCTGTCCGCCTACGCCCGGCAGTTCCTGGGCCAGATGGACAAGCCTCTGTTCGATCACATCAGCGGCCTGTCTCCCACCATCGCCATCGAGCAGAAAGCGGCGTCGGGCAACCCGCGGTCCACCGTGGGCACCATCACCGAGATCGCCGATTATCTGCGGGTGCTCTACGCCAGGGTGGGGGTGCAGCACTGCCACCGCTGCGGTGAGCCCGTGGCCGCCATGTCCCCCGATGAGATCGTGAAGTTGGTGCGGCGGGACTACCGCGACCAGAAGGTGCTGCTGCTGGCGCCGATCCTGATCGAGCGCAAGGGCGAGCACCGGGAGCTGCTCTCCGAGGCGCTGGAGCGCGGGTTCGTGCGGGTGCGCATCGACGGGCAAATCCAGCGGTCCGACGGTGTGGCACCTCTGGACGCCAAGCGCAAGCACACCATCGAGCTGGTGGTCGACAGGCTCACCGTCAAGGCCAGGGCCACCCGTTTGACCGACTCGGTGGAGACGGCTCTGGCCGAGGGCGAGGGCACGCTCATTGTGGTGCCCGTCGACAGCGACGAGCCGGAGCGGCACCTGTCGGAGCATCGCTTCTGCGTCGACTGTGGCATCGCCTTTCCGGAGCTGTCCCCCCAGAGCTTCTCCTTCAATACGCCCCTTGGCATGTGCACCGAGTGCAACGGGCTGGGGCGCCGCTTGCAGATCGATCCCGACCTGGTGGTGCCCGACACGTCCCTGTCCATCCGGGAGGGGGCCATCGCCCCCTTCGCCTCCATCATGGAGCGGGAGAGCGGTTGGACCTTCCAGATCGTCGAAGCCATGGTGCAGCACTATGACATCGATCTGGACAAGCCCTGGAGGCGGCTGTCGGCGCGGCATCGGCGCCTGATGCTGTACGGCTCGGGCGATGAGCGGGTGCGGGTGGCCTTCGCGCACTCCCACGGTCAGATCGATTGGAACATGCACTATGAGGGCATCGTCAACACCCTCATGCGCCGCTACCAGCAAACCCAGTCCGAAGGCATGCGCCGCCACTATCTGGGATACTTTGCCGAGGGGAGCTGTGATAGTTGCCACGGGTCGCGCCTACGGCCGGAGTCCCGCGCTGTGCGGGTGGCGGATGTGACCCTCGACAGCCTGTCGGCCATGACCATCGCCCAGGCCACCGAACACTTCGCGTCGCTCAAGGTGCCGGGCTCCCGGGCCAAGGTGGCCAGGGAGCTGGTGAAGGAACTTTCTTCGCGGCTGGGGTTCCTCATGGACGTGGGGCTGGACTATCTGACCCTGGATCGGAGTGGGCCGACCCTGTCGGCGGGGGAGGCCCAGCGGCTGCGGCTGGCGAGCCAACTCGGCGCTGAGCTGTCCGGCGTGCTCTACGTGCTTGATGAGCCCACCATCGGGCTGCACCTGAGGGACTGCCACCGACTGGTGGATGCCCTGGTGCGGTTGCGGGACCTGGGCAACACCGTGATCGCCGTGGAGCACGATCGGGAGACCATCGACCGGGCGGATCATGTGGTGGATTTCGGCCCGGGGGCCGGGTCCAAGGGCGGTCAGGTCGTGTTCCAGGGTTCGGTGAAGGCGTGTCTGCGTAGCACCAAGTCCCTCACCGGGCGATACCTTAGCGGCAGGGAACGCATCGAGGTACCGGCGCAGCGCCACCCGCCCAAAGGCTTCATCAAGGTCCACGGCGCTTCGCGCAATAACCTCCAGTCCATCGACGTATCCCTCCCGTTGGGGGTGATGTGCGTGGTGACGGGGGTGTCCGGCGCCGGCAAGAGCTCCCTGGTGAACGCCATCCTCTATCCGGCCCTTCGGCGCCATCTGCATGGCGCCAGGGAGCCGGTGGTGGGGTACAAGCGTATTACCGGTCTGCGGGGCCTGGATAAGGTGATCCGAATCGACCAGCAGCCCATCGGCCGCACGCCGCGGTCCAATCCGGCCACTTACACCAAGGCCTTCGATCACATCCGTAAGCTCTTCGCTCAGACCCCGGAGTCCAGAGCCTTCGGCTTCGCGCCGGGGCGCTTCTCCTTCAATGTGCGGGGAGGGCGGTGCGAGGCCTGCGAGGGCGCCGGCGTGGTCAAGGTGGAGATGCATTTCCTGGCGGACATGTATGTCCCGTGCCAGGTGTGCGAGGGCAAGCGGTTTAACGATGCCACGCTGCGCGTACAGTACAAGGATCACAACATCTATCAGATCCTTGAGGCCAGCGTCGCCGAGTCCCTGGACCTGTTTAAGAACCACCGTGGGCTTTCGCGTATTCTGCAGACTCTCAGCGACGTAGGGCTCGAGTACATTCGGCTTGGACAGCCCGCCACCACCCTGTCGGGGGGCGAGGCCCAGCGCGTCAAGCTCTCGCGGGAGCTGGCTAAGCGGTCCACCGGGAGCACCCTGTACCTGCTGGACGAGCCCACCAGCGGGCTGCACTTCGATGACATCCGCAAGCTCCTAACGGTCCTCGAGCGTCTGGTGGAGGCGGGGAACACCGTCGTAGTGATCGAGCACAACCTGGACGTGATAAAGTGTGCTGATTACATCGTCGACCTCGGCCCGGAGGGTGGCGCTCGGGGCGGGACCGTGGTGGCCTCCGGCACGCCGGAGGAGGTGGCCCGGGTGCGTGGCTCGTACACGGGGCAGGCCCTGACCAAGGAGCTCGGGAGCGCGAGGCGACGGAGACGGAAAAAGAAGGCTTGAACCTGCGTACACCACAACGTCTCCGGGTCGCCGGGGCTTCGCACGGACGGGCGGTGATCCTCGTGCTCGGGGTCCTGGTGAGCGGTTGCGTACTGGCGAGCGGTTGCGCTAGCCCCCGCATGAACTTTGGCGACAAGAGGGTGCGCCGTCGTACGGATGCGTCCGTGTCGAGGGCCGACTACGAGCTGAACCTACAGTTGGTGGGAGGCAGTCGCCATCGGATGGCCCACCGGGTCAAGGGGCGTGACGTGCGTCTCCTGCTCCCGCGGGTTCCGCTGAAGCTCGCCTCCGGAGAATGGGTCTTCGTGGTCGTGCCCGCGGGGCAGACCTGGCGTCGCGTCTGCTGGCGCTTGGCTCGCGTTACGGCCATTACCAGGAGTGGAGCCACGGTGATCACCGAGGAGGGACGCACCTTCACCGCCGTGCCCCCGGCGATGATCGTCCCCCAGAGGTCCGATCCACTCAAGCCCGGCCTGGTGGTGAGGGTCCACAGTGGTCGGCGGCTCCCCTTCGGACGGGTGGTCACCGTCCGCCCAGGGTCGGTGGAGGTGCGAACGCCGTGGCTCGGTCGCTCCCGGGTGGTGGGCGTCCGCCGCCGGGAGGTGTTGCCCATCCGTGCAGGGCTCTACCGGGCGGCCCCTGTGGTCTATCGCCACAAGTCCACCCGGCGCATTGGCACCCTGGTCACCATGGAGCGCAAGTACCGCTGGGTGCTCGGCGCCGAGGGCGTGGTCCACCGCCTGAGCTGGGACCGCGTCAAGGCCGTGGACCTTGGCCGCCGCTACCAACCCGGCGACCGCGTTCGCGCCGCCCTGCCCGTGGGCCTCAAGGTCGCCTCGGTCACCCGCACCCTGGGTCACCACGTTCTGTACGAGGTGGCCTGGTCCCAGACACATCGCACCCTCGTCCCCTTCTCCGACCTCGCTCCGCCCTAATCCGTCGCAACTTTTTTGGAGGGCGGGTTCTGGACGGCGGTCCGTAGTTCGACGCGTAGGCTGTCGGCCTGGAGCGTC
>JAOZUO010000109.1:0-1139 GCA_029938605.1 Deltaproteobacteria bacterium | reverse complement strand
CGGGTTCTGGACGGCGGTCCGTAGTTCGACGCGTAGGCTGTCGGCCTGGAGCGTCACGCCGGAGTCGGTGCGATACCACCGGATCACTTCGTCGCGTAGGACCTGCTCCACCCGCGCTCGGAAGCTCGTCAGGGTGCTGTGTTGACAGATGGCTGGGGAGAGCGCCTTTTTGATCCGCCGGCGGACCTGGGTCTGGGCGGCATCTGAGCGCAGCCGATTCGCCAGCGCGGCGATTTGGGTGGTCACCTCAATGGCGACGAAGCCCTGCTGCGCCGCAGCATCGCCGCAGCCGGAAAACGTCACCAGTCGGTCGAACCGGATGGTGATCGCTTGCAAGCGCGGCTTGGGATAGCTGGGGCGGGGTGGGGCGCCCATGCAACCGGTCATTGCTCCGGCGGCTCCAACGGCAATGGCGGCACCGGCGGCACCCGCGGCTCCCGCCAGGGCCGCCCCCAGGAATCCACGGCGGGTGGCTCCGCGCCGCTCCCACTCGGATCGCAGGGTCGGGTAGGGCAGGGGAGCCGCGTCGCGGGCCCGCACGGGTCGAATCGATTTTTTCATGAGGGTCTCCTCAAGGTTTCCACTCTAACGTCCGATGGCATGGGCACCTTTCACCTTTGCACGATTTGAGGGTCGGGGAGGAGCTCTTTTTCCAGGCGCGTGCGTCCTTCCGGTGGGTTGCCCAGGACCCAACCCGGGTCGGCCCGTGGGGGATCCGCTGCCCAGTTCCTTGGGACAGGGTCGCTCTAAGTACGCAATTTTATTGGGCCCATGTCCGATGACGATCTGGCCCCCGGCTTGCAGTATCTACGGCCATTCCGGATTCGTTTCGACCAGGAGGACAAAGCCCATGACCCGCATCATCCTGACTGTTTTTGTGTTGCTCTCAATGAGTCTCGGGGTCGCCTGCGAGAAGCGACAGGATCCCTGTGACACATTGACCGCCCGGATCTGCGAGGGACAGGATCGCGGCTACTGCGTCCAGACCCGGGCCTTCCTGGACCGCGAGCTCACCGGGCCCGACGGCCGGGTCCTCACCGGGGTGAGCCGCAGCGAGGGATGCCGTCTGATCCTCGCTGACCAGCAGGTGCTCGGCGCCTACGCCCGGGAGGCTGCCCGGAGGATCCGGTAGGGACGCC
>JAOZUO010000359.1 GCA_029938605.1 Deltaproteobacteria bacterium | reverse complement strand
TGATGCTCCTAAGACTGGCACCGAGATCGGTATGCGGGTGATCGGGTAGCGTTGTCTTGCCTTGAATTTGCCAAAGGGGCCATTCGATGGTAACTTCAGCAAATAAGAGGCAACCATGTCCGCTGTGGCAAAGTACATCAAGGGGCTCCTCGAGCAGGGGCAACACCACTTCACGACCGAGGACGCGGTCCAAGCTCTGGGCGGTGATCGCAAGCCTATCGCCCGCGCTCTCAAGCGGCTGATATCAAAGGGCGAGCTGGCTTCTCCCCAGCGCAGCTTCTACGTGGTTGTCCCCCCGGAGTACAAGGTCCTGGGCTGCCTTCCCGCCGAGCAGTTCATCCCCCATCTCATGGAGAATGTGGGCGAACCCTACCATGTGGGATTGCTCAGCGCGGCCCAACTCCATGGGGCCGCTCATCACAGACCCCAGCGATTTCAGGTAATGGTGGGCAAGCCGCGTTCTTCCATCGAGTGCGGCAAGGTCCTCGTGGACTTCCATGTTCGCAAGTACCTGGAGCGGGTGGCGACGGTCGTCCTGAACACCCCTCGCGGGCAGGTGCGCATATCTTCTCCCGAGGCGACGGCGCTCGAGCTGGTGGGCTACGCCAAGCACGCCGGCGGACTGGACAACGTCGCCACCGTCCTCGTGGATCTGGCAGAAGCAATCGACGTTGGGCGGCTTGCCGAGGAGGCGGCCAAAGTACCCTTGGCCTGGTCGCAGAGGTTGGGCTTCCTGCTCGATCTGGTGGAAGCGGGTGAGATCGCGAGCGCGCTCTTGCCCTACGTCCGGGAGCACGCCACGCGGGTGGCGCCGCTTGATGCGTCGTTGCCACGAACTGGGAGCGAGCGGTCCGAGCGGTGGCGCATTGCCATCAACACCGATGTGGAGGTTGACTCATGATACCGACTGACTTCATCACCGAGTGGCGTAACCTTGCGCCGTGGCCTTCGAACGAGCAGGTCGAGCAAGATCTGATCATCAGCCGGGCCATCGTGGAGATGTACAACGAGGAGGAGATCTCCAAACGGCTGGCGTGGCGCGGCGGCACTGCCCTTCACAAGCTCTATCTTCAGCCGGCGCCCCGCTACTCCGAGGACATCGATCTGGTGCAGGTGGATGCCGAACCCATCGGCGACACACTGGATATCCTTCGCGAGGTCCTCGACCCGTGGTTGGGCAAGCCCCGGCGCGTGTTCAAAGAAGGGCGGGTCAACCTGGTCTATCGCTTCGAGTCGGAGGGACCACCGGTGGTTCGGCTGCGGCTCAAAGTCGAGACCAACACCCGCGAGCACTACACCGAACACGGCCACGTGACGTTTCCCTTTGCAGTGGAGTCGAAGTGGTTCAAGGGCCACGCCGACGTGACCACCTTCACTCTCGAGGAACTGATGGGCACCAAGCTCAGGGCGCTTTACCAGCGAAAGAAGGGCCGCGACCTCTTCGACATCTGGACGGCGCTTGGACAGGACAACGTGAGCCCGGATCGCGTGCTTGACTGCTTTCACCGCTGCATGCGCGAGGGAGGCCACTCGGCGAGTCGTGCACAGATCGAGGAGAACCTCGCGGCCAAGCGAAACGATCCGCGCTTTGTCAGTGACATCAAGCCCCTGCTCCGTCCCGGAACCGACTGGGATCTGGACATCGCCATGGACGCGGTCCTCGAGAACCTCGTTGCACTCCTACCAGGCGATCCCTGGAAGGGCGAAGACCAACCCGCCCCAAAGTAGCCCTGTCCCCGTTCACCTTGACTTTGACAGTTCGAACTCACATGGATTCCGAAAACACTAGACAGATCAACACGTTATCTTCGAAATGCGAAAATCGGCCATGTGAGTAGGTTTTCAGACGTGGTCGAGGATCGTGGGCAGATTCTTAATTCCCAATAATTTCAGCCGTTCCGACGCTTCAGGGCGAGGTTCGGTCACCTGCCAGATAGTGTGACCAGGCCCCTTCAATTGAGCGAGTTTTATCTGCTTGAGGTCGTCGCGGTGCGTCCCACCAGCAAGGGCCCATGCAAGCTCGAACGTGGAGAGATGCGCCGAGTCTCACAGGACCGCCGCTTCGGCCTCGTCGGCTACCACGTCTGCTGTCCTCGATGCGGCTACGTGACCGTGGCGCTGAACGGCAGGGACGGGATGGTGATCACCGAGGACGAAGAAGGCGGTGCGGTCACTTTCTCCGAACCGCTGCGCTGTCTCTTTTGCCAGATCCTGATCCACGTTCGAGACGGCTTGGGCACCTTGGAGGAGGACGAGCATGTGCGAAACGTGCGCTACCGCTGAAAGCGGGCATCTGATCGTTCGAGCCCGTGAAGCGGCCGACGAGGTCATCGAGCGGCTGTTGCGGATTCCGGTTTGTAAGGCCATGGACCTCTCCACGCCCAAGGGTTTCGACCGGGCGGTGGCGGGCCTGGCTTCGCAGTTGAGGGGGGCCACGGCAGCTTCGGATCGCGACGCCGTCAAAGCGGCGATCGAGGTCCTCGATGTGGACTGGCACGCCACCA
>JAOZUO010000248.1 GCA_029938605.1 Deltaproteobacteria bacterium | reverse complement strand
GGTGTTCGATGATCGCTTCATAGTCGGCACGGGCCAGCATGGCAGCATGGCAGCACGCCAGTGAAGATATCACGCCTAGGATGGATCAGGGGGGAAGGAGGGCGAGGTCGGGCCGGGCGTCACCGCCTGGCCGAACAGGAGACTAGCGCCGTTTACGCCGACGCGTTTTCCGCCGCACCTTCTTGCGGCGATGACCCCGTCTGACTCCACGTCTAGCTCCACGTCTCTTACCCCGACGATAGTTTCGTCTCCGATGCCTGCGATAACGATAGCCGCGGGCGCGATACCAACGGTTGTAATGAACCCGGTTCGTGCGCCAGTGGTTGTAGTACCGGCCGTAACCGTAATAGGTGCGCGGGATGTAGACCGTGCCACCATTGGCATAGTAGTAGGGCAGGCCGGTGGCGGAATAGTAGACAGGGTAGCCCTGGTAATACAGCGGCCTGTAGTAGGACGTGTGCATCACAGGCTCGGCTGGCGAGACTCCAACAACACAGGCACCTGATATGGTCCCCATGCCGCCCACCAAAGTGAGCATCATCAACAATTTACTGACCTTTGACATGAATCATCCTTTCCGCAGCGAGTGACGGCCTCGCCTCTATGGGTTGAAACGGTTGGATTATACGGCAAATTCGACAGAAACTTGACGAAGTTTTCTCACGTTGGGCAACCATCGCCGAATAATCCGTGCAACCTGCCTGAATTACACCGGTTTAACGTTCAAGCGATCCAGTAACTGGACAAGAGTAATCCGGTTTTATTTCGACCCCGCCACTACTTTGCACCACTTTTTGGCCCCGGAATAGCAACCGATCAAGCCCAGGCGCCGATAACCCCTACACAGCCACTACCGGCTCCGGAGATGAAAAGATGCGCCACCTCATCGGTCCACCTGTCGGTCAACCGTTCGTCGTCACCGTCCTGATCCTGTGCACGGGCGCTTCGCAGGCCTGCTTGCCGCGCCTGTCGAAACGCCCCCGGGCCGAGCTCGTCCACCTTCGCCAGGGCGCCCGCCAACTCCAACGGGGCGATCTGGACAGGGCCGAAGCCCACTTCGCCGTGGCGGCAAAGTACAACCGCCGCTCCGGCGAGGCGCTCAATGGTCTCGGCCTGGTGGCCCTGGCCCGGGGAGAACGGCGCCGCGCCCGCCAGCTCTTCACCCGAGCCCTGGCCCTGAACGAAGATCTCTCCGAAGCCCAGAACAACCTCGGCGTGCTGGAGCTGGCCCGCGGGCGGTGGCGGCTTGCGGTGACCCGATTTAGGGCCGCCCTGGACATTGACCCAGGCTTTCACCGGGCCCGGTTCAACCGCGCCCGCGCGCTATTTCAGGGCGGTCACCATAGCCAGTCCCGCCAGGATCTGCTCCTGGTCACCGCGTCGCGCCCACAACTGTCAGAGGCCTGGGCCGCCCTGGCCATGGTCTCGGTGGCCCTGAGGCGCAAGGCCGCCGCGGGGCGGGCCCTGGGCCAAGCCCGGGCCCGGGCCCCTGGGTCGGTACACGTGTTGGTGGCCGAAGGCATGCTGCGCCGAATCAACGGCGATCTAGCAGGCGCCCTCGCGGCCCATGCGGCGGCCTGTCGCAAGGGGCCGGGCAATCTCACCGCGCGACTGCAGTACGGGCTGACCTTGATCCGGGCGACCCGATATACCCGGGCCAGAGCCGAGCTGCGCCGGGTCCTCGCCGGCCGCCCCTTCGCCGCGCGGGTGCACTTCGCCCTGGGGTACCTGGCGGTCATGCGCAAGGATCTCCGTGCTGCTCGAAAGGCCTACCGTCGGACCACGCAGGTGGAGCCGCAGTTCTGGACAGCGTGGCTCCACCTGGCGGCCGCTGAGTTGGGCCTGGGCCAACTCGGGGCGGCAAAACGGATCTGCGCCAGCCTGCAGCGTCGGGCCGGCCGGGCCGGGCGGGCCGGGCGCCGGATCGTCGCCCGCTGCCGACATCTCCTCAATAAACGTTGATCCCCCATTCTCACCCACCAATCATGTTGACATTAATAGTCAAGATCCCCAGATTCATGGAATGGTAACTTCCCAGAGGCGCAGCCGATGACCCCTACAGTCAATACCAAAAAAAACGAGGTCAAGTGGGACATCGGGACTGGCACCTACCCCATGGATGCGGTGTATGGGGCCAGCTACGTGTTCTGCGACCAGTGCTACGTCTATCTGGACAAGACCGCAGACAAGCGCATCCTCATCGTGCTCCAGGGCAAGGAGACGCTGGATAGGGCGGGTCTGGAGTCCCTAGCGGGGAACTTTTCCAATGAGCTGCTGCACCAGGTGCTCCGAACCCGCATCGCCAAACGAACCGGCAAGGTGCGGGAGATGATCATCGGCCGTGCGCTCTTCTCCGCCGAGGGCACAACAGACGACTACGGCCACGACGACGACTTCGACGACCTGGGTGACGACGCCGACTACCTCGACGATCCCCTGGGAATCGCTGTTCCGTGGGAGGAAAAGTATGGCAGCGACGAAGGACCCGACTCGCAAAAAGACGACTCGCAAAAAGACAGCGGCGACAAAAAAGAGAAGTAGCCCCAAGCGAGCGGCGCCCCCGAAGGCAACGAAGGCGCAGCCCAAGAAGGCAACGAAGGCGCAGCCCAAGAAAGCAACGAAGGCGGCGCAGCCCAAGAAGCTGACCCTCAAGCTCCACCGCTCCATCTATCCCACTCGGGCGGTGAAGGAGACCGTGGCGGCCTTCTCTGAGCTGGCCACCATCACGGTCCAGAGGCAGGGCGACTACCACCGCGTGGCGTTGATTCCTGGTGCGGATATTCCGCCCGACCAACTGGTGCACGAGTTCGCAAACTTCGCCCTGAGCCGCGCCGCGAGGAATCGATGAGCAAGCCCACCATCCCCCAGCTCAAAAACCCTGACGTGGGACACTTTCGCTTCCGTCAGTTCGACGACGGACGGTTTCTGATCACCAACGATATGGGCGCCTTCGTGTGGCTTTCGCCCGAGGACCTCGACGCTTTCTGCCGGGGCAACCTGGACCACGACGCGCCCCTGTACCGCGAGCTAACGGACAAGGGGTTCATCCTGACGCCCGAATCCGAGGCGCAGCTCATCGAGCGCATTCGCCGCCGCAGCGATCACCTCTTTTTGGGTCCGATCCTGCACATCCTGATCACCACCCTGCGCTGTAACCAGAAGTGCCGCTACTGCCACGCCTCCCGTAAGGCCATGAACCGCAAGGCCTTCGATATGAGCCTGGAGACGGCGCGCCAGAGCGTGGACGTGATCTTCGAGTCCCCGTCGCCGCACCTGACCATCGAGTTCCAGGGCGGAGAGCCCCTGGTGAACTGGGAGGTGGTGCGCTTCGTGGTGGAGTACGCTTACAAGCTCGCCGACGAGCAGGGACGAGGGGTAGACTTCACCCTCGTGTCCAACCTGAGCCTACTCGACGACGAGAAGCTGGACTTCCTCATCGACAACGGTGTGATGATCTGTACGTCTTTAGACGGCCCGGCTGACCTCCACGATCGCAACCGTCCCATGCCGGGCGCAAGCAGCCACAGCCAGACAATCACCTGGATGGAGAAGATCAACGCCGCCTACGAGTCCCGCGGCCTCGACACGAGCCTGGCCTACGTGAACGCGCTGGCCACCATCTCGAAAAGCACCCTCTCGGGTGGACGGGACCTCGTCGATGAGTACATCAAACGAGGCTTCAAGGTGGTACACCTGCGGCCCTTGAACCCCTTCGGCTTCGGCGAGAAGATGTGGCAGCGGGAGGGCTACACCGCCGAGGAGTTCTTGCGCTTCTACCGCGACGCGGTGGACTACATCATCGAGCTCAATCGGCAGGGAATCGAGATCCAGGAGAAGACCGCGTCCCTGTTCCTCACGCGTATCCTCACCGACGACAACCCTAACTTCATGGACCTGCGCAATCCCTGCGGCGCGGCCATCGGGCAGATCGCCTACAACTATGATGGGCGGGTCTACACCTGCGACGAAGGTCGGATGGTTTCGGAGATGGGCGACGATCTTTTCTGCATCGGCAACGTGGCCGAGAACACCTACGACGACATCATCCACCACGACTCGGTGGGCTCGCTGTGTCTGGCCTCCTGCCTGGAGTCCCTACCCGGCTGCGCGGACTGCGCCTACAACCCCTACTGTGGCGTGTGCCCCGTGTACAACTTCCAGATGCAGGGCGATCTGTTCGCCTTACAGCCCGCCAACGACCGCTGCAAGGTGCAGATGGGCATACAGGACTACCTGTTTACGCTGCTGCGCGACGGCGGCGACGAGATGCGCCACCTCCTGGACCGCTGGACCATCGAGCGGGATCGCTCCGGTGTCTACCGGAGAAACGACTGAGAGACCACTGCTTCAGTTGACGATGGTTTCACAGCCCACGAGGATCTCCACCACCATCTGGCCCACCTCATCGCAGTACTTCACCGCCGAGGGAAAGCGCGCAGAGGCAGCTTCGCCTACTTGAACGAAGCCCCGTTTTCCACCATGATCCGTTTTGTGCTCTCAGCACAAGGAGCGGCCATGACCAAACTGAAAAATCCAGTCGCGCTGCTTGCCCTCCTCGGCTTTTTGTCGCCGCCGGTAAGCGTGCCCGCCCAAGCCTGTGCCGCCGCAGATCGTCTGCGTCGTTTTCCCCTGGGGAGCGTGGGCTCCGAGATTGTGCTGGCCGAGCTCAAAGAGCGCCGCGGCCACTTGCAGTCTAATCGTCGTGGCCCAGGCCCACCCCTGGCACGCCCCAACCTCCGCTGGCGGGGGCGGATCTGGTTGCGCCGGGCCAGCGCTGCGGGGCAGCTCAAAAAACGGGGCAAATCCATCGGCACCTACCGCGCCATGGTCTCAACCTACTATCGAGACATTCGACGACCGCTGCAACGAGCGCTCAAGCAGGCCAAGAAGATTCGCGGCTTCCGTGCCTTTGCCAAACCCAAGCTCTACCTTTGCTTCAACCGCTCCCGATGCGGTCCCTTCCGGCTGAGGGCCAAAGGCAAGAAGCTCTACCTCTCGACGACCCAGGGGAAACGTCAGCTCGACATCCGTTGGCTGCAAAAAACGCTAAAGGGCAACTTCCACCACCCCTGTTACACGCCCGCCTACACCCTCAAGCATTCGGCCTTTGCTTATGTTGTACAGTACAAGTGGGGCCGCCGAGCCGTGCTCTCCCTGAACGTGAGCCCCGCCTTGGACAAAAAATATTTCGGACCCGTGGGCTTTACACCGAGCTCCTGCCGCTCTGTGGTGAGCTGCGCCGCCCCCGCGGGTCTATCTGACCACGTGGCGGGCATGGACGTGGTAACGGTCGTGCCGTGGAGCTGGGTAAAGGGAAGGAAACGCAAATCCAGCCGAGCCAGAAAACCCATGCGGTCCCCCAAAAAACCCCCTTGCAAGAGGTGATCACGAGAGGTGAAACAATGCTGAGGTGCGGCCTGATCGTTCTGGGGATCCTCGCAGTGGCCACGAGCGCCGGCTGTGATCGCGCCAGCGGGACCACCGGGAACGACAACAACGACAACGGCAACAGCCTGGCCACGGACGCGGCGGTGGACGCTTCACCAGACGCCCGGCCGGATGGAGCGGTGGACGCCGACGTGGACGCAGCGATCCTCGACGCCGGCATGGACGCCGGCGTAACCGCCGACGCTAGCGTGGCCTGTTCGGACAACGACAGTGACGGCTACGGCCCGGGCTGCGCCCTGGGCGCAGACTGCGACGACAACGCGCCGGGAATCGTCGGGGCCTGCCAAACCAACGGCTGCCCGCAAGGTTGGGTTCATATCCCCGCCGGTTCCTTCCAGATGGGCTGCAACATCGGCGAGCTGGGGGGCGACTGCTTCAGCCACGAGCTGCCACGCCACACGGTGACCCTGTCGGCCTACTGCCTGCAGACCACCGAGGTGAGCGTGGTCGAATACCGGGCCTGCCAAAACGGCGGCCTGTGCACCGGCACACCCACCGAGACCGGCACCAACAGCTTCTGCAACTGGACCCAGGCGGACGCGGGCCTGGAGGATCACCCCATCAACTGCGTCGACTGGGCCGAGTCTCAGCAGTATTGCCAGACCTGGCTCGGCGGCGATCTACCCACTGAGGCCCAATGGGAGAAGGCCGCGCGGGGCGCCGACCCGGACCAGCGCAAGTACCCCTGGGGCGACACCCCCCTGCCCGATTGCACCCGCTGCAACTACGACGTCAATGGCGCCTACACAGCCGGTGCCGGGTGCAGTAGCGTCTCCGTTGGCCCGGCCACCTGGCCCGTGGACAACCTCCAGACGTCGGATGGCGACTCCGCCTACGGTCTGAAGGGCATGGCCGGCAACGTTGCGGAGTGGACCCTGGACTACGGCTCCAGCACCTTCTACAGCCAGTGCACCAGCGGCTGCACCGATCCTCTAAACACCACGCCGGGCACGGGGCGGCGCGAAGTCCGCGGCGGCAGCTACGCCAACACCACCGCCGAGCTCCTCATCCTCCGCGTGGTGGAACGCTCCGCCTACACCCCCACCGTCCGCCTCGGCAACATCGGCTTCCGCTGTCGCCGCACCCCGTAACGTCGCCCGCACCGTGGAGCCCCACGACCGCGCGGGACTCGAAGGGCTCTGTCGCTTATGCGAAGCTTCACATAAGCGATATGATCTCATTTGAGCCTTGTTTCGATCGTGAAGTGTCTCTTTGGGCCCAGTTGGACCTTGGGTCATGCGACGTTACCCGGAACGAACTTCCGGCGCGTGGAAGTAAATATCCCCCGGCAAAGCCGGGGGCATTACAATTGTGAGCCGCTCAAAGCGGCTTGGGGAGGCCGGATCAGCTCTCGTGCCTTTCGGGGTGCGCTTACTTCATTGACGGCCCACACGCTCAAGTATCGGAGAGAGAGCGAAGCTCGCGTGGAGGAGTTCACGGCAGCCGCTCTCTCAGCGTCCTGCTGGAGCGGCAGAGTGAAGCTCCTTCGCGCGGGCGAAGCGAACGCATCAACGGCGGAAACGACTCCCGGAAATGTCAAACTGTGAAGGCCTCCCCGGCAAAGCCGGGGGGACTCCTATATTGAGCTAGTAGATGCTAGCAGTCGGCAGGGCAGTTGTTCTGGTTCTCGCCAGGGCTGCAGACGCCGTCGCCACAGGTGCAGTCGGCAGGGCAGTTATTGGGGGTCTCGCCCTGATCGCAGGTGCCATCACCACAGGCTGGGGCGGAGCAATCGGCGGGGCAGGTCATGGGGTTCTCGCCGGCGGCCCAGTCGCAGGTGCCGTCGCCGCAGGTGCCGGTGGCGCAGTCGGCCGGGCAGGTCATGGGGGTCTCACCGGCGGCCGTATCGCAGGTGCCGTCGCCACAGGCGCTGTCGCAGTCGACCGGGCAGGAGCTTGCGTCCTCTCCGGCGACCGTATCGCAGGTGCCGTCGCCACAGATGCTCGGGCAGTCGGCGGGGCAGCTCAGGGTGTTCTCCATGTGGCCGCAGATGGCATCACCGCAGAAGCGGAAGCAGTCGCCCGGACAGGTGATGGCGTCTTCGCCGTTGGCCACGTCGCAGGTGCCATCTCCGCAATCCCCGATGCAATCGGCGGGGCAACCGGTGTTGTCCTCGGAGGGGCCGCAGATCCCATCGCCGCAGAAGTTCCGGCAGTCCGCCGGGCAGGAGAAGAAGTCCTCGCCCAGGGAGGGATCGCAGGTGTCATCCCCGCAGGTCACCGGGCAGTCCGCCGGGCAGCCGGTGTTGTCCTCACCCATGCCGCAGACTCCGTCTCCGCAGAAGTCGAAGCAGTCCACTGCACAGGAGAAAGCGTCCTCGGTGAGATCGCAGGTTCCGTCCCCGCAGAGCCCCTCGCAGTCGGCGGGACAAGTCGTCGCGTCCTCCGTGGCGACATCGCAGAATCCATCACCACAGGGGTCGTCCGAACAGTCTTCGGGGCAGTTGGTGGCGTCCTCCGTGGCGACATCGCAAGTTCCATCACCGCAGGGGTCGGCGCAGTCTTCGGGACAGGTCGTGGCGTCCTCGGTCCCGTCGCAATTCCCGTTGCCGCACAGGTCTACACAGTCCTGCGGGCAGGTCGTCTCGTCTTCGGTGGCGTCGCACGTCCCGTTGCCGCAGGTCTCCACGCAGTCCTCGGGGCAACCGGCGAAGTCCTCGCTCAGATCGCAGACTCCATCGCCGCACTCGGCGGTGCAATCATCAGGGCAGGTGGTGGGTGTCTCGTCCGCGTCGCAGGTCCCGTTGCCGCAGTCGTCCGCCGCGCAGTCCTCGGGGCAGGATGTAGCGGTCTCCGAGGCGTCGCACGTCCCATTTCCGCAGGTCTCGCTCCCGATCCCTCCGCCGTTGTCACAGCCCAGGCCAACGAATCCCACGGCAAACACCGCCGCCACAGCGCACCCCAAAGTCCAGGTTCTGGTAAATACTCGCATCGTTCATCTCCCGAAGAAAAGAAGGGTACAACGCCCTCACCCCGACAGTCCTCCACGATATTTCTGAAACAGTAATCTACCACCTAATCGATGGGTCGCGCTAGTCCTGGGATTGCGGCGGGCGGCTGGGGAGGCCGTCGGCGTAGAGCTTGAGGTAGCCGTCGCGGAGCTTGGCGCTGGCTTCGATGACGCTGTCGAAGTACTCCTGCTCCTTGGCGTTGGTGAAGCGGTAGCCGCGGATGTCACTTTTGGATCGGATGGTGGCGTTGGCGGGAACCATGGTGTGTGACGGCACCGTGGCGCGCATGATCACCGCGCCCAGACCGATCCAGCACTCGTCCTCCAGGGTGGAGGCGTAGATAGAAGCCCGAAGGGCGATGAAGCAGCGACGCCCAATATCCGCCGGGCCATGGATAATCACCCCGTGGGCGATGTTGGAGTGGCGACCGATGTGCACCGTGCTGCCCCCACGGGAGTGGATGATGACGCCATCTTGGATGTAGCTATCCTCCTCCACCACCACGGGCTCAACCTTGCCGTCGGGCCCCACCTCGTCGGCGCGGATCACGGTCTGCGGGCCCACGTACACCTTGGGACCGATCCGTACGTTGCCCATGATCTGGGCGCTCGGATCCACGA
>JAOZUO010000358.1 GCA_029938605.1 Deltaproteobacteria bacterium | reverse complement strand
GTCAGCAGGGATGCCGTACACGTCCAAGGTGCTTGTAAAGACTAGCCGGTCGGTCTTTCCCTCCACGTACGACAGTAAGTCGCGTAAGCCGAGCACATTTGACTCGATTGCCGCATCCTCGTCCTCCTGCGTCGAGACCTTCGGGGTGTACGCTGCGAGGTGGAAGACGCCGTCATAGTGATTGGGCAACGTTCGCCCCTCGGACGACTTTCCAAGGCTCCCCAGATCACAGGGCAACGGTGTTACGCGATTGTCGAGTACCGACAGCTGCTCGCCCGGCAGGTGCTGGGCAACGATGATGCTCTCGTCGAATCGTTGCCGCAGGAGTCGGGTCAGATGACGGCCAATGAAACCCGAGGCGCCGGTGACCAGAAAGGCACAGGGTCTGCTAACGCTGCTTCTCAATGGCTTCGAGCTCCTCGACAGTGGTTAAATGAGGCGCAACGTCCATCCCGCGAATCCAGAGCAGGCCGTCGGGCAAAGGATTTATTTTTCGCTCTAAATCTGGTAAACGGCCTTCTAGCGCGAGATCCCGGTAGATCTTTGGAAAGTTCACGCCCGCTTTAGTGAAAAAGAAATGGGTCGTGAAGAATCGTCCGATGTTGATCTCCGTCAGGAATGGTCGTCCCTGCTTGTCGTAGGTCATGTCCACAGAAAAAATACCGTTTGGTCGGGTATCCAAAGCCTGGATGGCAGCGATGGCCGTGTCGGTGACGACCGCGTCGGAGAACGTCTCCCCGACCCCGGTGATCCCCGTGACCCCCGAGAGTGTCCGATCACCAAAGTTCCAGCTCCGGCGACGTCGGGTCTGCGCGACGACCAACTCACCCTGGTACCAGATGGACATCCAGGTCACGGATTGTGGCGTCAGGCATCGCGCCGCGGTGAACCGTCCCCAGCCGTCAAACCTATCGATCCATAGCTTCGCGAAGTCGTAGTTATCCGATGGGAGAGCGCCCTTTCCTCCGCCGCCCTCGACGGCCCGAAGCCAAACCTCGCCCCCGAACTCCTCGAAGGCGGCTCTGAGGTCGTCCTCACTGGTGACGAGCACTGTCTCTGGAACCGGGACTCCCGCCTTCTTCCAGATCTCGTAAGACCGGTTTTTGTCCACACAGTCTTCCACCGTCTGCGCGTCCGGGAATAGATATTTCACCCCAAGAGCGCTGAGCCGATCACGCTCCCGGGAAAGTCTGCGGACCTCGAAGTCGTGCTGGGAGTGGACCAAGTCGGGCTTTGTGGCGCGGATGATTGGCTCCAAGCGGTCCATGTAGTCGGGCGCCACTGCGTACGGCACTACAAACCGCTCATCCACGTCGGCAAGGAAGAGATCTGACGGCACCGAGCACACGCCGATGAAGTAGTCCCCATCTCCGGAGGCCCGAAGAGACATGATGAAGTTATTGGCGGGAGCTCCGCCCGCACCACCGATCAGGATTCTCGCCATTGTTTCCTCCGAGATGCTCGTGTTATGAAGTGTCCAAGCAGAAACCATACCAAAGACGGTAACCGATGCCCTGATTCAACTATCTCACTCGTGCTCCAGGATACGGTTTTCGTTAGGAAGCAGGGTGCTGTTCGCCTCTGCCAGAGAGGGGAAAGTCCCCGCATCAGTCCACCGGCCGACACAGATGTCGTATTTGAGCTGCTTCTGGCTTACGTACACCCGGAGTCGGTCCATGCCATGCTCTATGTTTCACTGTTGGGCACCATCATCGTAAACAGGATTGTGCACCACGACCATTTGGAGCTGTTTGCCACGTGCAAGAAGAAGCCTCGGGGGCCGATGCCCGTGCGTCGTTGGTGTGGCTCTGGTCCTGGCGTCAGCTCACTTCGAGTTGGCTATGGCTCTGGCTCTGGCCGAACCAGCGCTGCCGACTGCAGCGTGGAACGGGAGCCATTGCCGTGATCGAAGGCAGCGACCGTGATCCGAACTGGCGCAGTCGCTCCAGCGTGCTTGACGTTCTGTTGGGATTCACCGCGCCGCCTGGCCGCCCTCGAAAAACAAAAAACGGCAACACCTTGATATTATGAAAAAAGCTCTAGTTGGTCACCTATGCCGGCTACCTGGCGGCTCCAGGGGACTTCAGGGGACACAGACGACCTGGCCCAGGGTGTGGCCGGGTGTGGCCGGTATCATCAAAGACTCGGAACTGCGCGCCGCATACTCGGCCGCCGCACGTAAGCGTGCGGTCGTGAAATTCTCCCAAACACTGCAAACCCTGCGCTATGTCGGGCTATACGAGGAACTCGCGGCGTCGTAGTACTTTCGGTCCGCGATTTCTTTGCGACCGCCCTGCACGACAACCTGCGGCCGCTTGCCCGACTTCCGGCTCATGCCAGACTGATAGTTCCGACATCGGTCCAGACCAACTGTCTATGCTTCACGAAAGACAGTCTCGACGCTTTTCGAGAATTATTTCGGGCAGACAGAACCCAACCTGTCGTCCCTGACAGGCACATTGGGATCTGACAGGAACCCCGGCGGACTGTGGTCCGCCGATCACTGGTTATGGACCATCCGCCGG
>JAOZUO010000357.1 GCA_029938605.1 Deltaproteobacteria bacterium | reverse complement strand
TACGCTGAAACATAGAGTATCCTCCTATGGCGACCAGGCAGAACATGGTAATGCCTGGTTCTCTGGTCGGTCGTTTGCTACCGAAGGTGATTTTCCGGGAGAATTTTGGGTATGACGACGAGCTTTGAAGTTGGTTTCGCGCGCGCGGACATCACCGTCTGGGAGCCGGACATGGCCATGCTCGGTTGGGGCATGTTTTACAACCGCACCGAGGGCGTGGCCGAGCCGCTGTACGCTCGCGCAATGGTCGTGCGTGACCAAAGCGGTGGACGGTTCGCGTACGTTTGCGCCGACCTGCTGCTCATGTCCCAGGCTGTGAGGTTCGGCGTGATGGATACGCTGATCCGCGACTACCCGGAGCTGGAGCTCGACGAGGCACGGGTGATGCTGACCGCCACCCACACCCACAGCGCTCCGGCCGGGTACTCCCACTATTTTTGGATCAATATTGGGGGGCCCGGCTTTTCGCAGCGCGTGTTCGACGTCGTCGTTCGAGGCATCGTCGAGGCCATCGTCCAAGCCGATGGTGCCCGTCAGCCGGGGCGTCTGTCCTTGCAGACCGGGGACGTGCCGCCCAGCGCGGGCATCGCCTTCAACCGTTCGTGGTTCGCCTACAACCGCAACAACGACGTGGCCCCCGTGGACTACGATCACCGCGCCGAGGCCGTGGACGCTACCATGAAGGTCCTGCGCTTCGACCCCGATCCCGATGCCCACGCTCCCGAGTCCGGCAACGGGCAGGGCGGTATGGTCAGCTGGTTCCCGCTGCACGGCACCTGCGTGCATTCGGAGAACCGCAAGCTGCACCCCGACCACAAGGGGCTGGCCTGCGGAGCCTTCGAGTCCCGCGCGGACGCCTTCGGCATCTTCGCGCAAGAGGCCACCGGCGACGTGTCGCCCAACCACCGCCTGGACAAAGATCGTGGCCTGGTGGTGGGGCGCTTCGCCGACGACTATGAGAACGCCGCCTGGGTGGCGGACGTGGAGGCCGACCACGCCCACCGGATCTTCTCAGGTGACCGCGGGCTCCCCATTGATGGGACGTTGGCGGCAGCCATTCGCTACGTGGACTTTGCCGCGGCGCCCATCGACCCACGGTTCACCGCGCACCCCGGCGCTCCGGCCACCACTCGCGCGGCGCGCCTCGGGGTGTCCATGGCCCTGGGCACGGCCGAGGGCCCGGGCCCGCTGTATCCGATGCCGTGGATCACCCAGCTCTGCAATGGCGTGGTTCGCGCGGCGGACGTCGTTCGCGGATTTCGAGGAGTCCGCAGTCACGATCCCCAGTGGCCCATGCTCGAGCTCGGTCGGGGTCTGGACGGCCGACTCATGGGGGTGTTCGGCATGCGCGCCTCCATGTCCCTGCCGGTGGACCCCATCTTCCGGTACGTACAGAGCCTCATCAAGGAAGGCGCGCTGGATTCCACCCCCTGGGTTCCACATATCGTGCCGGTCCAGATCGTCTGTATCGGCCCGTTGGCCATTGCGGCGGTCCCCTTCGAGCCATCCACCGTGGCCGGTCGACGTCTTCGCCAAACGCTATTGGAGGAACTGGCTCCCGCCGGCATCGAGGCAGTGGTGATCAACCCCTACGCCAACGCCTACGCCGGGTACCTGACGACCTTCGAGGAGTACCAGGTCCAGCACTACGAGGCCGGCTATACCATCTTCGGCCCCTGGCAGCTCGCCGCCGCGCGCACCGCCTTGGCTTCCCTCGCCCGCGATCTCACCCACGGCGGCTCGGACGATCTGGGTCCTCGCCCCCATCGCATCCCCGACGAGCACATCATACGCCAAGCCTACATCAAACCCTGGCCCGCCTACGGCAGCCCCACCTGACCCAAAGGGTATGGGGGCGTAGTTAACAAGTTCATTACGTCCCTCTTTTCATCCCTGGGAGAACTTTGGGGTGCGGCGATTGTCATAGGGCCCATGAAGATGCTGCTCACGTCCATGATCCTGCTCGGATTCCTGTGCGTGGGGGAGGCCCAGGCGGGGCGGAATGCCTGGACAAATCGCATCTATCGGGGAGATTTCACGGATGGGTGCCAGGTCCGATGCCAGTACGGCAGTTGCTCCCACGGGTGTCAGCGTCGGACGGTGACCCTGCACGGGATCCGGTACGATGTGTGGGTCCGCGTGGTGCAGGCCACCCAGAAGGGGCTCGGGCTGAAGGTGACCGTGAAGGCGCGGGTCGTGGACGGCCAGACCCACGGCTTCGATGACTCCCTGAAGCTCGTGGGGGAGGAGTTCTACCTGCCGCCCCACGGGCCTGGCAGGGCGCCGAAGATGCTGGGGCTCGGGTTTCGCGGCTGGTCCCACCCGCCCACCATTGGGCCCGGGAAGACCGCCATCATCCGTGACGACTACAATCTGAAGGTCGGCGTAGAGCGAGGCTATCGGCTGGTGCTGCCCATCCGCATGTACCACGTGATTCCGCCGGGCTGGAATCGGACGATCCAGCCGCTCCTTAGCACGGTGGTGCTCACGGTGCCATACCGGGGCACCCCGCGCGTGCGGCTCCGCT